>JAFGSF010000021.1 GCA_016934745.1 Candidatus Aminicenantota bacterium | reverse complement strand
TGGAAGCGGGCATGGCTGGGTTTGGTGCCGTCGGCGAGGGCCCATTGGGGAAAAAAGGAAGCTGGATGTTCTCGGCGCGGAAAAGCTATCTGGATTTGATCGTTGACGCCATCGGTTCGGGGGTGGCGCCACGTTACAGCGATTTTTTGGGTAAAGCGCATGTGGACCTGTCGCCGTACCTCAAATTGACAGCCATGGTCATGGCGGGAATTGACACGATCAAGTTCTCCAGGGAAGACGCCGTGGAGTTGGATCCGAGCCTGACCGCCTATGGAAGTTATAAGACCGATATCGCCACCGTGGGTGTCACCTTGCGTTCGCTCTGGCCGAAAGCCGGTTTTTCCGATTTCTCCTTGTCCAGTACATACCGGGCCTTCAAGACCGATTATTTCACCATCGCGGAAAATGAACCATTATACCGGGATGCCACGGCGGAAAGGGGTTTCAAATTCCGCAACGTGAATTATTTGCGCATCACCGATCCCTTGCAGCTCCAGTTCGGTTTGGAATCACGGCTGATCGAAAACAATTATGACTACACCATCGGGCCGTACACCAACATTTTCGGGGACGCGCTGCCGGCCTTTTCCAAGGACATGGATACCGAGGCCGTGCAGTCGGGCGTGTTTGCCAATGCCACCTGGAAACCTTTTTTCGGCATGAACTTCAACCTGGGGGTCCGGGCCGATTATTATTCCTTCAATGATCATGTTTTTATTTCTCCGCGCCTGTCAGTTTCGCAAAAAATAACTGAGCGCTTGTCGCTGGTGGCCGCCTTCGGCATTTTTCGCCAGAATTTGCCCCTGGAGCTGGCCATCACCTTTCCCGAAAACGGACGGGATTTGAAGGATCCCAAAGCCTACCACTACGTGCTGGGCTTCAGCCACATGCTGGGTGAAAGCACCATGCTGACCCTGGAAATGTACGACAAGGAATACCGCAATTTTCCGCAAGACCCGGCGCAGCCCACCATGTTTTTGGTGGACGATTTCTACGTAGTGGGTTTTCAGGCCCACAACCAGGTGGTCGATACGGGTCGGGCTCGTTCCTACGGCGTGGAATTGACCCTGCAGAAAAAGCTGGCGAAAAAACTTTATGGGATTTTGTGCATGGCCTATTTTCGCGCCAGGTACCTGGACTTGGACGGCAGGTGGCGACCGCGGATTTATGATAACCAGGTTTTGGTTTCGATGGAAGGGGGCTTCAAGCCGAACTATCAATGGGAGTTCAGCCTGCGCTGGACTTACGCAGGGGGCACTCCCTATACGCCGTTTGACATGTCCGCCTCGACCGCCCTGAATACACCCATTTTTGACGCATCCGAGGTGAACGGGGCGCGCAACCCGGCATATCACGCTTTGAATTTGCGAATCGATAAGCATTGGAATTTTAAAAAATCCAACCTGACGGTATATTTGAATATCTGGAATGCTTACGATAAAAAAAATATCGCCCAGCGCTATTGGAACAAGAATGAAAACAAGCCCGATGTGATCTATCAATGGCGGTTCATACCCATGGGTGGGGTTGAATTCGAATTTTAGCCATTATCCCGTAGGCCTTTATTTTGGCGGTCGCGGATCAAACAAAGAAGAGCAGAACGACTCCCAACAAGGCGACCAGTGTTCCGAGAATCGCCCGCGAAGTGATTTTTTCCCTGAAAAGAAAATGCGAAACCGGCAACAGCAGAACCGGGGTGATGGACATCAGTGTGGCGGCGACACCGATCTGGGTGTGGGCGATGGCCACTAGGGAGAGAACGACCCCGAGAACCGGCCCGGTCAGTGCACCGGCGGTGATCTGTAGCCATGCCGCTTTATCCTTCATCCTGGCCCAGTGACTAAAAAATTTTCCCTGCAGAAGGCTGATGATCGCCAGCATGAGCCCGGCGGCGCCGACGCGAATCAGGGTGGCCGATATGGCTGAATAATCACCCGCCAGGCCCAGGCGTGAAAAAAGCAGCCCCAGCGCCTGGCCCGCCGCCCCACCGGCGGCCAGTATTATTCCCAGGCGATACTTTCGCGGCTGACCGGAAGCGGGAGCGGCGGCCGGTGCGGTTTTTTCCGCCACCACCCAGGCGACGCCGCCAATGGTCACCAGGATGCTGATGATCTGCGGCAGCCGCAGCGTTTCACCTAACCATACCCAAGCCAGCAGCGTACTGAATACGGGGACCAGTAGCGCCAGCAGCATGGCCAGGCGGGGACCGATCAACAGGAAGGATTCAAACAGCATGGTATCGCCAGCGACAAAACCGATGAGGCCCGAAATGGCTAGGTAGAAAAAACGTTGCAGCCCGATATCCAAAGGCAGCGCGTTGCCGAACCACAGCCAGTGCAGCAGCAGCAGAACCGGGAAGGCGGTCCATAGCCGTACAGAGTTTACCGTGACCGATCCCACCCGCTTCCCGGCCCAGGTGAAGACCACTGAATTAAATGACCAGCAGACTGCCGTGAGCAAAGCCGCGATTTCGCCAATAAAATGGGTCATTATATTTGTCCTGGAAGGAAAAAATTCGGAAGTTGGATTATAGCAGGATGCCGAAAAAAAAATAAGTCTCGCAAAAAAACATCGGCTTTATTCAGTGGAACTAAAGAAAAATGATTTTTGTGGATCCGGCAAAGCCTTCAATCAAGACGATTGGTTCAATCCGCCAAGATTTGTTTAAAATCAGCCGGAATCACTCCGGGGGATTCGATCCCCGGCTGCCGATAAAACCTGTTCACGACACGGGAGATCGCTTCGATTTCCGCGGGAACATTCTCAAGCATTTTTTCCAGGCTGATGATGCCGTCGGCCGGAAAGAAAAAGAAATCACCGGAAATATGAACATTTTTCAGCACACCATCATGGTTGACGGCGGTAAGGCGGATCAATCCTCCGGGGGTCTTGAGTATTTTCTGAATGACATAAATTCCTTCGGCTATTTTCACCCGGTCGGGATCGGGCCGGCGCTGATCATTGGCCAGCAGCCATTCTGGCGTGTTCATCACGGCCAGGACTTCATCGGCCTTCTGAGTCAATTCCGCGTCCAGCCGCCTCGGTACTAGTTCGCCGAGAAGCGGCTCATAGCGCCTGGCTAATTCGGCTGCCAGGTCGGCATTTGCCGGGATGGTGCCTGTTTCCTGCAAAAATGTTGTCAGATTCTCGGCCATGGTCTTGTGGATTTTATCGCGAAATTTTTCATCCGCTACGCGCAGACACCTGCACATCATTTCAAAATTGAAATTCTGGATGAAGTTCCCCACCAGGATCAGCATATTCTCGATTTGGGCTGCGCCGGTGCCGGATATTTTTCGGCCGCGGACCACGATATCATTCACCGGTTTGTATTCAGCAGTTACGCCGAAACGGCGAAATGTGTCAATGACCGGCCGCAGAAATTTTTCATAGAATGCGGAAATAGTGGCCGGGGCGCCCGGATGATTGCGACGAATGACCAGCTGAAAGAACAACTGCTGTCCGTCCAGATAAACCGCCCCGCCGCCGACTTCGCGGCGGAACACGGGAATGGCGTTCCGGCGGGCAAAGTCCAAGTCGATTTCCTGCTGGGCATCCTGGTGAAAGCCAATGCACAGGTAAGGCGTTGCCGGACGCAGGATGAACAGGGCTTCTCGGCCAAGGTATGCCGCCGCGTGATAAAGCGTCTGGCTATGCTCCCAGGGAACGGCGTCTAAAAAATAGTAATCCATCAGATAAATGTTCTCCGCTGCTTATTTCTCGATCACTGCCATGTTTTTAAAACGGCACAGGCCCTGGAAACCACTTCCGGCAAAGCGCGTTCGACGGTCGGGCTCAACTCCAGGCCAAGCGAAACATTTTTGGGCTGAATACCTACCAGGTGCAGGTGTGCGGGAAGATTGCCGCGCAAATTTGCCATGGCCAACACTTCCTGAAAAGAGACCTGGTGCTGCGAAAGCTTGATGCCGGTATAGAGTGGAATTTGTTCCTTGCTCATTTCGATAACCGTTCCCGCGAGCTGGCCGGCATTGACCGCGTCCAGGATCAGCAAGTGGCTGCATTCTTCGATGATCATGAGCAGGTTCAATCCCAGCACGCCGCCATCGAGCAATTCAAAATCACGCGGCTGGCCCAAGCGAACGTCAAGAAGCTTCAAGGCCCGGACGCCCAATCCTTCGTCTCGGTTCAACAGATTGCCGAGCCCGAGTACTGCTTTTCGCTCTGCCGGGATCTCGGCACTCATCGAAAAGAAACACTCAAACCGGTGGCAGTCTCTCCTACTTCTTTTCCTTCCGTATCCACCATGTGAATGGCGCAGGCCATGCAAGGGTCAAATGAATGGATCGTGCGTAATACTTCCAAGGGCCATTCTGGTTTGGCCAGCGGGGTGCCGACCAGCGAGGCCTCATAAGCACCCGCTTGGCCCTTGTGATCGCGCGGCGATGCATTCCAGGTGGTGGGGACGACGATCTGGTAATTCTTGATCTTGCGGTTGGCGATCACGATCCAGTGGCCCAGCGCACCGCGGGGCGCTTCCATGTAGCCGAAACCTTGGGCTCGGCGAGGCCAGGTCAGCGGTTCCCATTTATTGCCATTAAACGTTTGGGTATGGCCTGCCTTGATCTCCGCCACCAGGTCGTCGTAGTACACACGCATGGCATCGGCAAAAACCTTGGTTTCGATCGCCCGGGCGGCCGTACGGCCCAACGTGGAGAATACGGCGGTGATGGGTACATTCAACGTGGAAAGCACCAGGTTCACCAGTTCCCTGGTTTGTTTGTGTCCTCTGGCATACATGGCCAGAACCCGAGCCAATGGACCGACCTCCATGGGCGTCTCCGCCCACCTCGGGGCCTTGAGCCAGGAATATTTCCGTTCGACGTCCAGCAGTTCATAGGGAGGCTTCGGACCGGTGTAATTGAAGTTCGTTTCACCCTGCCACGGATGCAGCCCGGTTTGATCTCCGCCCTTGTATCCGTACCATGAATGGGCCACGTATTCCTGCATCTTGGCGAAATCACGCGGATCGGGCATTTGGACATTCGCCAGGTCGCGGTTCAGGATGACCGCCCGCGGGACCAGGAATTTGGAAACATCGCTGTTATCCTCGCCGGGGAACTCACCCCAGGTCAGGAAATTACCAAGTCCTTCGCCAAAGCTACCGTATTTCAGGTAGAAGGGCGCAATGGCCAGCAGGTCGGGGAGATACACCTGATCGACGAAAGTGATCATTTTGTCAATGGAATCCTTGATAAGTGAAAGCCGTTCCGCATTCAGGGCGGAATCGCTGTTCAAATCGATGGGCAGAGGCACGCCGCCGACCACAAAATTGGGATGGGGGTTCTTGCCGCCGAAAATCGTATGGATTTTGGTGGCGTCTTTCTGCCAATCGAGCGCTTCCAGATAGTGGGTCACGGCGAGAAGGTTGACTTCGGGCGGGAGCTTGTACTCCGGATGTCCCCAATAGGCGTTGGTAAAAATCGAGAGTTGGCCGCTGTCGACAATCGTCCGGACTTTTTTCTGCACATCGCTGAAATAGCCCGGAGAGGATTTGGGCCAGGAAGATATTTTACTCTGGATGGCCGAGGTTTGCGCCGGATCGGCTTGGAGCGCTGAGACCACATCCACCCAATCCAGGGCATGCAAATGATAAAAATGCATGACATGGTCGTGGACATACTGCTGGGCGATCATCAGGTTGCGGATCAGGTTGGCGGCCTTGGGAATCTTGATGCTCAGGGCATCTTCCACCGAGCGGATGGAAGCGAAGGAGTGCACGGTGGTGCAAACTCCGCAAATGCGCTGGGTGAACGCCCAGGCATCGCGGGGATCCCGACCTTTCAGAATCTTCTCAATGCCGCGGACCATGGTACCGGACGAATAGGCCTTGGTGATGGTGTTGCTGGCATCCACGGTTGCCTCAATTCTCAAGTGACCTTCGATACGCGTAATCGGATCTATGACAATTCTTGTGGCCATACGCTCCTCCTATTGGTTGCGAAGCCAGGCGAGAGCTTCTTCTTCCGTTGCAAAATAGCGGACTTCATGGGTATAGTAGCTCTCAGGGATATCGAGCATTGCTTGATCGATCTTGGCCCCGAAAATTGCCGCCGTGGGCATCATCGGCCGGAACTGGCGGATGTTTTCCATGCATTCCTCTCCGCTTGTATTGGACAAGTCGATCAGCAGCTTGCCGCGATAATCATGCAGGAAACTAGCCAGGGCACGGACATCTTCATGAGCTAGAGGCCCGGCATGCTGACACCGAAAAATACCTTTCTCTACCGGAGTAATGGTAAAAGAAGCCATCAGTCACCTCCTATTTCTCAAGCGCGTCGGCGACCATCTGACACAAGCCGGCCACTTTGATGTCCAGGTTGAAGTGCTGCACGCAGTCCGTAAACTGCAGGCGGCAATTCGAGCAGCTCATGACAACGGTTTTTGCCCCCACCCGACGCAGCTGGTCGACCTTCAATTCGAATGCCGCATAGCGATTGGAGTCCGCATCCTTGATGGCAATAACCCCACCGCCACCGCCGCAGCATATTGCCTGTTCACGACTTGGAGACATTTCTGCAAAAGAATCAGGCGCCAGGACATTTAAAATTTCACGCGGTTCCTTGATATGGCCGCCGCGGCGCTGGATCTTGCAGGCATCATGGAAGGTAATCCGTCCGTCGTTGTGCGCTCCTTTTTTCAATGTAATCCTGCCTGTGCGGACATAGTCGCCAACCAGGCCGACAATATGCGTGATCTCGATCCCTTGCGGAACAGCCATCAGGTTGTAGGAGGTCCAACGCAATGCATCGTAGGCGTGGCCGCACTCGGTGACCACGATTTTCCTGACGCCCAGGTCACCGGCACCGTCAAAAATCCGCTTCAGGAACATGATGGTTCGTTCCGGATTGCCTTCATAGAAACCAAAATTGACGACTTCGCGGGCCTGGCTGCTCAATGTCCATTTTTCTCCGGCGGCATGAAGGATCTTGGCTATCGCCGCAATGTTTTCCGGGAATTTCATCAGCTCGATCGAGCTGAAGACGACCAGCGTGTCTGCGCCCTTCACATCTTGTGGAAGTGCGACTTCCCATTCATCCGCCACCCATTCCAGGCGGCTCTTGTATACAGCATCGGTGACACCCAGAGGACTGCCTTCCTCGACCTGCTGGTTGACAGCGGCCAGCAGTTCGGCGGGGACAACGCCGGCATTTGAGAGCCCCTGCCGTACTTCATGGATCAGGGGGCCCAGCTGGATGCCCATCGGGCAGACCATCGAACACTTGTTGCACATGGTGCAGGCTTCGTAAACGATCTTGCTGAAATGCGAAATTTCTTCCTCGCTGATCGGCTTGGCCAATCCGACAGCCAGTCTGATTTTTCCAGCCAGCGTGAAGCGCTGTTCGTAAGCCCGTTTCAACAATTCGATTTTCCAAACCGGCGAGAATTCCGGATTGCCGGTGGCCTGGTAGAAATGGCAGGCCTCGGCGCACATGCCGCAACGTGTGCACGCCTCCAGTTGGGCGGCGATATGGCCGCCGGTTTCCTTAAGAAAAGTATTCAAAACAATTTGCTTTTCCATAGTCCTGCCTCCTTAGGGTTCCACTGCTCGCTTGCCGAAATCCGCGCCGTGGATGGCCTTGGAAAAGAAATAGAACATGAAATGGGAAATGCGGCTGAACGGAATCCAAATCATAAGGATGTTTACGGCGATCATGTGAATGCTGAAGATCACTTCGTAGCGGAACCACAGGTGGTGGGCCATGACGTAACCGGAGACCATGGGCAGGAATACGAAAAGGAGATTTAACCATTCCCCGGGTCCTGAGATAAGCTTGAGTACGGGGTGGATCAGGCGGTTGATGAACAAGATCACGATGGCCGCGATAGTGATGGCCGCCATCCAATCCACGATTGGAAAAGGCAGGGTTTTCCAGCCGAATCCGAGCAGGCTTTTCCAGACCAGCATGTGGGCGGTGCCCAAGATCAGTATCACAAACAGGCCCAGGTGAAATAGGCCGCCGGCCAGGTAAACCACGGGATTGCAATTGAAAGTATTTTTAACCCACGGAATGAATGGCCACACGAGGATGCCTTTGAGAAACGATTTCAAAGCCCCCCAGAGCTTGCTGCCGCGTCGAGGCACTTTGTCCGCCGGCCAGCCCAAAAAAATGATGCGTACCAAACGGTATGCCATACCGCCGACAAACACCCAGAGAGCAACGCGGAAGAATGGACCGCGGGCAAAAGCGAGAATGTCTGTCCAAAACATTTTATCCTCCCTTGTTCTTGCTTTCTTGCTTGCGCCGGGCCGATTTTTTCTGGACGGTATTGGCGCCGGCGACGCCCGCTCCGATGACCGCGCCCGCCGCCAGGGCAGCGCCCATGGTCAGTAGGGCGGGGCGATCCAGCGGTGCGGATTGGCCCTGGTAGAATCCGCCACCATCCCAGAAATTCGGTTCGGAACAGCCCAGGCAGGGATGGCCCGATTGAATCGGGAAGGAAAGTCCGCCGCCCCATTTCAACGAGGCGCAGGCATTGTATGTGATCGGGCCCTTGCATCCCAGTTTATTAAGACACCAGCCAGCCCGGGCGCCCTCGTCATCGAAAGAGGCGGCATACTTGCCAGCTTCATAAAAGGGCCGGCGCAGGCAGCGATCATGAATCGTGTTGCCGTAGAAGAGCTTGGGACGATGAAGGTGATCCAGCTCTGGGAGGGAACCGAAAACTAGGAAATGGGCGACGGTGCCGGTGAAGGCTTCGGGAATGGCCGGGCAGCCGGGAATGTTCACCACCGGCTTGTCACGGATCACATCCATGACGCCGACCGCCCCGGTCGGATTGGGTTTTGCCTTGGGAATTCCGCCAAATGCAGCACAATTGCCGGTGGCAATGATCGCCGCTGCCCCCGCTGCCGCTTCTTTCAGCAATGACAGAGAGCTTTTGCCGCCGATCGTGCAATACACGCCGCCATCCTTGGGAGGAATGCTCCCTTCGACCACCAAAACATATTGTCCCGCGTATTTTTTCATGGCCGCGGTTTTCGCGTCTTCGGCCTGGAAACCAGCGGCGGCCGATAATGTTTCATGATACTCCACGGTGATCTGGCTCAGTACCAAGTCGACCAATGTCGGGGATTGGCTGCGGGTCAGGGCTTCGCTGCAGCCGCAGCAATCCTGGAATTCCAGCCAGATCACCGGCAACCGGGGTTTGCTGCTCAGGGCCCGGGACACCAGATTGGCCGGGTGCAGGCCGCGAACAACTTTCCCGCTTTCACTTTTGGCGGCGGTCGGCGAACCGAGATTCAAACCGATGGCCCCGGCGACGGCGCTGCAAAATTTAATGAAACCACGCCGGGTAAAGCCGTTTTCCTTCATTTCTTCATAAATACTTTTACCAGCCATGGGTCCCTCCATGCCGACCAAGTAGACACGTGACGGCACGTCCTTCTTGCATATCGGATTTTATTTCTGGAATGGATGGAAAGAATGCTGCATGTCAGCTACAAGAAATATTCTTTTCTTCCATGAATGCCTGATAGGCGGCAATCCCGCCGGGTCCGGTTGCCAGCCCGCCTTTTTCTTTTTCCCAATCACTGGCCTGCATCTCGGCGATCCATCCTTCGCCATAGGGGTCGCTGACGGCCAGATTGGGATCAGCGGCCAGCTTCTCATTGGCGCGCAACAGCACACCGCTGATCGGCGTCGGTACCGGACCCACGAACTTGCTGCTTTCAATGGTGGCGACACTCTTGCTTTGCTGGACCGGTTGACCGATGTTTTTGGACTTGATGGTGATCGCTGCCAGCTTGCCGCCGGAGAGTTTGCCGGCAACGGCGGTGATCCCGACCCGAATGACGCCATCGCCCAACGGGTTGGCCCACACATGTTTTTCGATCAAATAATACAGGTCTTCCGGTAGGTTGCAACCGTGGATATTAGCCATATTTCCTCCTTTTAAACCAAGTCGATTAAAACGTCAGCACCGTTTTGCAATCTTCAGACAACTGCCACATGGATGCCCCTCCGACCATTTTCACGCCATCGATTAAATCGGTCGGCTGCAGGTCATGCAGTTCCGTCGAAGCCGAACACGCCAGAAAGGTCACCCCCGCGTCCAATGCATCCTGCAAGAAAGCGCTGACCGGCTTGCCGCCGGCTTTTGGAACAATCGTCTCGGCCATTCCCTTTTTAAGCAACAGGGTGCCATCGATGGTAAAAAACATCGTGACGTCATATTCCATGGCGGCAGCCAAACTGGCAAAGAAGAATGGGGTGGCGCAACGGCGCGGCGTGTCGGGCCCGCTGGTCATAATGATCATTACTTTGTCACTGGCCATATTTTTCTCCTTGGGCAATTAAATTTAAAAGGACAACGCGATCGCGTTGTTACTGGCATAGCTAAAAAAAGTTGCCGCCCCGCCGATTTCGATGCCATCGATCAATTGCTCGCGCCGGATGCCCATCACATCCATGGTCATTTGACAGGCGATCAAGCGGGCGCCGCCCTCGATGGTCATGGCCAGCAGGTCACTGAGTTTAGCCACATTGGCTTTTTTCATCCAACCATTCATCATGGAGGTCGCTATCCCGGTCATACCGGGCAGCATAGCATGCCGATAATGTTGGGAACCGGGATCGGCATGGCGGGATTGGCAATCGGCGCAACCTTGAGTTTGTCGGCATTCCCTTTTTTGAGAATTTCCAATCCGTGAAAAGTAGAGAAAATGGCCGCTTCCATATCCAGGGCCAGGGCAGCCGTAGCCAATATCAGAGCGGGTAGGTCGCATCGAGAGTACCATGAGCGGTAATGATCGCCAAACGGTTACTGGTTTTTTCTGCCATTTTTATCTCCTCTGTTGTGTGGAGCGGCGCGACCATTTTTTTGCGCCCACAGCACCCGGTCCTTCCGCTGTTATTTCATCCGCTTGATATAGAAGATAAATTTATCGCCCTCCTGCTTGGAATCGACAAGCTGCTGACCGGTCTTTTGGCACCAGGCGTCCATATCGCTTGGGGAGCCGGGATCGGTAGCGATCATTTCCAGGATCTGGCCGACCGCCAAGCCTTCCATGGCCTTTTTGGTTTTCAAGATCGGCAAAGGGCACGCCAGACCGCTGCAATCAAGGGTTTGATCGGAGTGAATGGGCATCTTGTTTTCCTCACTTTTAAAGTGCAATATCGTCACATTCTAGTGGATCACGACATTGCCATATGAATAATTTATAAACAATCGTTTTTTTAAAGTCAAGAAAATAAATTATTTTTAACGAATCGGGTCAAATTCCGCCATCACGCATTGCAGCGATTTCGGCCGCATGCCGATCCGTTTGCAAATCGATGTGCTTGCGGATTCGTTGCTAACCTCAGCTTATCGATCCAATCCCAGTGGGTTCCATTCAACTTGGCGTTCTCATTCTCCTTGTGCTATTATCCGTCAAGGCGCTGCATCACCTTTTCCCAGGAGCGGGTGATGACAAAGCTTAGCTCGAAATTTTCGATCATGCGGATGAATTTATTCATGGCCGCGGCAAAGGTGAGTTCGTCGGCCCCGACACCGGGGCGGGCTCCAGCAACATGAACGCCCTGCGCAGCGGCAGCGCTTGTATTACACGCCTTCCCGGTTTTCTTCCTTGTCAGCGCCCGCGCGGGAAGGGCTTGGGCTCAAACTTCCGGGGAGGGCTCTTGCGCAGCTCCTCGAGCAGGTACGCCACTGCCTTTTCGAGCTGCGGATCGCGCCCGGCGATCACCTCGGCCGGGGTCCATTCGACCTCGATGTCGGGCGCCACCCCCTCGTTCTCCACGGTGAACTCGCCGTCGGTGTCGACGAAGGCCACCGTGGGTGCCGTCACGTAGCCGCCATCCATCAGCGGCGGGTAGCCTGAGATGCCGACCAGTCCGCCCCAGGTGCGTTTGCCGATCAGCGGGCCGATCTTCTGCTGCTTGAAATAGTAGGGCATGGCGTCGCCGCCCGAGCCGGCGTATTCGTTGATCAGCATGGCCTTGGGGCCAAAGTTCGCGGCCTGGGGCGTTTTGCCCAGAACGCCCCAGCGAGGCTTCCAGTAGTTCATCAGCGGCCGGCGCAGCAGGTCGATGATGTAGTCGGCCGCGTAGCCGCCGCCGTTGAAGCGCTCGTCGAGTATCATTCCCTGTTTCTGCAGCTGGGAGAAATAGTAGCGGTTGAAGAAAGTATAGCCGCCGACAGCCGTGTCGGGCAGGTAAACGTAGCCGAGCTTTCCCTGGCTGAGCCTTTCCACGAGCTTCCGATTCTCCTCAATCTGCTCGCGGAAGCGCAGGTCGTTTTCATTGTCCACGGGAACGACAATGACCTCCCTGGCTCCGGCTTTTTCCGGCGTGGCGCTGATCAGCAGGCGCACCTGGCGGCCGACGCTGGCCAAGAAATGGGAGTAAAAGTTCTTGCGGACGTCCATTTTCCTTCCGTCTACGGCCAGCACGTAGCTGCCCTCCGCGATCCAGTTCCCAGGCTCGGAAAGGGGCGAGCGCAGCTCCGGGTTCCAGCTTTCACCGCGATAGATTTTCTTCAGGAAGAAGCGCCCGTCCCTGACGCCGATATCGGCACCCAGCAGGCCGACCGGCACCTGCTTGATGCGCGGCTGTTCGCCGCCGCCGCGGTAGGCGTGGCCCACACAGAGCTCGCCGATCATCTGCCCGATCAGGTAATTCAGGTCGTCGCGATGGGAGACATAGGGCAGATAGGATTCGTAGCGCTCCAAGACGGCCTGCCAGTCCTGGCCGTGCATGCCGGGATCGTAGAAGTAGTCGCGCTCGATGCGCCAGGCGTCGCGCAGGATCTGGCGCCACTCGCTTTGCGGCTCGCGGTAGACCGTGATCTGCTGGGTGTTCAGCTTCCCCTTGCCGGACTCCACCTTGGCGGCGTCGACCACGAACCAATTCCGCTTCTGGCGGTAGAGCATCTTCTTGCCGTCTGCCGACAGCATGAAGGTGGCGATATCGCCGGCCAGCGTCTCGCTCTCCCTTTTTTCATGCGTATAGACGTACAAAGTGACGCTCTGGTCGATGCGCATTTCACTGCGCTGCTTTTTGACCAGCTCAGTATAATAGAGCTTGTCCTGGCCGGCCTGCAGGCGGGCGTAGCTGCGGGTGGGAATGGGCAGGGCAACGATGCGGCCGCCGATCCCCTCTAGGTCGATGCGGACGGGCTTGGCCGCCGCCGGCGCCTTTTTCGCGTCTTTTCCCTCTTTCGCGGAATCCTTTTTCTCCTCCTTCTTCTCCTCCTCCTCGTCGCTCTGGGCCTTCAGTGGCGAGGGCTCAGCAGAGGAAAGGACCATGCAGTAGAGGTTGGCCACCGGCTCGTGCGGGTATTCGGAGAGGTCGACCCAGCCCATGTCGTGGGCCAGGTTGGTCGATGCCGCGAAGTAAAGGTACTTGCCGTTCTTGTCAAACGTTGGCGAGTACGCATCGCTCATGCCATCGGTCAGTCGCTGTGCCTTGCCGTCGGCGATCCGGTAGAGGAAAAGGTCGCGCAGGTCGTTCTCGCCGTGCAGGGAATAGCACAGCCATTGCGAGTCGGGAGACCACTCGTAGTCGGGATAGCTGATGAATTTGGGGTTGGCCGCGATGCGGGCGACCCGGCCGGCGACGACGTCGGCCAGATACAGCACCTGGCGGTTGCTGACGAAGACAATACGCTTGCCGTCGGGCGACCACAGCGGCGCATGGTAATATGCTTTTTCGGGCAAAGCAATGACCTTGGGCGGCCGTGTTCCCTGCTGGTCGCGGATGAACAGGGCGTATTCGCCGGGCTCGTCGCTGAAATAGGCGATGGACCTGCCGTCGGGCGACCAGGCCGGTTCACGTTCTGTGCTCGTCGGGGTACGGGTGATATTGCGGATGTCCCCCTTTTCCACCGGCACGGTGACGATTTCGCCGCGTGCCTCGAAAACGGCGCGTTTGCCGCTGGGCGAGACATGGGCGTTGAAGATGAGCTCGCCGGCCGGAACCTGGCCCGGGCGGCTTAAGATGCGCTCGCTGGGGATGTTCACCGCCAGCGTCTGCACCTTGCCGTCGCAAAGCAAATGCAGGCGGCCCTCGCGTTCAAAGACCACGGCGCCGTCATGGACGCCGAACGACTTGATGTCCACGCCGTCGTAGCTGGTGAGTGGTTCGATCTGCCGGCTGCCGGCATGATAGCGATAGACGTTCATGACCCGGTCTCGATCCGACAGAAAATAGACCCATTCCCCGGAGAAATGGGGGAACGTGTCATTGCCGCCCAACTGGGGGATCTTCTCGGCGGCATGGCTCTGCAGGTCAAAGACCCAGATGAACGGGGCGTTGCCGCCGCGATAGCGCCGCCAGGTGTCGAAGGACTGGCGGTTGGACAGCGACGTGTAGGCGAAGAGCCGGCCGTCGGCCGACATCGAGCCCAGCCAGGCCATGGGCATGGGCATCTCCTCCGGCATCCCCCCGTCCACCGAGACTTTGAATATCCTGGCATAACGATTGCTGCTGGTGCGGAAACTGGAGAACAATACGGAGCGTCCGTCATGGGACCAGCCGGTGACCTGATCCGCCCCCGGGTGGAAGGTGAGCCGCTTCGGCTCACCGCCGGCAGTGGGTACGATGTAGACGTCCATGTTTTCGTCGTACTGGCCGCTGAAGGCGACCCAGCGGCCGTCGGGGGAAAAGCAGGGGGATGATTCCAGGCCGGGATGACTGGTCAGCTGCACGGCCTGGCCGCCGGCAGCGGGGCAGGTCCACAGGTCGCCGCCGTACTGGAAAACGATGCGCCCGGCGAAAATATCGGGATTGCGCAACAGGCGGGCATCGTCGATGGCCCCGAGCGGGGCGGCAAACAGTGCCAGGGACGATAAAACGAGGCCGATGAGCATTTTCGGGAATGAATTCAAGGTTCACCTCCATGACTTTTTTGATCCCGCACTCGAGGCGGGTCCAACACTTGTTTAGTACTTTCTTTTTGTGGAAAAAGTTTCAGCGCGCGGCAGGACGGTCAAAAAGCCGAACAGGCCATTGCCCCGGCTCGGAGGAGAAACCTTTAATCCCGGCGGCGGATTATCAGCATAGTAGAAGGTCAGGGGTAATTCCGCTCCGGGAAAATACCTGGCAAACAGATTCTCGAACTTGACTTTCAGGTTTGCATTCATATGCGGATTATAGGTTCCCTTTTATGAAATCGCAACTGCGAAGTCAGTTCCGCTTAGAACACTCTCCAGGCCAGCAGCAATATGGCTAGGTTCACCAAGCCATGCAGCGCCCAGATCAATACGATTCTTTTCCATCTGAGCAGCATATAGTTGAGCAGGATGCCGGCCAGGAAAAGCGCGCCCAGAATCATGATCAGCACCGGCCAGGGAAACCAGTTGCGGAACATGGCCAAATGGTAGCAGCAAAACAGAATTGCGGATCCCACCATGGCGGCCCGGGGATAGCCCTGTTCGTACACATGCATGAATAGAAAAACGCGGAAAAACAATTCCTCCACCAGGGCATTGATCAGGGGGATGTGGACCAGGGCACTGATAAAAACACGCATGTCGGTATGGGCCCTGGCCTTGATTTCAGACATGATGCCGGCGATGCCAAAGGCGGTGATCAGCGGCGTGGCCAGCAGATGGGCTGTCACAATGATCCCGGCGCCGGCCAACAAGATATGCAGCAGTAGCCGCCGTTCCCGTTTTTTGATCCGGAACAGGTTTTTCAATTTCCGCCGGATGTCAACCTGTTCGTTGCGCAGGCAGAAATAGGGAATGCCCAGAAACAAAATCACTTTGATGACGGATTTGAGTGCGTAGGGGGCCATCAGGACGCGGGCGCAGACAAGAAAAAAAAGTACAGCCATGACGCCTGGCAGCATCGTCCGCCAAACCGGAATAGCGGCATTCAGTCTTTTCGGCCAGGCCTGGGTCTTTTCAGTCATGGGCGGGCTCGGTGGCTGGGCCAACCACGGGTTCATGCGTCATGACCATGTTTCCCCTTTTTCAGGATTCCAGGTAACTGAACAGAATCAAGCCCATACCTGCCAGAATGGCGATTATGAAGCCGATGCCCATGACATTCAGGACATGGGAAGTATCGAGAAACATCAGGATGAAAATGGCTGCCGGTATGGCCCCGGTTATGGTTCCGACAAGACGCAGGCTGGCCCCGCGAAAAGCCTGCACCAGGACAAGGAGGCAACCGAAAGGAAGGAGAATAAAAAGCAAGCGGGTCATTGCAAAAAGTTCTCCTGCCCGGATGGAGAACCCGCCGGCTTGCCTGGAAAGACTGATGAACTGCACAGCGGTCATGCTAAAAACCATAATGGAAAACCAGGGCAGAAAAAGCGAACCGATCAGGATCGCAGTACAGATGACAGCTGGATGACGGAAAGCATCGGCCGGGGAAAACGCGGCTCTCTGTCCGGCGGCGGCGATGAAAAAACGGCCGCAGCTTCGACACTCACGGGCGTCGATTGGATTTATTTCCTTGCAGAACTGACATACCTTACTCTGTAACGTCATGACCATGCCTCGATCTTTTTCTGCTCATTTTATATTTTTTTTAGTGAAAGTACAATGCATGGCCGGGGAAAAATTGCTTGCTGAAATTTATCAGAGCTGGCTGCAACCATTTTTCTTGGGAACCAGGGTGCCGGCGCGGCCGGCAAGCTCATGAAGACTTTTTACTGGTTTTTCCGGACTTCAGTGAATGCGCCACAGATAGCTGACTTTGAAGAACAAACTGTTTTTCATCTCGCGAAGACGTTCCCGGCCGGGGATCCAATGATCGTCGAGCCAGTACCGGCTTTCATAGAGTGAACCGTAACCGAGATGGATGACGGTTCCCGGAATCAAGGTGAACGAAGCCAGGAAATCGGTCAGCAGTTGTTTTTGATAATCGTCATAACGAAGGGCACCGCGCACGAAAAAAAAACGGTTGAACTGGTAGCTGGCCGCCAGGTTAACGATCTGGACCTCATATACCGGCTCGCGACTGCCGTCCAGCCGGCGCGACAGTGTGTCGCGGATATATTCCAGATCCAGATTCAGGCGGATGCTCGGCTGTACGGTGGCCAGCAAGCGGAGTTGGCTGCCGGAACCGAGAAACGGGTCCTGTGCGGCATAGTAAATTTTTTCTCCGAGTTGCAAGGAAGCGTAAGCAAACAGCCATTTGCATGCCTGCAGCCGACCGGATCCGGTCCAAATTTGTCGTGAAAAAATATGGCCGGCCCAGCCTTCATCGATGGTGCTGAAGGTGATGCCGAGATAGCCGTTGCGCCGGGTATACATTGATAGCGACAGGTTGGCCGAACGGTCGTTTAGCCCCGTTTCCAAATCGTGAATGGCCTCGTAGCGAAAGGATGCCTGCAGGCGTTCCCACCAGGAACCGCCCCGGCGTGGGTAGAGGCTGCGTCCCAGGAACAGTTGGCCACGGTTGATGGCCGAACGGCTGAGGAAGGCCGAGGCCATGGCGAAATCCCTGTCCCAGATTTCCCCGGTTGCCCAGACCTGCCAGCGGCGGTCGCTGTACTGGGCCATGGCGCTGAAGCCGTTGCCGGAGCGGGACGGTTCCGTGGCCGCGTCCATCGTCTCGCTGTGCAGGTAAGAGAACATCAGGCGCAGATTCTGAAACAGACGGTATTGCAAGTCCACGCCCGCGGCCTGATTGACGCTGCCAGCAAAACTGCGACCGCTGTAGAGCAGCCCCAGCGAATTGTCCGAGCCGAGGCTGTATTTGAGCCGAAACAACCCCCAATAGGCGCGGCGGCCGGTATCGGGATTCTCGCCTGCTTCCCAGGCCAGCCCTGGCGCCCGGTCATCGGCTGCCAGCAATGCAAACTGGACCTTGCCGGCGGTGCCGCTCAGCTTGGCCGCCCAGTCTGGATCGGCAATGAAACGGGTGTAGACCGAGGCCAGCATCATGCCGTTGTTGATCATTCCAAAATCAAAGACATTGACGCCTTCCATGAAAAAAGGCCGTTTTTCGCTGTAGAAGACAGGGTAGCGCTGGTTGACTTCGACTTGAAACGCGTCGCTTTCGACCTGGCTGAAATCGGGATTGAGGGTGGCCTCGGCCGTGACCGCTGAACTCAGTCCGTATTTGAGCGAGAGACCGGCATTGGCGATCCATTCCGGCGCCTGCCAGGAGACCTCATCATGGCGAACCGCGTCGCGGTTCAGGGTGAAGCTGGGCAGCAATTCCAGGTTGAGCGCTTTTTTCAGATCATGGTAACTGATTGCAGCCAGGAAATGGAACTGGTTGCGGCCGACCTTGATTTCCGGCCAGGAACCCATGCGTCCCAGGCGGCTGATATGGCGGAAGAACATCATGCCCATGGCTACTTCGGCGCCGCCTTTGAAGCGCAGACTTTCAAGCGGAATGCGGATCTCGGCTGTGTAGCCGCTCTCATCGATGCGGGCGGCGCTCTCCCAGATAAAGTCATGGGCGGCGTCCAGATTGTTGGCGTCCATGGCTGTGGTTATTCCATCCATCTGCACGCCGCTGGGGTTAATGTAGAATTCGAAGGTTGACTGGCGGTTATTAAGGCCGTCGATAGCCACCCCGATCCAATCGTCGTTACTGCCTGAATCGCGTTTGGACATCGATGTCTTGATCTTGTCCGGTTCGGGGTCATGGCAACGAAAAGCGAAGTACAGACTGCTCCGGTCGTAGACCAGCCAGATATCGGTCGGGAAGTCGAGTTTCTCGCCATAGGTGGGACTGAAGGTGAACCACTGGCGGCTGATCGGGGCCAGCTTCCATACCGACTCGGTCAGTTGACCGTCGATCGTGATTGCGCTGGAGATCAGGTCTGGTACGATGTGCCGCGTCTTTTCATCCAATTCAACGGCATTGAGGGCAGCGGTCGCGGTCCAAAAGACCGCCAGCAATAAAACGAACATCATTATCCGTCTGTTCATCGGAAATCTCCTTGTTCGACTTGTACTCCCGGGTTCCCGGCCCCCGGCGCCGCCCGTTCAGGACCTTTCAGCGGCCGATCAGTAGCATGACGGCAATGAGCAACGCGACCAATCCTGTTAGCGTCAAAGCCCAAAGGAGCTTGGGCGGCGCTTTGCGCAAACGCGGCAGGAAAATTGAAAGCACGATCGTAACGATGACTGCGTACAATATGATAAAGATAGGTTTCATGGCTGACCTCCCAATTCAACTTATCGTATTATACGTGGGCAGAGAAAGAAAGTTGCATGAGAACCGTTATCTGGATTTCATTATATCGGGAATCGACCGCGAAGCCTTCAGGCTCGGATCAAGCCCTACTTAATGCCTGTTTGTTCTGTTTTTGCCCGTTTGTTCACCTCGGCGACGATGCGCTCATACTCCGGATCTTCGTGCAGGGAGGCGAGATCCCGGTCCTTGTCGATCGCCCGCATCCAGGGCGTGCTGATCCCGCCGGGAAGGGCGCGGCGGAGAAAATCGATCGCCTGGTTTTGCTTGCCCTGCCGGGCGCTGAGGCAGGCGAGATTGTAAAGGCCGATAGCCACGTTCGGGTGATCCGTGCCCAGGGCTTTTTCCATGATTTTCAGGCTGCGCTGTAAAAATGTTTCTGCCTCGGCGTACTTTCCCAGGTCCTGGTAGAGGATCGCCAGGTTGTTGAAGCTCGTGGCCACGTCCGGGTGGTCCGGGCCCAAAACTTTTTCGCGGATTTCCAGGCTCTGCCGGTAGAGCCGTTCGGCCTGGGCGTACTTGTTTTGCCTGCGGCTGATGATGGCCAGGTTGTTGAGGCTGTCGGCCAGGTCGGGATGATCGGGCCCCAGGGTTTTTTCGCGGATCTCCAGGCTGCGCCGATACAGGGGTTCGGCTTCCGTGTACTTGCCTTGTTCGCGATATAGTTCCGCGAGGTTGTTGAGGCTCGCGGCCACATCAGGATGTTCAGAGCCCAGTGCTTTTTCACGAATATTGAGGCTGCGCCGATACAGGGGCTCGGCTGTTGCGTATTGGCCCTGATCATTGTAGAGGATGGCCAGGTTATTGAGACTGTCGGCCACGTTGGCATGGTCGGGGCCGAAAGTTTTCTCTCGCATGGCCAGTGAACGCCGGTAGAGCGGCTCTGCCTCCGCATAGCGGCCCTGGTTTTCGTACAGCAGCGCCAGGCTGTTGAGGGCGTCGGCGATATCGGGATGGTTTCGGGGCAGGCGGTTTTTTCTGGCCTGCAATGCTTTTTGGAGCAGCACTTCCGCTTTGTTATAGAGACCGAGATTCACATAGACGTTCCCCATGGTGACCATCAAACGGGCTTGAATGAGGGGCTGGTCATTAAGCTCCGTTTGGATTTTATGGGCGCCCATGTCCAGGATTTCGCGGGCGGTGACAGTGTTCCCCTTGGCTTCGCCCGGGTCGGACACGTGAAACAGGTTGACCAGAAATTCCGAAACCTGCCTGGCGGTAGCGGCTTCCTCCCGGGCCGACTTCTCGGCACGGACAGCACGCAGGGTTTGCAGCGTCATGGCCGCGGCGAAGAGGACCAGCACGGCGATGGCGGCGGTCAGCAGCGTTTTTTTTCGGCGGCGTTGGGGTTTATTGCGGATCCAGGCCAGCCTTTCGGCCAGATCCACGGCCGTCGGCCGCGCCGCCGGGGCCAGGGATTTGAGCCTGGCGATCAGGGCCGCGAGCTGGGCATCGATGCCCGCGGCCGCAAGGGTTTCACCGGCCATCACCTGGCCATGCAAAGCCTTGAATTTCAGGGTTCTGTCATAGGCCGGCGTGCCGGAAAACAACTCCTGGAGTATCAATCCGAAAGAATACAGGTCGCTGGCGGTTTTGGCCTCCTCGCCGCGTGCCTGTTCGGGGCTCATGTACTGGATTGTTCCCATGACCATTCCGGCTTCGGTCAATTTGCCGGCAGCCATGAGTTCACCATCCGTGCCTTTTTCGGCATCGCCGGCTGCGGAGCGCATGGAGCGGAATTTCCCGGATTGACTGGCGATCAGCTTCAGCGTGATTTCATCATGCTGGGAGCGCGACAAACCGAAATCAAGCACCTTGACCTGACCCTCCTTGGTAATCATGATGTTGTCCGGCTTGAGATCGCGATGAATGATGCCTTGTTCATGGGAGGCCACCAGCACGCCGGCGATCTGCTCGGCGATATTGAGCATCTGCCTGAAATCCATCGGCTTGCCCATTATTTCCGAGAGGCTGCGCCCGGGGATCATCTCCAGCACGAGAAAATCGGCTGATTCGCCTTCGATATAGTCGAATATCTGGCAAATATTCGGATGGGCGAGTTTCGACAGCATCTGCGCTTCACGGAGAAAGCGGGTCTTGGCCTCGGTATTCAGTCGGTGTTCCTCCCGGATGCTTTTCAGCACGACCTTGCGGTTCAGTTTTTCGTCATAGGCGACAAAGACCTCTCCCATGCCGCCCTTGCTCAGGAAATCGATAATTCGGTAATGGGAAATGCGTTTTCCCAGCATGTCATCCATCGTGACGCTCCTTCCTAAATTCATGGCCATGGGCATTCCCAGAATTGCTGGCGTTCAACGAAGTTTCCCCATGGAAAGATTTTAAATAAAAATCACAAAAAGTACAATGGATTGTGATACAGGCCTTTCAGTTTTTTTTGCGCCTGACGCCTTGCCTGTTTGCCTGACCGGCAAGCACTTTTACATTTTCACGTTCACCACGAAAGTTCCGTCGCAGGGCTGGGTTACTGTACGGTAAAATCAAACACTTTTTCGATGTTTTGCTTCTTGTATTCATCCTTCACGGTAATCGTAACGGTGAAGCTGCCCCGGTTCATTCCGGTCAGGCGATTGGTAAAGTAGACCGGCACAATGGGTGAGTCATAGTTATTTTTCAGCACCACCCAGTTCTTCTGGTCAAATACCGATTTGCCTTCCTGGTCGATGACCCGGGCATCCTGGGCCAGGGAAACCCAATATTTATCGCCGTCTTTCAAGGTATTGAAGCCTTCAACTTCAAAATAAAGCAGAAAGGGCTCTCCATCGGTCAGGGTGAAATCGGGCTTTGCCTGGTAGTCGCGGTGGCCGTCCACCCGTTCGCACAAGCATAAACGGCTGATCTGTAAGGGCATTTCCTTGCTGATTGCCGAGAGGACTTCAAGGAGAAGGTCAATGCTTTTTTGATAGGCACCGGCGTGATATTGCTTTTTGGCCTGATCAAGCATGGATTCCACCGTTTGTCCGGGTATCAGGGCGGCACAACCCAACACTGCCATCACGACGAGCAGGCAGGTTTTTTTCCACATGGTTTACCTCCTATTCTATATTTTTCGCGGACCTTGGCGACCAAGGGGCGGGTTTTGCAGCTTATTTTAAAAGCAAAAAATAACCGCACGCGCCTTGCCATGATTTCATTTTCCAAGTGCTTCATCCAGCATGTGCGATGTGGCCATGGTCCCTCCATGCCCGCCTCATCATCATGGTAATCAAACCGGGATTGATAGTCAACAAACCCGGTTGATCATCCGCTAATAGGAATTGCCCTGACGCCTTCCCCTTTTTACAAATCCGCCCCGTTTTCTTCATCGACATACTCGAAAATGTCTTCGATCCCGGCTTTAAATACCCTGGCAATGCAGAAGGCAAGAGCTAGCGATGGGACATAGCGGCTCTGTTCCATGAGGATAATGGTCTGGCGCGTGCAGCCGGCCCTGTTGGCTAGTTCCTCCTGGGTCATTTCGCCGGCATTAAAGCGATAACGGCGGATCTTGTTGCGGATCTCAGCCTTGGCCATGAGCGGATGCCTTGAATTCCAGGATCAGGGCGATCACCGAGGATGAAATGAAGGCGGCGAAGCTCGTGGAATAGGCCATGAACCACATCCAGCCGACCGGAACGAAGCCGATGCCCTGATATTTCTCCCAGAGGATGATGGATAATGCAAAGACGTAGACGAGGACGAAAGGGAATGCCGAGGCGTTGGCATGGTTCTGAATTTCCTCGTCCCTTTCGTCCCTGCCGACAGCGTGGTTCCCGGTGCGGATCCGGGTCAGGAAAAGCATCAGGCCATAAGAGAAGTATCCGCAGGCGATAATGCCCGCCCCGGCAAGGCGGCGCCATTTCTCTAGGGCGTATCGTTCCGGCCCGGCCCCGTAGAAGAAGATGATCGAAAATGCGGTCATAACCATTCCCCAGATGAGGAAGGTGAAGGCAGCTCTTTTCCTGGTTTGCGTCATATAAACCTCCCAGAGTGGCATTTTTGATCGGCGTTGAATGAAATACATTACAATAAGTAATATAATTAATTCATTATGTCAACGAAATGTTTCATTTACCGCCACACAATTCAGGTTCAGCATTTTCTATAATATTTTTTGTGATTAAATTGATTTACTTGGCCGTATAAAGCACATTAAACTATTTAAGTTAATAGAATAACCGATAAAAATCGAATTTCAGATTTTTTTGAAGATCACTCAGAAACGGTTACCGGCCTCGTATTTCTCAGTGAAGTCGACTGGTTACCGGCTGCGGCAGCCGCAATCCGACCTCCGGAAAAGCTGTCCATTGGATAGACAATAATGGTAGAGCTCTCTTCTTTTGAAATTTCCAGCAATGCCTGGATCTGCCTTAATTCTATTGTTCCCGGCTGGGTTGCCAGTGTTTGGGCTGCCTCGGCCAGATTCTGGGCGACGGCCTTCTCTGCTTCCGCTTCGATCAGTTTTGCCTTGGCGCTCCTTTCCGCCCTGGCAATCACCGCCAGTTCTTCGATCAGTGTCGGCGGGGCACTGATATCGGTTATCCTGACGGCTCTCACGTTCACTCCGAAATCCTTGGCCGCTTCGTCTATCTCGGCTTTCACACTGACGGCAATGTTTTCTGTGTCACATAGTAACGGCCTCAGGTCGTTCTTACCTATTGAGCTTTTCAATGCCTCCATGGATGCCCATTCGGTGGTCTTCCAATAATCCATGACCCCGATGACCGCTTTCTCGGGATTCTCTATCTCCAATTCCACGGCCGCGATCACATCGATGGGGATGTTGTCTTTGGTCAGCGTCCGTGTCGCTTTGACTTCATACGTCGATATCCGGATATCGACTATTCGGGCGATCGAATAAATAAAGGGCGGGATCAGGAAAAACCCGGGCCCCCGGACACCGACAGATCTTCCCAGACGCAGAAGTACAAGGCGCTCCCACTGCGGGATGATATTGAACATCTTGGCTATGGTATTGGCGAACCAGAGTATTAAAATAGCAAGAATCACCCCCAGTGCAATCTGTCCCGGTTCCGGTGGATTGTAACGAGTCGGGTCATACGCACTCACGGTTCCCCTGAATATCGGCCAGACCATTAAATACCACAATGGCAGGGCAATGCCCCATCTGAAAAAATTTCTTACAAACGCTTGTACCGGATTGCTGATTATTTTCATTTTCCCTCCATTCCATTTCTGATATGGAACTATTCTATTGATAAATAAAACAAATGCAAGTAATGATTCGTGAAAAGAGCCGATTTTTCCGCAGGCCGGATTAAAAAAATATAAAACTAAGATATTAGTTGACAAACTAATTATTTAGTTATACTATTTGGGTATGAAAGAATTAACCCGTGCCGAAGAACAAATTATGCATGTGCTGTGGGAGATCGAGAGGGGCCTGGTCAAGGACATCCTCGATCGCCTGCCCGATCCAAAACCCGCCTACAACACCGTGTCCACCATTGTCCGTATACTTGAAAGGAAAGGTTTCGTCGACCATGAAACCTTTGGAAAGACCCACCGCTATTTTCCGCGCATCACCCTGAATGAATACCGCCGCGGTTTTTTAAAGTCTTTTGTAAACCGATTTTTTGGAAATTCGTATCAGGAAATGGTGTCTTTCTTTGCCAGTGACCGCAAAATCACCATTCAGGAACTCGAGGAGATCAAGTTCTCTCTGGCCGAGGAGATCGAACGCCAGAAGACGGAGGGACAAGATGGGCACTCCTTGGATTGACTATCTGTTCAAGGTGGCCGTTTACCTCGGTGCCGCCTACTTTTTTTACCGCTTTCTGCTCAGGGACGATGTCAATTTCCTGGGCAACCGCCTGTTTCTGCTTTTCATGCTGCCCTTCTCCTTCCTGCTGCCCCTGGCCCCGTTGCAGTCGCCGTTCCGGGCATTGACCCTCACCCCCGAAGCCCTGATGGTGGCTGCTTCGATGCCGACGGCTGATGCTCCAATGTCGGCACCGATCATTTTACTCATTGTTACTATTTACTGGGCCGGGGTGGCCGTTTTCATGTTGCGCATCCTCTTTCATTTGTTCCATCTCTATCGTCTGCAGCGCCGCCACCCCCGGGAACGGCTGCATAACGTCATCCTGGTCCGGGTTGCCGCGCCAATCCCCCCCTTCTCCTTCTTCAACCGCATTTTTTTGCCCATGCCAAAAAATCTTGCCACCGGGGAAATCGAGCAGATTATCTTCCACGAATCGGTGCATATCCGCCAGCTCCACTCCCTTGATATCCTGGTCATGGAACTGGTGGTGGCCCTGCAATGGTTCAACCCGGTTGTCTGGTTTTATAGAAAGGCCCTCAAAGAGACTCATGAGTATTTGGCCGACCGCGAGGTCATTGCGCAAGGCTTCAATGCGGACGGTTATAGACTGCTGCTGTTCGAACAGCAATTCGGCGCCAAACTGTTCGAATTCGCCAGCCATCTCAAACAATCACAAATCAAAAGGAGGATGTTCATGATGAACAGAATGAAGCGGGCGCGCAAAGCCCCGGTCAAGATCATTTTGGCGCTGTCCCTGATCGCCCTGCTGGCCCTGGCCCTGGCCGAGCCGCGCTTGATCATGGCCAAAAGTACAACGGTCGATGACAAGAATGAGGTCACACAGAAACAAGATAAGTCGGCCATGAGTGATCAGGAACTCAAGGATCTCCAGGTCAAGCTCGATGCCAAGGAAAAGGCCCTCAAGGAAAAGCTCGCTGCGACGGACGATCCGGAAGAGAAGCAAAAACTGAAGCAGGCTCTCGACAGTCTCTACAAAAAACGCCAGGTCCTGATGATCGAAAATGGTTCCGACCTGAAGGAAGCGGCCATGATCGAAAAGCAACTGAACAAGAAAAAGCTCGAACAAATGTTGCTCAAGCTCGATGAAAAGGAAAAATACCTCAAGGAATTGTACAGCCAGGCCGACACTCCGGGAAAAAAGGAAAAAATCAAACAAGACCTGGACGTGTTCTACAAGAAACGCCAGGTCTTGCTGAAAGACAGCGGTATGACGGTAAAACCTGCGCCGCCGAGCCGTGAGGAACTGCAAAAGAAGCTGCAGGCCGTCCATGAAAAACGCATGCAGCTCAAGCAGATCATCAGCGAGGAGAAGGATCCGGACAAGGTCAGGGATCTCAATCTGAAATTCGATGAGCTCTCCAGAATTGAAGAAAAACTGCAGGTCATGATCGACCGGACCTCCCAGAAACTTTCCTAGCGGAGTCTTTTTCCCCCTTTCCCGTGCAGGGGCGGTTTCCGAAACCGCCCCGCACAACCCGTTCCGAAGAGATCCCAGAAGGTGAGCATGCGACCCGTGTTGGCACTGCCGATAATTCCCATCCCAAGGTTGAAAAAACGCGTGAATTTGTTTACAATATCTTCATGGTCTGCGGCTCCATGAGGGAGGGGAAAATGAATAAAAAGATCTGGGCGGCCATCACGGTCCTTGGCCTGGGCCTGCTGTCGATTCGGAGCGCCGATGCCTGTACCGTTGTGATGGCCAGCCGGGACGGAATCGTCATGGCGGGCAACAACGAGGATTTCGGTTTTGCCCGGACCCGGGTTTTCTTTTTTCCGGCCCAGCCCGGACGGCACGGGTGCATCCTGTTCGGTGTTGACGGGGCCCCCTTGGGCGGAATGAACGACCGTGGATTGTTCATTGACGGCAATGCCGTCCAGCCGACCGGGTGGCAGCCGCTGCCGGGAAAACCAGGCTATATCGGCTTCATTTACAACGATATACTCACCAGCTGTGCCAGCGTCGCCGATGTGCGGGCCTGGTTCGAAAAGTACAATGTCATGCTCCTGGGCCAGGTCCGCTTCCCGGTGGCGGACCGCAGCGGCGCCTCCATGGTCGTAGAATACGCCCAAGGCGAGGTGCGCTTTGTTAAAGAGCCGGGATGGTACCAGGTTTCCACCAATTTTCTGCGCAGCGATCATCCCGGCCGCGATGTGCCCTGCAATTGTTTCCGGCTCGCGGACCAGATCATGGCAACCGCCACCAGGCTGGACATCCCGCTGCTGCGCTCCCTACTTTCCGCCACCCACCAGGAAGGCAGAAATCCCACCGTTTATTCGACCATTTACGACCTGAAGCACGGCACCATCACACTCTATCATTTCCATAATTTCGAGGAAGCCGTGAACTTGAACCTGGTCGCTGAATTGAAGAAAGGGGAGCGTTCAATTGAATTGCCGACCCTTTTCAAGGTACAGCCCCATGCCGCCAAGGTTTTTATCGATCAGCAGGTGCAACCCAGCTACTCTATCCTGCTTGAATTGTACGAAAAACAGGGAGCCGAGGCCGTGTTGTCGCGCTACAAACAGATGCGTCGCGAGGTCCGCTGGATCTCCCGCTATGACATTGGGGAAAAGCAGATAGGCGCGCTGGCCGATACCATCAGTCAGAAAGGTGATCCGCGGACAGCCTTGGCCCTGTACCTGGCATTGAGCCGCAGTTTCCCGGACTCGTTGCCGGCGCAGGAAGGCGTCTCGCGGATGCAGATTGAACTGGGGAACAAGGCGGAAGCCGCCGCCTCCCTGCAGCGCATGCTGGAACTGGACCCGGACAATCGCTGGGCCAGTGAAACTCTGGATCAATTGAAAAAGAAGCCGTCCAAAAAGTAATACGGGTTCGTCGTCCTGTACTATCAACTGACCGTCATATAGTATACGTTTGAGTGGCCCCTGATTTTAATATGCACAGAAACGAGTTGTCAATATCTAATTTTGAGAGTTAACCCCGATGTTCTGCTTTCTTTTTGTAAGCAGCATGTCCAATAGCATGTGTAAACTTTGCATGACTACTTTCATGCGCAGGCTACTGTTTGAGAAAGCATAAGAAACAGGAACCTCTTGAATGCTCAGGCGGCCCCGGTAGATTATCATCAATGCCTCTGTAAGAAAATCAAAGGACTTTGATTTCAATTCCCGGCTCAACAACAATTCGGCTGCTTTAAATGAGTATCTCCTGAATCCGGATGTCACGTCGCGAAACCTTGCAGGAGGAAGCTTGCTTCCTATCGGGCGCAAGGCAAAATTGATCAGCATGGTCCCGAGACGGCTGAGGATTTTTCGGTATAAAGGAGTGTTTTCCCGCATCACTCTGTAACCCAGAACCAGATCACAATCCGGCGCATCAATAAAAAGAGGCAGCTCTTCGGGCTTGTGGCTCAGCCCCGCGTCCATCGTGATGATATAATTATAGCGGTTGTCGACAGCATATCTCATTCCATCCAAAACAGTTTGGGGAATATGAGTGTTTTTTAAATGCGTGATGCATTTCACTTCGGCGAATGCTCGCACAATTTTTTCAGTTCCATCCACGCTGGCATCGTTGACCACGCAGACATCGCCGTAAGGCAGGGTTCGGCGGATCAATTCAGCGATATTCTTTTCTTCGTTGTATGCGGGAATGACCACCAGCGTTTTTTTCTTCATCCAGATTACTCTTGCGCCAGGGATTTGATTAGAACCGTATCATCGGGGGTATTGACATTCACATACCTTGAAGCCAGAACATAATAGCAGACCTTCTGGTTATCATCTACCGCACATTGAATCAGGTCCGGCAGCTCCCTTTCGCCCCGCTGTGGACTCACGGGCGTCTTTTCAATATAAACAAGTATTTTGTTTTTAAAAAATATGTTTCCCGTTCCCATGAAGTTATTAGTCGGATTGGCCGGCTTCTCAATCAAACGGAATATCTGTTTCGAATCCTTGTCAGTAAGGATCGAATATGTCTTGGATATCAGTTTCAGTTGATCAACCCGAATGACGCCACAGACAGAAAAAGCGTTCTCTTTTATAAAGAAATCAAACATCTGCTGATGATTGGGTTCGATGAAAAACTCATCGCCGAGCATCAGTATAAAATCGGAATCAGCAAGCATTGATTTGGCGCATGCTATCGCATGCACAAGTCCGTGCTGCTCTTTCTGAATGACATATTTGATCGGTGTCATGCTGAATGCGTTACCATAATGTTTGATTATCTGTTCTGCAAGATAACCCACGACAATGACAATTTGCGAGACATTCAGTTTGATGGCGTTCTCAAGGCTATGCTCAATAAGAGGTTTCCCGTTGAAATCTATCATGCACTTATTGATCTCATGGGTATACTCGTTAAGCCTTTTGCCCCGGCCGCCCGCAAGGATCAGTGCTTGTAATCTATTTTTTGTAGAAAAGTCCTTCATTTTTCTTTATCCAATCCAGTAGTCGTGTGACGCCTTCTTTCGGCTTGACTGTCGGCTCCCAGCCCGTAGCGTTAAAAAACTTCGAGTAATCGGCAACAAAATATCTCAAATCACCACGCCGTTCATTTTTAAATTTAACTAGCGGCCTGACGCCAACCAGATCGCCAATGAGTTCAATCGACTCGAGCAGCGAAATCATGTTCTTTTCTCCGCCGCCGATGGTATAAATGCCGGGTTTCTGGGTTCTGAAAAAACTGTCAAAAGCCTCGGCCACATCCGAGGCATATAAAATATCCCTCGTTTGTTTCCCGGTGCCAAAAATTGTCAAAGGTTCCCCGATAACGGCGCGGATCGAGAAATTCGCAACCCAGCCATGATCCTCGCCACCGAATTGATTTGGGCCGTATATTCCCGTCAGCCTGAAGCAGGCCGCTTTCAACCCGAATGTGTCTATATAGGACTGGGTATAGATCTCATTTGATCTTTTGGACGCATGCAGGGGAGAAACCATTCCCTGCAACAGTGGTTCATCGTCACCGACGGCTATCGGATTTCTTCCATATCTGGTTTTTTCCTCCATGAGCGATGAATTGATTCCGTCTGGACCGAAGGTGTGAATGCTGGAGCAAATTGCAACTGGAATGTTCAGCTGTTTGGCGATATCCAGTACATTGAATGTGCCCCGAGTATTTGTAGAAAAGTCGAGTTCCGGATCCTCCCATGAGATGGTCATGGCGGGCTGTGCAGCTGTGTGACAGATGTAATCACATCCCCTGGCAGCGTTCAGCAGATCCGCCTTGTCGCGGATGTCCTGAACCAGGACTTTTACTCCCAATTTCTCTAAAAGTTCCTTGTTATAGGCCCTTGCTTCCGGTTTCATATAACTGCTTCTGGCAAACTCGTGCTTGGCTAGATTGTCATAGGCGATGACTTCGTCGCCTTTGGCTTTATAGAACGTGCATATGTTGGAGCCCAGAAACCCGCAGCCGCCAGTGACCAATACTTTCATCTTAGTGCCCTCCAGAGATGGGATCGAATAAAGGCCAAAAAAATTTATACCCTAAAATCAGTATGAATCCGGGGGGAAACTTTTTTTCCCATAATTTGGATTATAAAAACTTTTAATAAAAATAGCAATAAAATGGAGGCCCTGGAGGGATGAATTTACCTGTGAAGCTTCTTGAGGAATGCTTCGACCGCGGGGCTCTCCCAAGGAAAATTAAATCACCTTTGTTGGGAATGGGCCCGGTATCCTGGCCGTTCTGCTAACCGGGATGATCTTGGGGGGTGTTGGTCAGCAGAGTTTTCCACTCCTGCAGGGCCTGGCGCAGCTCGGCCGGGGCAAGGACCAGGTCGGGTCCGGAGCCGAACTCGGGGCGGATGCGCGCCAGGCGCTTGTTGAGAATCAGGGTGTGGGCATTGCCGGTCATTTTAAAGTGCTTCCTGTGCCCGGCGGCGATGTCGCCGAGCGCGGTCAGCAATTCTTCACAGATCCCTTTGCTGCCCTGGACATCGGTTTCCAGAAACCTGCCGAGCAGGCGCTGGTCGCGGCCGGTTTTTGCCCTGGGATCGCCGTTGGCATCACGATAGAATCGGTGAATCATGGTCTGCTCCTGTCATCGGGAATAAAGCGGATACGCGGTGCTGATGCGGCCGTTCTGGACATACCCTTCGACGGTGAATCCGTAGCCCGAAGGGCCGCTGAAGCGAACACCGTGGCGCCGGCCCCGGCGAAAAGCTGAAAGGATGGCCTTGATCACCATCGGGCGGGTCAGGCGGTCGGGATAGAAGGTCGAGAACTTGGTCCAGTCGCGGCGGCCGATCCAGACCACGGCGGTGTAAACGCCGGCGTGGTTGGGCCGGTCGATGAGACGCACCATGCCGCTGCCGGATGGATCGGCGCCTTCGGGGCGGGAGTGGAAACCGACCGGCCTGCCGCGGCGGTTGATCTCGCCGGCGAAAATATGGGTCAGGTTGATTGACGGCCGCGTGTCGGACCAGACACGGCTGTGGTGGTTGATCGTGCGCTCGGGGCCGGGAAGCGTATCCCCGCCGCCGGCTAAAAATATGCCTGTCAGCAGGGAAGTCAAAAGCAATAAGATGAACCTGCGTCTCATATAGGTCAGATTATTCTGCCCGGCTCACAAAGTCAAGCCCCGGTTCCAATCGATTCACCCAGACGGGATTTCAACGACCCCGGAAGCACTGACAAAAATGCCCGCTTGTGGTAGTATTCTTCCATGTCCAGGAGCAGTTCTGTCGATCCGGTCAAGGAGACCTGCCGCCTGATCCGCCTGGCCCGTTCATACTGGGACGCGCACCGCAATCCTGCCTGCCGCACCCACCGCGACATGGCCATGAAGCTCTATGAGAATCTTTCCCGGGAGCAAAGAGAGGCAATCCCCCAGGTGCTGCGGGTCTGGCTGCGCTACCGCAGCGAAAAATACTTTGGCCCCGGCCGGACCGCGCCGGGAACGGGGAGAAGGAAGAAAAAGCGCTTAAAACCCCGATAGCCGCCCATTAAGTCCGAATCAATAAAATGGAATTGTACTCCAGCCAACATGAATCGGGAAACTGCAAGCAAATTCTTCCGGCTCTCAAAAATTGCATTCAGATAATAAAAACTCTATAATGATTCCTATGGGTGGGTTGGGGATGCGCAATGCACCAGAGGAGGGCGACATGAAAAAGTGGATGGTTGTTTTCGCAATGGCGTCACTGGTTTTCTGTTGCGGACAGGCAGACGCGGCAGAAGAGACGGCGCAGGAGCAGGTTCCCGTGGCCCAGGCGGCCGCCAAGTATTTCGACGAGGCGCTGGCCAGCATTGCCGGCGGTGATGTCGGCAAGGGGGTCAATCTGCTCCTGGAGATCATCCTTCTCTCCGGCCCGGAAGAGAGTTTTCCCGAAGGCTTCAAAGCCAAGATCGAACAGACCCGTGCCGATATCGGGAGCGGCGATTATGCCGCCGGCGGGACAGGGATCCGGGATGCTCTAAGGATCTGGGATCCCGCGGCGGAAGCGGAAGCCAAGGCCGCCGTAAAGAGGGAATCCGAGAATCAAACGCCCTTGGGCCAGATTTTTAAGGACAAACTGACGGCGTCCCGGGACCTTTTTGTGCAGGGGGATAGGAAGGCGGCGGTCAAGGGCATCCTCCAGGCGCTGCTGCTGCTCAGCCCGGCGCCCGGGAACTGACAAAAACAAACCGTCTGCTGTCGACACCTGAGGCCATTGGATTCTTCTCGCTGGGGAAAGTCAAAAAATCGCCCTCCGTCCCCAAAATCCCCGATTGATTTCGAGCAATATTAATATGCCCATATCCGTACACGGATTGATTCAATCGCCCCCAGGCTGCTTCTTCCATCTGAGCCAGGATAAATTCTGAGGCCAATACTCTTATTTGTCAGTTTGCTGTAATACGCCCCTTTTATATTCCGAAAGTCGGGATAGGCCGCCCGAGTATGAACACATCCTGATTTTTCATACTGAGATCTGAGTTTACAATAATCAACTAAATAGTGTCCGTTTGCACCACCAATATTTTGGTTTGAGATTCCGAGCTTTGGATCCGCATATTTAATTTGAATATCAACAAAATATCTGTCAACGTTACCTCCGACGTTATGAGTCAATTCCGTAGTCTCAGTTTCAAGGATATTGATCTCGCTACGTTTCAACCATCCACTGTCATATTGGGGAGAAGGAAAGGAGATGGATGCTTTCAGCTTTTCAAGTATCCTTGCTTCAATCGCCTGCTGAGAATTCATCTGCATCTGTACCTGCGGCTCGACTTGTTTTTGTTTCATTTGAGGACCGGTTGATTGCCGGATAATTTTTTCTGTCTGTTGATGTAACGTTTTTTCTTCCGCATTAATTTGTCCACCGAGCATAAACAGAATAAAAACAAGTATAATGGATCTCAAAACACAAATTAAATTTTTCATCATCATTCCTCCGTTGAAATTTTCTCCTTGATGGGATTTTAGGAGACTTATATTGAAATTACAATAGATGCAGCACAAACTATCCACCGACCTTGGTAGATATAGTTTGTCTGTCCCCTATGGGGATTGTGAATTGTTTGTGATTTTTTGTGAAAATTCAATTTTCTTGGCATGAAAAGTTCCGTTTTTCGAAACTTGGATGAAAAAAGACCATGAAATGTATGATTTACATAAAATCAGCCCGGCAAAACTGGATTGGGATACCCTATCGACCACATTTGCAGGTGTCGCAATATGCGGATGACTTCCTCCCGCTCCAGGGTGGAATCACGATCTTTATGCCCGCAGACAGATAGGCATCCTCGTCCCACATTTTGGTAATTGCAGTTTCATTTGTGAAACTTCCTGATGAACTCCTCGACCTCGGGGATGCCGCCCTGGAATATCAAATATCCATTATAGGGTTCCCGCTCGGTGATCTCGCCGGCAATGGGGGTCAGCATCAAATCCTTGACCTTGCCGAGATCCGTCGTCTGGCCCAGGGCCCAGGCCAGCTTGACGTAGGCCACTTCGGGCAGCATGTTCCCGGCCGGGATGATGCCCTTGGCCATCAGGTCGCGGACGGTGCGGCCGGGTTCCGGGCTCCGCGCGGGATCAGGTTATTCGCTGCAGTTGAAGGCGATCTCCTGCAGGACCTGTTCGTTTTCGAGTATTTCGACTTTCCAGGAACCGGCGCGCAGGGTCACTGTCGAAAAGGTGCGCCAGTTTGTCGAGGTGCCGATCTTGGTTTCAAGGCGGTAATACTCCTCGTCCTCGAACTGCCAGCGGAACACCAGGGTCTGCTCCTGGCCCGAATTGGCCACGGCCATGAAGCAATAGGCCTTCTGGTCGGCCAGGGTGAAATTCTCGACGATGTCAACGGGTTCGCGGTTCTCGACCGCCTTGCATAGCACCAGGCGGGTGATCTCGAAACTCGACTCAGTGTTCTGGGTGTCTCCCTCCTGGGCCGGCAGGATCGGGGCCGCGGCCAGGCTCAAGACCAGCCAGCTTGCCAGAAAAACCAGCGGACGGAGCGGTTTTTTTTTCATGGTCATCTCCTTATCCCGGGATTAAATGGAGAAACAAAGGATTGGAAAGCCATTGGTCTCCATGCAAAATGGATTTTAAGGAACTTTTCTTGAAATGGCAATGATAGATTGCGAAATAGTTGTGAATGCAGCAAAAAAGGAATTTTTTTGACATGGAAGACTCGACCCTGTGAACCCTGGTTTTTCTCTATTAATTATGGAACCTGCGGATGAACTCCTCGCCCTCGGGGATGCCGCCCTGGAATATCAAGTACCCATTGTAAGGCTCTCTTTCCGTGATCTCGCCGGCGATGGGGGTGAGCATCAGCTGCTTCACCTTGTCGAGATCGGTCGTCTGGCCCAATGCCCAGGCCAGCTTGACGTAGGCCACCTCGGGCAGCATGTTCTCGGCCGGGATGATGCCCTTGGCCATCAGGTCGCGGCCGGTATCG
>JAFGSF010000020.1 GCA_016934745.1 Candidatus Aminicenantota bacterium | reverse complement strand
TTGGATTTTTTCAGGTTTTCAAATTGAATGCAAATATGATAAAATCGAATGTCCTGACTGTCGCATTCAGGAAACTGAGGAGAAAAAATGGAGAAAGAAGAGTTAAAGGCCAACCAGGACGCGCAGGAGCGGCGCGCCAAGAAAAAACCATCAGCCAAGAAAAACACCATTACCTTGGTCCCCCTGTATTGCAAGGGCTGCGGCCTGTGCGTGGACATTTGTCCCACCGGAACGTTGCAGTTGTATGATGACCCAAAAAACAAGTTCGGCGCTTCGGTGATAATCGAAGCCCCAGATTTTTGCATCGGCTGCAAGCTATGTGAACTGCAGTGTCCTGATTTTGCCATTTTTGTCAATTATGAAGAAGAAAAAAAGGAAGGTGGCCAATGAGTCAGCGCAAAGTTTTACAGGGCAACATTATTGTGGCCAAGGCAGCGTTGGCGGCCGGCTGTGATTTTTTTGCCGGCTACCCCATTACGCCTTCATCGGAAATTGCCCAGTACATGTCCAAGGAAATGCCGAAAATGGAAAGGGCGTTCATTCAAATGGAAGACGAGATCGCTTCGCTGGGAGCCTGTATCGGCGCTTCGCTGGCCGGGAAAAAAACCATGACCGCGACCAGCGGCCCCGGTTTTTCCTTGATGCAGGAACATGTCGGCATGGCGGTCATGGCCGAAGTCCCGGTGGTGATCGTCAATGTCATGCGCGGCGGGCCCTCAACCGGCATGCCCACCAAACCGGCCCAGGCCGATATGATGCAAGCCCGCTGGGGTACCCATGGCGATCACCCGATCATCGCCGTTTACCCGGCTTTTTCCGAGGAGATTTTCAGTGAAACGGTCCGGGCTTTCAACATGGCCGAAAAATACTGGAATCCGGTTATTTTGCTCCTGGACGAGGTCCTGGGCAAAGCCCACATGGACGTGGAGATTCCCGAACCGGGAAGTTATGAGGTTTACTGGGAAAAGACCCACCAGATCGTTGACCTGAACATCTACGACCGGAAAATCGGGGAAAACCCGCCCCGGATAGATTTCTTCCACGGCTACCCGATCCACATCGACGGACTGGAGCATGACGCTCACGGCTGGCCGTCATTTGATGCCAAAACCGTCGACAAGATGCAGAAACTGCGCATGCAGAAAATTTACCAAAACCTCGATGATATCATCAAATACAAGGAATATTTCCTGGATGATGCCGAAGTCATAGTTTTCAGTTTTGGCATTTCTGCCCGGTCCGCTTTGGCCGCCGTAAAAACCGCCCGTGAACAGGGCATCAAGGCCGGATTGTTCCAGGCCCTGACCATCTGGCCCTTCCCCCGGGCCGCGTTGCAGGAAAAGTTCCAGAAAATAAAAAAAGTATTGACCGTGGAAATGAACATGGGGCAGATGAAGTACGAAGTGGAGCGCATCGCTCCCGGCGATGTCGAAAAGCAAACCTTGTTGCGGGCCAACGGCATGCCTTTCTCTCCGGATGAGGTTTTGAACGCCATCAAGGAGTTTGTCAAATGAGAGACTATGAAAAATATATCCGTTACCGGACTTTCCCGACCCCCTGGTGCCCGGGCTGCGGGGATGGGGTCATTCTAAAATCCATCGCCATGGCCTTTGCCGAATTGAAACTCGACCCCGACGAGATCGTGGTCGTGGCCGGTATCGGCTGCTCGGGCCGCATGCCCACCTTTTTTAACACCAACACCCTGCACACCACCCACGGCCGCGCCCTGACGTTTGCCACCGGCATCAAGCTGGCCAAGCCGGAGAAACTGGTCGTGGTCATTTCCGGAGACGGCGATGCCACGGCCATTGGCGGCAACCATTTGATCCATGCAGCCCGGCGCAACATCGGCGTCAAGATGATCCTAATCAACAACGGCATCTACGGCATGACCGGAGGCCAGGTTTCCCCGCTGACGCCCCCGAAATTCTTTACCGAGACCACGCCCTACGGCAACATCGAACCGCATTTCAACGTGAGGAAATTGCTCACTGCGGCCGAGGCCACATTTGTAGCCAGGGAAACCATCAACCGCCTGGCGCAATTGAAGCAGGTGATAAAAAAATCTTTCCAACACAAGGGTTTTTCCGTCGTGGAAGTCATGAGCAACTGCCATGTCAACCTGGGCCGACGCAATAAGATGAAGAGTCCGCTGGTCATGACCAAGTATATCAGGGATATCACCATGAACATGGCCGACTTTGAAAAGTTGTCTCCCGAGGAACAGGCACCGAAGTATCCACTGGGCATCTTCGAGCAAAACAGCGCCCGCCTAGAATATACCGACCTCTACTACAACCACATCGTACCCGTCGCCCAGCAGGCAGGCGCCAAGGGGGAAAAATGAAGCATTTCGAAATACGTTACGGCGCGGTTGGCGGCCAGGGGATTATTACTGCCGGGGCCTTGCTGGTGGACATCGCCGTGGAAAGGGAAGGCAAGTTCGCCATTGAAAGTCCCACCTATACGGCTGCCGTGCGCGGCGGCCCGACCAAGGTTGATGTGCTCATCGCCGATGAACAGATCGTTTTTCCCCATGCCACGGCCATTGATTTCTTTCTCTGCACCGACCAGAGGCCCTATGATATTTACAGGGACTCCCTTAAAGACGATGCCATCGTGATCGTCGATTCCCATCTGGTGCGCGAACTGGGTGATACCCGGCACTGGAAGGTATACCCGGTGCCCATCATCAACGAGACCAAGGTGGGGGCGGGAAACGTCGTGCTTACTTCCGTGGTTAGCCTGGCAATAACCCAGAAAATGACCGATGTGATCAGCTACGAAAACATGGTGGAACACATCAAGCATTGGGCCCCCAAAGGCACGATCGAGATGAACATGAAAGCCATCGAAGTCGGGATGAACCTGATCAAGTAGGATGGGTTTCCCCGACGTCGGCGAACAACTCGATCTGCTCAGGAAGGGGGCGCTGGAAATCATCAGCGAAGAGGATCTCGAGAAAAAAATCCGTCGTTCCCGGAAAACGGGGAAGCCCCTGCTGATCAAGGCTGGTTTTGACCCCACGGCTCCCGACATTCACTTGGGGCATACCGTGCTCATCCGAAAGATGAAGCACTTCCAGGACCTGGGACACACCGTCGTATTCCTGATCGGCGATTTCACCGGTTTGATCGGCGATCCCAGCGGCCGGAACAAGACCCGGCCGCCGTTAAACCAGCAGGAGATCGCCCTCAATGCCGAGACTTACAAGGAGCAGATTTTCAAGCTCCTGGATCCCCAAAAAACAGTCATCGATTTCAATTCACGCTGGCTTGGAGCCTTGACTCCGGTGGAAATCATCCGCTTAACCGCCGCCTATACGGTGGCCCGCATCCTCGAGCGCGATGATTTTTCCAAGCGCTACAAAAACGGCGACCCGATATCCGTCCACGAACTGCTGTACCCGCTGATGCAGGGATACGATTCGGTGGCCATGCACGCCGATGTGGAGCTGGGCGGCAGCGATCAGAAATTCAATTTGCTGGTCGGTCGTGAATTGCAGCGCCATTACGGCCAGGAAGCGCAGGTGATCGTGACCATGCCCTTGCTTGAAGGCTTGAACGGCATCCAGAAAATGAGCAAAAGCCTGGGGAATTATATCGGCATCCACGAGTCCCCGGCCGAGATGTTCGGCAAGGTCATGTCCGTCAGCGATGACTTGATGTTCCGCTATTACGAACTGCTGACCGATTTGGCACTGAAAAATATTGCCCGGATGCGGGCGGACATGGACGAAGGAAAAGCGAATCCCATGCAGGCCAAAATCGAATTGGCCAAGTTGATCATCGCCGATTTCCATTCCCGGGCGGCCGCTGAAGCGGCTGAAGCCGAGTTCATCAAGGTCTTCCGCAACAAGGAAACCCCCGACGACGTGGAGGTGCTGACGCTGGCCACCGACGAAGCGCTGGTCGATTTTCTCGTGCGCCAGGGCATCCTCGCTTCGCGCGGCGAGGCCAAGCGAATTCATGCCCAGGGCGGCATTTACCTGGACCACCAACGCCCCGAATCAATCCAGGTGATGCTGCAAAAAGGGAAGCCCTATCTTCTAAAAATCGGCAAGAGGAAATTCTACAAGATCGAAGCCGCCGGTTAGATGGTCGCATACATGCGTTTGGCTTCGCGGCAAATCCGCGTATGGGGATCCTTGGTCATGGTGAGGATATATTCCTTAACCTGTTCACGATCCAGCTTGGACAGCGCTTCCAGCAGTTTCATCCGGACTTCGACATTGGCATCAACGATCAGTTTGTCGACAATTTCAAGGAGCAGCCGACTGCGGCGGTTGCCCAGAATTTCGACAATGGCGCCGCGGTTGTACCAGATGGCATGCGGCAGTTGGTTCAGCAGTTTTCTTTCATCGATTTGAGCGCGACTGGATAATTCCTTGACGATCATTTCCCTGACTTTCAGGTTGTCTTCGTTCAGGAGGGAATAAAGCAAATCCTCTCCGGACTGGTCGGTTTCACGGATGATATTGGCCACGGCGGCCATTTTTTTTTCAATGTTTTGCTTTTTAAGCAATTCACGCATGGGATAGAAACCGAAATCCTTGACACCCGAGCGTTCGCTCAGTGCCTTTTTGCAGGCCAGGGTCACCGAGCTGTCGGGGTGTTGCAAAAACTTGCTGTAAAAGGCGCCATCGCGAAATTTCAATTCCCGCAGAATTTTCAGGGCCGACGCCAGGCATTTCGAGGATATGTTTCCGCTCAGGGCGATTTCTTTCAGAAATTCGACGCGTTGTGATTTTTCCATCTGGATAAACTGCTCGGTCTTCAGGAATTTAACCTGCCCGGCCGGCGAAAGATTGAAAAAATCCTTGGTCATGATATTCCTTACAACTTGTCCAGCAGATGCCCCATTTTTTCCTTTTTGGTTTTCATGTAGGCGAAGTTTTCCTTGGTGGGATTGATTTCCAGGGGAATCCGTTCTGAAATTTCCAGGCCGTATCCGGCCAGGGCGATGTACTTGGCCGGATTGTTGGTGATGACTCTCAGTTTTTTCAGGCCCAGGTGGCGCAGGATCTGGGCGCCGATGCCGTAATCGCGCTGGTCGGCCTTGAATCCCAGCTTGACATTGGCCTGGATGGTGTCCAGCCCCTCTTCCTGCAGCTTGTAGGCCTTGATCTTGCTGATCAGGCCGATGCCGCGCCCCTCCTGGTTCAACAGGTAGAGCAGGACCCCCCTTTTTTCATGACTGATCATCTCCATGGCGGTTTGCAGCTGCGTGCCGCAATCGCAGCGCAGCGAGCCGAACGTGTCGCCGGTCAGGCATTGGGAGTGGACCCTGACCAAGATGGGTTCCTCGCCGCCGATGTCGCCCTGGGTCAGGGCGATATGGGTTTCCTGCTGGATGTGGTCGACAAAGGCCTTGATGGTGAAATCTCCCCATTGGGTCGGCAATTTGGCCTCGGAAACCATTTCCACCAGGGAGTCGGTGTTCACCCGGTACTTGATGATCTCCTCGATGGTGATGATCGGAATGGAGAATTTTTTCGAGAATTCCATCAGATCCGGCATGCGCGCCATGGTGCCGTCTTCTTTCATGATCTCGCAGATCACCCCGGCCGGGTTGAGGTGGGCGATCTTGGCCAGGTCGACCGAGGCCTCGGTCTGGCCGGTGCGCACCAGCACGCCGCCGTCCCGGGCGCGCAGCGGGAAAATATGACCCGGACGCGACAGGTCCTGCGGTTTGGTCCGGGGATCGATCAGGGCCTGGATGGTGACCGCCCGGTCGTAGGCCGAGATGCCGGTGGTGGTATTATTTTTTGCGTCGACCGAGACGGTGAACGGGGTCTGGAAATGGGAGGTGTTGTCGTGAACCATCAAGGGCAGGTCGAGCTCCTCGCTGCGTTTTTCGGTCATGGAGACGCAGATCAGCCCCCGCGCTTCCTTGGCCATGAAGTTGACGCTTTCAGGCGTGACCTTCTCGGCGGCGATCATCAAATCGCCTTCATTTTCGCGCTCTTCATCATCGACGATGATGATCATTTTCCCCTGCTTCAGAGTTTCAATTGCTTCCGGAACGGTGATGGTCATCTATATTTTCCTACCTTTTTCGGTCTGAAAAAAATTATATAGGTATTTACCGATTAAATCAAGTTCAAGGTTGACGCGCTGGCCGACGCGTAAAAGGCGCAGGTTGGTGCTGGCCAGGGTGTGGGGGATGATCTCGACGGCGAACCAGGAGCTGCTTTTTTCGGCGATGGTCAGGCTGACGCCGTTCAGGCAGACCGATCCGCGCTCGATGAGAAACTTGCTCCATTCGCGCTCGCGGAACGTGAAAATAAAACGTGAGTTCTGATCGCCCTTGTTGATGCCGCGCACGCGCACGGTGCCGTCGATGTGGCCGCTGACCAGGTGGCCGCCCAGCAGGCCGTCGGCCGCCAGAGGCAACTCGATGTTCAGCAGCGCGCCGGCGGGCAGGTCGCCCAGGTTGGAAAGGTGCAGGGTGGGCGCGGCCAGGTTGAAGCGGAGCCGGTCGCCTTTTTTTTCGATCACGGTCAGGCAGATGCCGTTGACGGCCAGCGAGTCGCCGACGGCCAGGGGTTTATCCAGGGCGGCGCGGATGGTCAGGACCGGCCGGTTCTTCTTTTCCAACTTGACCAGGACGGCGGTGGTCGCGATCAGGCCGGTGAACATTTTCTGAAACCTCTCATCATGGTGCCGCCGGCGTATTCCGTCCAGCGGCAATCGACCAATTCCAGTGCCTCCTCGAGCCGGGCGACGCCGGAGGCGAAGACCTGGACCGAGTTGCGGCCGCCGACAATCTTGTCGGATATGAAAAAAGCCACCTCGTCGAACCGTTGCTCGCGGACAAAGGAATCGAGGACCCGGCCGCCGCCTTCCACCAGCACGGAGGCGATGCCCAGCCTGGACAATTGCTCCAGGACATCGGCTAGGACCAGGCCGTGAGCCTGATGGCGGACAAAGAAATGGAGCGGGACCTTCTTTTTCCGGTTCGCGGCGGCGTTGGAGCTGAAGATGACCAGCGGGAAACTCTCCTGATCGCGGAAAACATTCAGGCTGCGGGGCAGGGTGTTGTTGGAATCCAGAACTACGCGATACAGGGTCTTGCCTTGCCATCCTGACTCGCGCAGGTTGAGCTGCGGGTCGTCGGCCAGAATGGTGCCGTGCCCGGCCAGGATGGCGGAGAACTCGCCGCGCAGGCTGTGGGAATAGCGGCGCCCTTCCTCCGAAGTGACCCAGCGCGAGTGGCCGGCATCGTCGGTCAGCTTGCCGTCCAGGGAGATGCCGGCATGCAGGACCACGTATGGCAGCCGGCTGCGCACAGCCTTGAGGTAATGGCGGTTGATATGGGCCGCCCAATCCGCATAGAGGCCGCCGTGTGTCTGAATACCACAGGCTCGCAGACGCTCGTTGCCGCGCCCGTTGACCAGCGGATTCGGATCGTCCATGGCCGTCACGACGCGGCTGATTTTTTTCTCAATGATCAATTCCGTGCAGGGGGGGGTTTTTCCGAAATGGCAGCATGGTTCCAGGGTCAAATACAGGGTGGCTCCGGAAATCTGCATGTTTGCCAGGGCCATGGCTTCGGCGTGCGGTGCTCCGTAGGCCCGGTGATATCCGCTGGAAACGATTTTGCCGTTTTTCACCACCACGGCACCCACCATGGGATTGGGTTCGGTACGTCCCAGCCCCAGACAACTTAATTTAAGGGCGATTTTCATGAATTTTTCATCTTCTGTTTTTTGCCAGGCGGGATCCTTGATCATCTTTTTCATTGTTTGAGCAGTGACTCGATAAAATCTTTTTCTGAAAATTCCCATAAATCGTCTGCGCCTTCCCCGGTTCCGGCATAACGCACCGGCAGCTGCAGACGGTCGGCGATGCTGATGATCGTGCCGCCTTTGGCGGTGCCATCCAGCTTGGCCAGCAGTAACCCGTTGATTTCAGAGAATTCCTTGAATTTTTCCGCTTGCACCAGGGCATTCTGTCCCGTGGAGGCATCCAGAACCAGCCAGGTTTCGGCGGGCTGTTCAGAAGCAAATTTTTTTATGATTTTGATTATTTTTTGCAGTTCGCGCATCAAATTTTCCTTGCTTTGCATGCGGCCGGCCGTATCGATGATCAGCAAGTCGAAATTTTTGCTTTGCCAGGACTGCAGGCTGTTGAACACCACCGAGCCGGGATCGGCTCCGCGCACGCCGCCGATGACCGGAATGGCGAGTTTTTGGCCCCACAACGTGAGCTGGGTGGCGCCGGCCGCCCGGAAGGTATCGGCCGCGGCCAGGAGAACGCTTTGGCCGCGAAGCTGAAAATAGCGGGCCAACTTGGCGGCACTGGTCGTTTTGCCGCTGCCATTGACCCCGACCAGCAGGATGACATTTTTTTCGACATGGGCCGTCGCCGGGTTCTGTGCTTTGGGAAACACGGCCAGCAATTCCTGTTTGAGCAGCTCGATATAATCTTGTTTTTCCGCATGGCGGCTGATTTTTTTTCTCAGGTTGGACGTGACGCGGGTGACAACCGGCAAGGATATGTCGGCCAGGATCAAGAGCTCTTCAATTTCACTCAGAATTTCTTCGCGATCTTGGCTGGACGAAAAAACAGCCGTCACTTTGGAATTCAAGACTGTTTTGAAGAGTTCTTTGAAAGCCATTCATTCATTATAATTGAACGACCGCTCCTTTTCAAATCAGCGTTCAGGCTGGGTCTCCCTGCCGCGGCGGCCGCTTAAAAAAAACCAGCGGTCAATCCGACCAGCCCTGAAATGGTATTGATCCAGATGTCATTGCTGTCCACCACCCGGTTGTGAAAAAAAACCTGGATCAGTTCGAAGGCAAAGGCGGAAGTAAAAAGGAACACGAAAGGAAAAGGAGATGACGCTTTTTTATTTTCTTTGCTCAGCAGGACGCCCAGGATAAAAAATTCAGCGATATGGAGAAAATTTGAAAAAAAAGTCTTGTTGAGAAAGATTCTTCTTTGGAAAAGAAAATAGCCCATGATCGCCGCCGCCAGAAAAAGGGCCGTAATTTCCAGAGGCTGGCCTGACTTGAATGACTTTAAAAAGCCGAGAACGAAAAAGGCTGCCAAGATTCCCAGCAGGGCATAATTGACAAAATGGAAGATTTTGCTGCCGGCCAGAAGGTTTTTGACCTGAATATGAAAGGGCGAGGTGAGCAGCAGTGCCAGAATGTATAGCATGGAAAACTTGAATCGATTCAACTGGCGTCCTTGTCTTTAACGGTCGGAGATGATTTTTCAACGATCTTGGCCTTGATTTCATCGAACAAGGTGTGGTTTTCCTCGAACAGTTTACGTACGGATTCTTTGCCCTGGCCCAGGCGATTTTCATTGTAGGAATACCAGGCCCCGGTCTTGCTGATGATTCCATAAAGGACTCCGAGCTCAATGATGTCGCTTTCCCTAGAAAATCCCCTGCCGTAATAGAGGTCGGTTTCCACTTCCTTGAAAGGCGGCGCCATTTTATTTTTGACTATTTTTATCCGGATGCGGCCGCCGACGATATCGGTGCCATCCTTGATGGCCATGATTCTTTTTACTTCGATGCGCATGGAGGAATAGAATTTCAGCGCCCGGCCGCCGGTGGTGATTTCGGGATTGCCGACAAACATGCCGATTTTTTCACGAAGTTGGTTGAGAAAAACGAAAGTGGTTTTTGAACGGGCGACAATGGCGGTCAGCTTCCTCAGCGCCTGGCTCATCAACCTTGCCTGCAGTCCCATGTGGCTATCACCCATGTCGCCTTCCAATTCAGCTTTGGGGACCAGCGCGGCCACGCTGTCTACCACGATGATGTCGACACCGCCCGAGCGGACCAAAATCTCGGCTATCTCCAGGGCCTGTTCCCCCCAATCGGGCTGTGCAATATACAGTTCGTCGATATTAACCCCGAGTTTTTGGGCATATAGCGGGTCCAGGGCATGCTCCGCGTCAATAAAGGCGGCATAGCCCCCAGCTTTCTGGGCCTCGGCAATGGCATGCAAAGCCAGCGTGGTTTTTCCGGACCCTTCCGGTCCGTAAACCTCGATGACCCGGCCGCGCGGATAGCCGCCAATTCCGGTGATAATATCCAGGGCGATGCAGCCGGAGGAGATGGCGGGAATCTGCACGACTTCCTTTCCTCCCAATTTCATGATGGATCCTTTGCCGAATTGCTTTTCGATTTGTGACACGGCATTATTCAATGCGGTCGTTTTATTGCTGCTTTCAGCCATGGCTTCCTCCTGTATGGTTAAGCGTTTTAATTGTATCAGGAATGGCCGCTAATTTAAATAGTTTTCCGGAAATGGCAATGCCCTTTCTGGCGGCCATGGTCATATGGAAAGCAGGGTCATTTTCAATCCTTTTTTTACAAAAAGCTTGAAATGGCTGTCCATGGTGATGATTTCTGTGCAACCGGCTTCATCAAGGGAGCTGACGATGATCGCGTCGAAAACAGGCATGCCGGTACCGCAGGCAACCTGCGCCGCTTTCAAGGCGGCCGCGGCCGTGACGGGCACCACTTCGATGGCCCGGGCCATATCCTCCAGGACGGTCGGCCAGGCCTTCAGGTCGCCCTTCAGCAGCCTTTTTTTCAGCTCATAGAAACAGAGCACGGAAGTAAGGAGCTCCCGACTCTCCCATGCCTCTGCCGCGGTCGTGTTGCCGGCGGCCAGGGCATAAAAATAACTGGTGTCAATCCCGGTCAGCATCGGCCTTTGTCCTTTCCCGATGGAGTGTTTTCCATTCGCCGGGCAGAAGTGTTTTATGGATGTTCTCCATCACCCTCCGGCGCGCCACGTTTGTTTCATCGGTCCTCAAATACTCCTCAACGGCGCGGCTGATGATGCGGGAGACCGGAACGTTCGCGGAACTGGATCTGGCGCGTACGGCGTCCAGCACCTCTTTTTTCAGATAAAAGCTAACTGCCGGCATATCTTTCTCCCATAATATAGTATCATAATATGATATTATTTTCAACAAGACACTTAAAGAAAATGAAAAAACAAGGAATGGGGGCGTTACGCTGGAACCCCTGTCCTTAATTGATTGATTTTTACATGGCGACCCGTCCGCCGGCGTTTCGCCTGCTGGGTCGTCCTATTTCCCCAAATATTCGATCTTGTCGAACTGTTCGTCCTGCTTGTGGTAAGTTTCAATCAATTCCTTCAGCGAATTCAGCAGGTGAATGATATCGTTTTCCATCTCTTTCCTTTTGAACTGCAGGCTCTTGATTTCTTCCTTGATGGCCATCTGTCGGGTAAAGGCGTGCTTGATGATCTCTTCCGATTTCGTTTCGGCGTCCTTGATGATCAATTCGGCTTCCTTGTGTGAGTTGATCTTGATTTCGCTGGAAAATTTCTGGGCGGCGATCAGGGTGTCACGCAGAAGTTCTTCCTTTTTTTCGATTCGGGCCAGGTTTTCCCGCAGCCTTTCCATTTTTTTCTTTAAAGCTTCTTTTTCCTGGATTTCACTTTCCATGCTTTCCACGATCTGTTCCAGGAAATTTTTAACTTCCTCGGGATCGTAGCCCTTGAATTTTTTTGAAAAAACCTGATTTAAAATTTCCTGCGGTGTCAGTTTCATAAGTCCTCCTTGCCTGCACCTGCCCGGCCGCCGGTTTTCATTGGCCGCGACTGCCGAACAATGCCGTGCCGATGCGGACGATCGTGGCACCCTCTTCGACCGCCACTTCGTAATCGTGGCTCATGCCCATGGAAAGATGAGAAATTTTCAAATTGTCGAGCCCCATCTGATTGAGTTCGCTTTTCAATGCGCGTAATCGTGAGAAATAAGGCCTGACCTTTTCCGGGTCCTCACGGTAAGGCGGGATGGCCATCAAACCCGAGATGAAGACCTTGTCCAGGTTGGAAATATAGGGCAGCGCTTTTTTCAGGCCTTCGATGGTAAATCCCGATTTACTTTTTTCTTCGCCGAGGTTGATCTCAATAAACAGTTCAACCGGGGCATCGACCCTTTTGTGAATATGTTCCAGGGATTTGACTCCGTCTACCGATTCGATGAGCTGGAAGATAGTGAGCAGTTTGTTGATTTTGTTTTTTTGCAGCTTGCCGATGAAGTGCCAGGCGATATCGCTGGCACTGAGCTGTCGCCTATGGATTTCCGCTTCCTGGGTTTTATTTTCGCCCAACAGGCGAATGCCGAGGTCATAAACCTCTTTGATTTTTTTGGCGCTTTGATCCTTGCATACCGCCACGAGTTGAACCCGGTCGGGGTCTCTCTTTGCCCGCAGGCATGCTTTTTCTATATTTTGCCTGATCCGCTCAAGGTTTTCCCTAATGGGCATGGGGTTCACCTAAATTCTTTTTATTTAAATAGGTTTTGTAAATGCCCCAAAGGTAGAACAAGGCGCTGATGGCCATGCCATGGCCACCGGCGTATTTGGACCAAAAAAGAAAAATGAAGAAAAATAACAGAAAGGAAATGATGGCGATGCCCTGCATACCCCGGCCCTTCCTGGGATTTGTCAGAATGTGAGAATTGTTTTCATCCACGGCGCCGCCGCAATTCAGACAGATTTTATAGCCTGGATCGTATTGCTGAATGTGACCGCAGTGGGGGCACTGGATGTTCATTGCGATTTCATGACGCCTGATGATGCGCTGAAGCGCTTATGTTCCGGACAATGCCAGGCGGAAACCAATAATGTTCAGCTTGCTTTCGGGGTCTTCCTGGCCGCGAACGGCCGAGCGGATCCAATCCGCGTCGTT
>JAFGSF010000066.1 GCA_016934745.1 Candidatus Aminicenantota bacterium | reverse complement strand
TATCGATCCGCGCGACCCGCTGCAGATCACCGCGGGCGTCACCGGGCTGCTGCTGCGCTATTATTTCAAAAATAACGCCAACATCTGGCTCTGGGGGCTTTACGGCAACCCGGATGCCAAGGGTTGGGAAACGCAGCCAACGGCGGCAAAAACTCCGGAATTCGGCAGCCGATTCCAGACACCGCTGTTCTCGGGCGAGGCCGGACTGACCCTGCACCAGCGCCGCCTGGCCCCCGGCAGCGACGGTTCGGTTTTCAGGCCGACCGAAAAGCGCTTCGCCCTGGACGGGAAATGGGACCTGGGCATCGGCCTGTGGACGGAAGCGTCTTTCGTCCACCAGGATGATCCGGCGGCCCCGTTCTCCTGGCAGCGCTCCATTGCCCTGGGCGCCGATTATACCTTCAAGCTGGGGAACGGTCTTTACCTGCTGGCCGAGCAGTTCCTTTCCCAGGGAGCGAAATCCCTGTGCGGGGACGGCCATGACGGGCTGTCATTCACGGCCCTGCTGGCGCGCTACCCGCTCGGGCTGCTGGACAATCTGAGTGCCGTGCTCTATTATGACTGGAGACAGAGCCAGCTGTTTAGTTTTGCCAGCTGGCAGCGGACCTATGACAATTGGCAGTTCCACCTGATGATGTTCTGGAACCCGAGGCTGACGCAGCCCGTCCAGGACCTCTCGAAAGGCAGCAGCTTCAGCGGCAGGGGTTTTCAACTGATGGCAGTATGGAACATATGATAAAATTTAACAATTGAGGAGATGCGCATGGAAAAAATGACTCGATATCATGAACAAGAGGTGCCACATGGTTGAAGGAAAGCTGATCCAAACGGAAAAACTGGTCAAGATCTATCCCATGGGATCGTCCCAGATCACGGCTCTGGACCAGGTCAACCTGGTTTTTCAGGCCGCTGAATTCGCCGGACTGGTCGGCCCGAGCGGTTCGGGAAAAACCACCCTGCTGAACATCATCGGCTCGCTGGATGCGCCCACCTCCGGCAGCGTCGAAGTGTTGGGAGGCAAGATCGAGAATCTTTCCCATCGCGAAGCGGCCGCATTGCGTAACCGTTCCATTGGCTTCATTTTTCAAACCTACAATCTCCTGCCGGTTTACACGGCGTATGAAAATGTGGAATTCCCGCTGTTGCTGCTGAAAATTCCAGCCCCACAGCGAAAGAAAATGGCCATGGACGCCCTGGACTGGGTCGGGCTTGCCGACCGGGCCGGCTCGCGTCCGTCGCAGCTGTCCGGCGGCGAAAGCCAACGCGTGGCCATTGCCCGGGCCATCGTCAAAAAACCGGAACTGGTTCTGGCCGATGAGCCGACCGCGAATCTCGACGCGAAAAATTCACACCACATCATGAAAACCATGGTGCATTTGAACGAGAGCCTTCAGACGACATTCATCTTCGCCACCCACGACGAAAAAGTCATGCGCTATCTAAAAAGAAAAATCTCGCTGGATGACGGCCGGGTCGAAAAGGATGAAATCATTAAACCCGAGGTAGGAAAATGATCATTGCCAAACTTGCCTTCAAAAATATTTACGGGGCCGGCCTGCGCACCTGGCTGAACGCGATCGCCCTCTCGTTTTCATTCGTGGCCATTATATTTTTGCAGGGGCTGTACAACGGCATGAACAACCAAGTCGAAAAAGCAACGGTGGACGCCCAATACGCCGGCGGACACTACTGGCAAAACAAATATGACCCGTACGATCCCCTGACCCTGAACGATGCCCACGAAAAAATACCGGGCGATCTGGCAAAATTGATCGCGGCTAAAAAAGCGACGCCGATCTTGATCCGCCAGGCAACGATCTATCCCAATGGCCGCTTTCAAAACGTCTTCCTGAAAGGAATAGAGCCGGAGCAAAACATTTTATCCATCCCAACGTCCGTGCTGACAGACGACAAGGAATCCATTCCGGCTTTGATCGGCAGCCGCATGGCAAAAAGTAGCGGACTGAAAGCCGGCGATTATATCACCGTTCGCTGGCGGGACACCCACGGCACTTTCGATGCCAATGAATTAAAAATAGCGGCCGTGATGAAAACCGATGTTCCGGATATCGACAATGGCCAGTTCTGGATCCCCATCGATAAAATGCGGGAAATGACGGCCATGCCCGATGAAGCAACCATCATTGTCCTGGAAAAAGGCTCGAGTTTCAGCGCCGAGGTTGATCATTGGCAACACAAGGACCTTGAATTTTTGCTGCGGGATTTACGGGCGCTTGTCCTGACAAAATCAATTGGCGGCAGCATTTTTTATATTGTCCTGTTGTTATTGGCCATGCTGGCCATTTTTGATACGCAGGTACTATCCATCTTTCGAAGAAGAAAGGAGATGGGCACCTTGATGGCTCTGGGCATGACCCGTTCTAAGATCATTCAGCTGTTTACCCTTGAAGGCGCCATGCATGCTGTTTTGGCGGCGTTGGTTGCGGCGGCTTATGGATTGCCCCTGCTCATTCATGTTGCCAGAACCGGATACGGTTTACCGGAAGCATCGGATAGTTTTGGTTTTGCTTTGGGGAATAGAATTTTTCCGGCCTTCACTGCCGGCCTGGTCGTCGCCACCACATTGCTGGTTTTAATAGTGACGACGATTGTCAGTTACCTGCCGACCCGGAAAATCGCCAAGCTTGAACCGACCGACGCCCTGAGAGGGAAATTGACATGATTAAATTTTTATTAAAAGGTCTGATGCGCGACCGCTCACGGTCACTCTTTCCGGTATTAACCGTTTTTATCGGCGTTTTCCTGGCGGTCTTTTTTTACTCATTCATGAACGGCGTCTTGGAGGATATGGTCAGGTCCACGGCCCATTACCAAACCGGGCACCTGCGAATCATGACCCAGGCATATGCCAAGGAAGCCAATCAAAATCCCAATGACCTGGCCTTCATCGGGGTCGCCAAGTTGCTTGATGTGTTGAATGAAAAATATCCCGAACTGATCTGGACACCGCGCATCAAGTTCGGCGGATTGCTGGATATCCCCGATGAAGAAGGGGAAACAAAAACCCAGGGTCCGGTCAGCGGCATGGCATTGGATCTGTTTTCCAGTTCCAGTGTTGAGGTCAGACTGCTCAAGGTGAAAGAAGCCATCATGCGCGGACGCATGCCGAAAGAGGCCGGCGAAATTTTAATCGCCGACGAATTCGCCAAAAAATTGCAGGTTTCTCCCGGTGATACGGCCACGTTGATCAGCTCAACCATGTACGGCAGCATGGCCATGACAAATTATAAAATTGCGGGCACAGTTCAGTTCGGAGTCTCGGCCATGGATCGAGGCACTATTTTCGCGGATATCTCCGATATTCAAGTTGCCCTGGATATGCCGGATACGGCCGGTGAAATACTGGGATTCTTTCCCGATGACATCTATCACGAAAAACAGGCCCCGATGGTGGCAGCGGCATTCAATCAGGAATTCAAAGATAGCGACAACCCATTTTCGCCGCAAATGGGAACACTGCCGGAAGAAAGCGGACTAACCGATTATCTCGGCCTGATCGATTCAATGTCCATCATTATCATTGTAATATTCGTGCTTGCCATGTCGATTGTTTTATGGAATGCAGGCCTGATGGGCAGCCTGCGCCGTTACGGTGAAATCGGAGTCAGGATGGCCATTGGCGAAGCCAGGGGACACATTTATAAAACCTTGATCCTGGAATCTGTGTCAATCGGTATCTTTGGATCTGTTTTGGGAACACTCGCCGGCGTCGCCGTTTCCTATTTGATGCAAATGTATGGACTCAATTTCGGTTTCCTTTTCAAGAATTCTGCGTTGATGATATCGAGTGTGTATCGTGCCCAGGTTACTGTCGGCAGCTTTGTCATCGGCTTCGCGCCGGGAATTATTTCAACCGTGCTGGGAACGGCCATTGCCGGAATCGGCATTTACAAAAGGCAGACATCACAACTGTTCAAGGAGCTTGAAGTATGAAATATACAAACATAACCCTGTTATTGATTTTGCCGGCCCTGCTCTTTTCCCAAGCACCATCGGCGCAAGAGATCATAAAGAGAGTCGATAAAAACATACTGTCCGACAGCAAGATTGTTGTGTCCAAAATGATCATACACGGACGACGCGGCCAAAGAACCGTTGAAGCCAAGTCATGGCAGAGAAATATCGACCAATCGTTTACGGAATATCTCGCCCCGGCCCGGGAAAAGGGAACCAAGATGTTGAAACTGGGCGATAAGCTTTGGACCTATTCGCCGGCCACGGACAGGATTATCTTGATCAGCGGGCACATGCTGCGCCAATCGGTGATGGGATCTGATTTATCCTACGAAGACATGATGGAAGATCCGTTCCTGCAAAACATGTATGAAGCGAAAATCGCAGGTTCCGACACGGTTTCAGACCGTCCGGTATGGATATTGGACCTGAAAGCGAAAATCAAGGAAATAGCCTACGATGCAAGAAAAATTTGGGTGGACCAGGAACGTTTCATCATCCTGAAAGAAAATCTTTATGCGAAAAGCGGTACGCTGCTCAAACAAATCACACTCGGTGAAGTGATGCAGGTTGAAGGAAGATGGATCCCAAAAACCGCTCTCTACAAGGATGCATTAAAAGAAGGAACTGGAACCGAGTTGATCATCGATTCGATCAGCTTCAACGAAAATATCCCCGACACCATTTTTTCAAAAGCTTCGTTGCGCAAGTAATGCGGATGATTGCGGGCTGCCCCTTGCCCCTGAAATCCTAGTAAAAATCATTACTGGCGGTAAAGCCGCGATCTTCGAGCTGCAGGGTCAGGTTGCGAAGCGCTTGGTGGCTGCCCAGGACCGTAAGCTCATCGCCGACTTCCAACCTCGTTTTACCGTGAGGGATCAATCGATCGCCGCGGCGC
>JAFGSF010000019.1 GCA_016934745.1 Candidatus Aminicenantota bacterium | reverse complement strand
GTTTCAATCCACGCCCCCGCGCAGGGGGCGACTGTGAACTCAAAGATCAAATACAGAAAAAGCTTTAACTCCCTTCTGGCGCGTAAAGGATAGTCAAAGAACAAAATAAATCAAAGACAAAAACAAACACCTTAATTAATCTATTATTATAGCCATTCCTCAATTTCCGCGAAGCTTCAGGCAAATTGATGCTTACTTGAGGTTCGCGGAGCATCAAATCACCAGCGGCCCTTCCAGATCAAGCGGTTCTTTGGCCCCCATGTGTTCCACCCGGTTTTTCCAATTCTTTCCCAAAAAATAAAAACGCAGGCTGTCTTCTTGGGAATTATATTCCTTGCCTAATTTATTTTTTAAATCGACAAACTTGGCCGGTTCCACCAGGCATTCGAAAACAGAATCCTGGACCCTTTGACCGAAATTCAGACAGGTTTTGGCCACCCGCCGCAATCGACGCCTCCCCTCTTTTTTGCTCGTATCCACATCATAACAGACCACAACCATCATGGTTTACTCCTGTTCATTTCCAAAAAAACGGAGGATAGCCATCGAGGTCACCACGCAAAAAGCGCGCTAATAACAAAGCTTGCGCGAAAAACAGCATGCCCAGCGGAATCTGCTCCTCGAGAAACGGATGATTGATTTCTTCCTGCTTCCTTTTTTGATAGGCAACCAATACGGTTTTTCGTGTTCCATCGCTCATCAAGACTCCACCGGCCTCGGTCTTGCTGAAGCCATTGTTCTGAACCTGGCGCAAATTGACCAAAGCCAAAGCCAGGCGGTCGGCGATCAGAGGGCGGAATTCCTCCATCATGTCCAGGGCAAGGCTCGGCCTGCCCGGTCGGTCGCGGTGCAGAAAACCAACCGCCGGATCTAGACCGACCGATTCCAGGGCAGCCAGGACATCATGCAGCAACAATGTGTAAACGAAAGAGAGCAGGGCATTGAGATTGTCCCTGGGCGGTCTGCGATTTCTGCCCCGAAAATAAAAATCCTCTTTTTGCATCGTGACCAGATGATCAAGAACGGAAAAATATGTTTGCGCGGCGTGTCCTTCCGAACCGCGGACCACATTTAAATCATTCTGGTTCTTCACTTCTTCAAGCAGCGCTGATAAATGATTGATTGCCGCTTGAACGGCTTCACCCCCGGAAATTTGCGGATGATCACGCAAAACCCGTTGCAAGGAAGTTCGGCAATTGAAAATTTTCCCAAATACAAACGCCTTGGCAATAACCGCCGATTGTTCGTGACTCTCCGCCCGGCGATACTGCTCGCGCCGCAAAAGAACATTTCCCGAAGTTATTCCATGGACCCGCGCCAGGAATCGCCCGTTTTCGGACAGGAAACTGACCGCCACACCGCGCTGGCCGCAAAAACCAAGCAAAGCCGGACTACAGATAACCCTGCCGAAACATACGATACCGTTCAAGTTATGGATAGGCAGGCGCAGTTTGACCTGTTTTTCGGCTGTGACCACTATCGACTCCCCTTCTTTCTTGATATAGGCGCCGTCAGTGGTCACAAAAAGGGTGTTGAGCAGTTTTTTCATGACATACCTTCGCTTTTTTCCGCACCAACATTTTTCAAGCTGGACAGCAGATAGTCATTGACAAGATGTTTTCCTGAAGTGCAACCCGGGAGGCATTGGTTTTTCAGGGAGCAATTGTCGCAGCGTTTGTCATTGACCGCTGGTGGGGTGACTCCGTTTCGGATCAGTTCGTGCAACTTGAAAGCCGCTGCCTTAACAATTTGACGCAAACTTTCACTGAACTCGACCGGAGTGCGGCGCCGCGGTTTCTGATAGTATAACGCCCCGGCCTCGATATGTACTTTCAGCATCTCCTCAAGGCACATGGCCTGGGCGCAAAGCTGCGCTTCGTCGCACATCCCCGTCTTGGGCCGTCCATGCTTGTATTCCACAGGGAAGGGCTTCCAAAAGCCATCAGCAATTTTAAGCGGTACGGCATCCATCCCAGCCGCTTCTGCCCGGTGAAACTCCACCACATCGGCTTTACCGGTCAATCCCAATTCAAGGTTCTGAATATAAAGGCCACGTGCGATCAAAACATCACCCCGGGTTTCGCTGGCCATTTCGTCACAACGATCATGTTGTTGCCGGCCTTCGGCAGTCAGGACATTCTCATCCCAAACTTGTTCGAGGTGGATCAGGGCGCATTGACGCTCGCAGAACAGCAAATGTTGAATGGCAGAAACCGGCAACAGGTCGTCTTCGCTGTACCTCATTTTTTATCACGCCAGTTGCGCGCCTGCGAGCGCACGCGGTAAAGTTTTTCGGTAAACCCGCCTTCCTGAACAAAAGTTTTTTCCAGGGCCCGTAGCTGCTGGTCAAGAAGGTAGTTGGCCTGGTGGATCAGGCAGAGCGCCGCATTGGCGGCAATTTCCGGGGAGCTTTCTTCAAAATAAGTCCTATAAGTCGAATAGGACCTATTTTCCTTCCAGGAAAGCTCTCGGACTTCTATAGCTCGAGAGTCCTCTTTTTTCCAGAGTGTCAAACCCTTCTGCCTTAAAAAATCCTGGTAATCCAGCAGCAATTCTTCCAGACTGGCCCGGGCCACGCCCACCAATTTTAACTCCGTCTTTTTTGAAGTTCCCGAAGCCATGCTCCCTTCGGCGATGTTCTGCTTGCCCGAGCGCGCCGCTTGCACCATTTGGTCATGAGTGCGTGACCTGATATTGATGAAGCGGTTGCAAAAAACCACGGTTGCGTCATAGACAATTTCAGACATCTGGTAGGATTTCAGCTCGCGGTAGCCGCCGTGGGGCGGGATGAGGGGTTCGGGTTTATGATCATTCATTCTTCAATTTTAACGTTATTGGGATTAAATATTTCTGGCTTCAATCCAATAAGTTTCCCAAGTTTGAATGAATAATCATTAATTCCCTTCGGCTCAGTTCTTCCATCCTTTAGTGTAACACTCAATGAACGATGAACTACAGCAGACGAATATTGCCCGGAAGGAATATTGTGTTGCCACCATACAACCATAACTACTTCCATGCTGCCTTCAGGCCGTGCTGAAGACGCATCGTTGTCAAATAAATGTTCAAGTACATTTTTTATGGTTTTTGCATCATCATCGGTAAACCATGTTTTTGATGCAAGCTGGGGATTTATAGCACCATATGTCACATATACTCCATGATCGACCCGATGTTTCATCCCCATAGTATCTGACGCTTTCTTCGTGCCGTCTCCTTCACCACTAACACTTTTAGTAATTTGAATGCTACTAATACGACTGCTAACTGGCGCAACGCTGAATGCAGAATGAATTGAAACGGGACCACGGATACCAATAGAGACCCCTTGGCTATCCTCGGCGTCTTTATCCTTCCCGTAAGCAAAAACTTGTCCAAAGGAACGAACATCAATCCATTCAGAACACACAGCTTTTATAAACCCATTTTTATTACTGTTCTTTTTGTCTGTTATCTTAAACTGTTTTTCAAATTTTGACTGTCTATCTCGTAAACTTGTATGTTCATCTAATTTATTATCATCGGATTGGACAAAAATGTTATGTCGTGCTTCCATCAAACGGTTCCTTATTTTTCGTTTAATACATACATCAGATACCTCGCCCATATCATCGTAATTTGTCCGAGGACGATTGCCATTTAACGGATCACCATTTGGATTAGCCCCATTTACGCTAAACACGACCGCAAAATCAATTTTGTTTTGTAATGTTTTCTCTTCTTCTTTTTTTGACGTTTCCATAAAAACCTCCTTTTTATTGTTATTGGGTTATTCTTACACTAAATTGTCATCTTCGATACTCTCTGGTTCGCCTTTTTTGGGCTTTAATGCTTCTCGCTGGCAATGATAGCCCAATAAAAATTCTCCGCTCAATTTCTTATCGCTGATGTAATCTTCAGGCGGATCAAACATGCTGTGCACCTTATCAATCACATCTTGATACCTTTTAGCTCTTCCGCCAAGCCGCGCTTTGTAAGGAATAAGCGAAAGTTCGATGGTCTTCCAAGTGCTGCACGGCCGGTCAGAAAAACGCTGCATTAAACGCGCGGCATTAGTATCCCTCTTTTTTTCTGATATAAACAATGCAAACCGCTCCAAACAATCTGCAGCTGCCAATAGACGTCCATACAAATAATCCCTTGTTTTACGATTCTCATCTAATGCCATACTATATCCCTCCGTTTGATTTAAGTTTTTATAAAGTGCGCAAGCTATACTAAGTGCTTTATTCCATTCCCGTTCCTTTTTATCTTTAGGATCTCTCATGCCAACTCTATTACATGCCTGACAAACTGCTGAATCAACAATATCCCTGGGTATCTTCTGCCCATCAATGATACATGGTAAAAGCCGCCCAACCGTTGCTTTCTTTAAATTGTCATCTACTTTACTGCCATAAGCTGCTTCGGCAATATTGATTGGCGCTGGCGCACCTATAAATGGTTGAAAGAATCTTCTACTCTTTCCTGTTTCTTTATCTTGGATATCTTTATATCGATATTTATGAATCCACTCACAAGTTTTATGCCAGTTTTCAATCCTTTGCAGAAAATCTGAAACCGTTAGGTTTTCTCGGTAATATGTGATTGCTAAACGCCCCTTGGAGGCAGAGTCCAACTCCATAACCATAATGTTATCTGTATTGCCTAATTCAGAAGCATAGCCAAGCATCCGGTTTTTAAATCTAGTTGCCACATCCTGGGCTGTTGACACAATAAAGGGTTCATCGTCTGGTAAGTCATCAAATCCCAAAATAGACAGAGAATCATCTGTTGCTCTTGGAATTGTTTTCCCTGAGGTTGCCCATGCAACAACAGTCAGTCCCGGTTCCTTTCTCCCGCTGCCGCCTTTAACGAAGAAGACTTTCCCCTGCCGGCTAATGAGCCAAATTAGAGCATTGTGAGCTTTCTGAGATACTTCAAAACCAACTCCAAAAGCTTGTTCAGCAGTAAGAAACCGCCCCCTAAACGTAAACCCGGACTTGTCGTTAGAGGAGATGAGCTTTGCTCCATCGCCTCTTGCGCGGATATATTTCGGATGTTGAATCGATAGAAAATCGGCTTCTCCTTTTACATAACAAAGAGGTTCTTTCTTTTTTGTGCTGAAATAGTAATGAATCCAGCTTTCCCACAGAGTTTTGTCTTTCCATACTTTGATTTCAAGTTCTCCGGGAACTTCAACTTCCCAACGAATGAATGAATCCTCTTGAGAATTAACTACTGCAAAAATATCTGATACGTTTTTTTGCCTCTTCCTTTCGCGCTTTGGCAGAAATTTCTGGTCATTCCCAATAAATAATATTTGATGCTCTACTAAATTTTTGATCAGAGTTTTTTTCTTGACGTATTTCAACACTGCTTGTGCTTTGGGATGAGCATATTTCGATTTGCACCAATCAGTCAACACCTCGAGGTAGTTCCTGTAAGGTTCTTCAGGATCTTCAACAAACCCACAAGTCACTGCACCTCCATATTCATTAAAATCACCTGCAACACATTGAAGTTGATCGCATAGGGGATGACATTCAGGTTTTTTCCCCGACCTGCTTCCCGAAACTTCTGTGCATGGTATAATCGTCACTGCGTCATTCTTGTCGGTTATTAAGCGAGCTTTTCGGAAATTGCCTCCCTTATCAATGACGATTTCTATGTGTGCCTGAGCGGTCATATGGCAAATGGGAAGAAGGGGTCTTTTACTCTCATCTGTGGAATAGCCAACCATTGTCTGACAATTGTCATAAGTCTCATATAGTTTTTGTATCCAACTCATTGTGCAATCTCCTCTTCAAATCCTTCGAGTAAACCTTCTTCGCTCAACCCAACTGTTTGTATTTGTTGAGGCTTCATTGATCGGATAAACTTACGATATGGACAGGCTTTGGGCCTAGGAAACGTCACAACACCATCAATCATTTCTGTTTTCCAGAACCGCGAATGAAACTCGTTCTTTCCAAATTCATCCGGGTAATCAAACCCATGAAACATCACGCCAAAAGAAAGTTCATCAGAATTGTCATAGAATCCTTGGCCTTCGCCAAACTTGCACGGCTCGACATACCCCTGACATTCCCGCGCACCCAAGAAAACATCTCTGCGTCCTCCCCTTTCTATCATCCGTTTGGCGACAAAATAATGTTTGTTTTCATTCCGATCCTTTGCCATATCCTCGCGGTTTGTGTTCCATTCAAAGTGCGCCTGAACTTGATACTCAACATCGGCAAGATAAGTATAGATTGCAAGATCATTGCTTCCACCCCCACCAAACTTAATTGGTTTTGCGCTCCGAGTCTGCGTTCGAATGCGTTTCATTACTCTCATCCTGTCGATAAACCATACAATAGTCGGCTTCCAGTAAACCGAACTCAATACCCCTTTCAATGCTTCGTAGGTTGGTATTTGATAAGTACATTTTTCTCCGCCTATCTTGGTTAAAGGATCAGTAAAAAGAGCATATTTTCCATAAACCTTAAATTCCACTTTGTTTTCTTTTTCCATAACCCCTCCTTTTCATTTAGGCATTGAAAAAATCCATCTCTTTCACCATCACCTCACTTAATCCTAATTCATCACTATAGTACTGTTCATCAAGATACAATATCCCCGATCCTTCCTGTGCTTCATATATTGCTCCCAGTTTTTGCAGTTTTTCAAGTACATTGGGAAAAACATTGACAGAATATCGCTGGGCATCCCGAAGCAAATTATATTGCTTTTCGATTTTTGTTTCGGAACACAATTTGTCTATGAGGGCTTTGCCTTCGTCCCCATATGGCACAACAACACCTCTGGCAACTGTTGCTATTATTTCAAACGACTTGGAAGCAGATTTGAAAGCTTGCTTAAATGGAATTTCTGGAGTTTTATTATTCATACGCTGATATTCACTTACTGAAAGAGTATTCGCTGAAAGCAGATTAAATAAATTGTCCTCGCGCCCCACAGCGGATTTGCAGCCGACAGGGTAATTCATTTCCTTTGCCCTTTGATAAAAATAATACTGATAATACTGTTCCATTGCTTCCGGGCTTATCCGGTCATTTCCAAATCTTTCCGGATTATCGTTAAATTCAGCCAGAATTCGTTCGGTTTTTTCTTTCCCGATTTTTATTTCTTCAAGCATATCTATATTTTCTTCTGCCGGATTTATTATATAAACCTCTCCACGTTCTGGATATAGTTCATTATTACGATTACATCTGCCTGCTGCCTGTGCTATGGAATCAAGCCCGGCTAAAAACCGGATAACCGATCCAAAAGAAATATCCACCCCAGCCTCTATAAGCTGAGTGCTGATGCAAATAATTGGTTTTTTTTCTTTCAAACAGGCTTTGATTTTATTTAACAATGTCATTCGATGAGCAGGGCACAAATGTGTGCTTAAATGAAAGATTTCAATACAACTAATCTGCTTGCATTGCTGATAAATATCTTGCGCTGATTTCTTTGTATTCACGACCACTAAAACACTATTTAATTTTTTGATCTGTTTCTCTGCCAATTCCTTTATTTCATCATTCTTCCAACCGCCAACTTTTGTTTCATCACAAACCTCAACACGCTTCAAATCATCAAATAACTGCCTCGCATCAGATATCATTTGCTGTTCACTTGAAATTGGTAAGGAACTTGATTTGGGCTCTATTTTATCTAAAAGGGGCTGAGTGGCTGTGCAAAACACAACCGTTGATCCGCAATTGTTGACTAAAAAAGTTATTGCAGTATTAAACATCTGAACGCATTTGATTGGCAATGTTTGAATCTCATCAAAAATAATGACAGTATTGGCGAGTTGATGCATTCTTCTCGCTCCGCGGGTTCCTGCACCAAACAAAGCCTCCAAAACCTGTACATTAGTTGTCAGCACGATAGGAGCATCCCAGTTCTCAGAAAGCACTTTTTGTTTCGCCGTCTGTTTCTCAGGCATGAGATTAGAATGGTGTTCCAAAACCACACGACTTAAAAACCTGCCTTTTCCATCCTTTTCTTCTAAAACCTTTCGCATCTCCTCTGCATTTTGGTCAATTATCGTGGTGTAAGGTAGAACATAGATAATCCTGTCCATTTCATGTTTTTCCGCATGGTGTAAAGCAAATCTTAAGCTGGCAAATGTCTTCCCGCCACCAGTAGGGACTGTCAATTGATAAAGGCCTTTTTGTTTTCCAGAAAAATCAGAACACGATTGTGATATTTTTTGCCGTATTTCATTAATTCCTTCCGAATCAAATTCCAACAGCTTTCTTTCAAGTCGATCAATCAAAAGAGACCATTTTTCATACTTACCGTGATTTCTAAGTTTTTTATAAAATGGTTTTTCAAAATCTATTGTACTTAACCTGTCCGCATCAGTCAGGCAACTAAAAAGAAATCGTAGCATTAAGCCATATTTAAATAGCAGCGTATCTTTAGAATCAGACGAAGTTTTTAGTGCCTTGAATCTGTCAAGTAAGTTTTGTACAAAAACCTTTGATTTCATGCGATTCAGTAAGAATTTTTCAACCTCATCACTGAGTTTCTCAAACACTTCATTAACATGAGATTTTTCCTCCGGTTTACTCATCCTCTTTGAATAAGCGTCGATTCCTTCCGATGAAATACAATCTATCAAACCGGAATGATGTGATGCTAAACATAAAGCAAGGATTTGAGCTGTAAATACTCCCTCATTTCCATATTGGGCAAGCGTTCTATAGACAAATTGTGCGCCTGCGGTGGAATGATCCACTTTTCCTTTCAGACTAACAGCGTCAACATAATCATCTTCATCAGGATTAATAATCCCTACTGCTGATTCAATGTACTGTTTAAACTCATCACTCGCCTTTCCAATATCATGCAAAAATCCAATCAGTTCACCCTGCTCCTTTAATCCGACCTTCGAAGCAAACACACCTGCCAGTTTTGAGACTTCTTCAAGATGAATAGACAGGTTTTGCATTTTCCCATCTTCTTCTCTGCAATGTGCAATGAATTTTTCTTTAAAAATTGAATTGTGTATCAGTTCGTCCAACCCATTCACTATACTTCCCCCCGATTCCATAAATAAAAATTGTTCCAAAACCTCTCTCTGCCGTCCTCAAAATCGATTATAGAAGGGTGAAAAATAAAATGCAAACCTATCGATTAAAAAATTGGATCTCTTGAAAAATGCTTATATCAGAGAAAGATAAAACTATTCTTCCTCTTCCTTGACCCGGCCTTCCTTGACCGCTTCGGCGATGATCTTTTTCTGCAGCTGGGCCGGCACTTCCTCGTAGTGGGAGAATTCCATTGAAAAACTGCCGCGGCCACCGGTGATCGAGGTCAGCGTCGGTTCGAAATCGAGCATTTCCGACATGGGCACTCCGGCCTTGACCACGTGGTTCTTGCCCTTGGTTTCCATGCCCTGGATGCGGCCGCGCCGGCCGCTCAGGTTGCCGTTGATTTCACCCATGAACTCTTCGGGGATGATCACTTCCACTTTCATCACCGGTTCGAGGATGGTGGGCTTGGCCGCCTTCATGGCCATCTTGAAGGCCATGGAAGAAGCCATTTTGAAAGCCATGTCCGATGAATCGACTTCATGATGGCTGCCGTCATAAAGTTCAACCTTGAAATCGACCACCGGGTAACCGGCCAATACACCTGTATTTTTGGCCTCGATGATGCCTTTTTCAATGGCCGGAACGTAGTTGCGCGGAATGGACATGCCAACCAGTGAATTGACGAATTCAAAATCTTTGCCGCGCGGCAGCGGTTCCATGCGGATCAGGACATGGCCGTATTGGCCGCGGCCACCGCTCTGCTTCTTGTATTTCTTTTCGATGTCTGATTTCCCCAATACGGTTTCGCGATAGGCGATTTTCGGCGGCTTCATCATGACTTCCACCCCGTATTTCCGCTTCAGTTTATTGACCACCAATTCAACGTGCATATGCCCGTTGCCCGAGATGACCAGTTCCTTGGTTTGCGGATCGCGCAGCATTTTCAGGGTCGGGTCTTCTTCCATGATGCGTTGCAGGGCCGTGGAAATCTTACCTTCATCGGCCCTGGCTTTGGGCTCGATGGCAAAAGAGATGGAGGGCTCGCCGAACAAGATTTCCGGCAGTTTGATCTTGTCCGCCTTGGTTGTCAGGGTATCCCCGGTTTGGGTTTCCTTAAGCTTGGTCACGGCCACGATATCTCCGGCCCGGACCTCGCCCGCCGATTCCTGGGTTTTGCCCTGCAGCAAGAACAAGCCGGCCACCCGCTCTTCGACTTCCTTGGTTGAATTGAAATAAAAAGTGTCGGGTTTGAAGGTCCCGGAAAAAACCCGGACCAGCGAGACTTTGCCGGTAAACGGATCGGAAATGGTCTTGAACACCAAGGCAGCAAAAGGGGCGCCCGGATCAGCCTTGAGCAGGGTCCCGTCTTTTGCGGCCAACGCCGCGAAATCACTTGGAGCCGGGCAGAACGCAACGATAAAATCAAGGACCTGTTGGACACCGCGGTTGCTGACGGCGTCACTGACAAGCACCGGGAAAATGTTGCGCTGCAGCAGGGCGTTTTTCAATCCATGACGGATTTCTTCGCCGCTTAAATCGCCTTGAGAAAAATATTTTTCCATGAGTGCTTCGTCATTCTCGGCGATTTTTTCCAGCAGTGCTTCTCGGCGCAGGGCCACATCCTCTTTAAGTGCTTCGGGAATGGGAATCTCTTTGCTTTCTCCCTTTTCGTCACTGCCGAACTGGTAGGCCTTCATGTCAATGATATCCACCAAGCCGCTGAATTCCGGGCTTTTGCCGATCGGGACCTGCAAGGCCACGACATTCTTGCCGAAACTCGCGGTCAGGGCCTCCAGCGTCTTGTCAAAATCGGCCAACTCCTTGGTCATCTTGTTCACAACAAAGATCACCGCCCGCCGCGATTCGCCCATGGCTTCGAAAATCTTTTCAGTTTGAACCTGAACACCTTCCTGGGCGCTGACCAGCATCACGCCCGTTTCCACAGCCTTGAGTGCTACCAGGGTTTCCCAGACGAAGCTGGCAAAACCCGGAGTATCCAGCATATTGATCTTGTATTTATCCGTATAGGCATAGGCCAGTGAGGATTGAATCGAGATTTTCCTGGCGATTTCCTCTTCGTCGAAATCGGTTACCGTGTTGCCCTGGTCCACTTTGCCCAAACGGTTGACCATCTTGGTGTTGAACAGCAAGGCCGACACCATGCTTGTTTTACCGCTGTGCCCATGACCGACGAAGGCCACATTTCGTAAATTCTCAGTTGGCATTTCTTTCATATTCTTTCTCCTGGTTTAAATTCAACAAGCAACGAAAAATCAGCCACTCCGGAAAGCAATTCATCGACCCGTTGCAGCAAGGCGACGCGGTTTTTACGCAGCGATTCATTTTCGTCCATGACCAAAATTTTATCAAAAAAACGGTCAATAATCAGTTTCATTTCAAGGATCTCGGAACTGGCCTGAAGATAATTCTTTTGGATGATCAAATCATCAATGCGCGATTTCGATTCCTTGAACACGTCCGAAAGAATTTTTTCCTCCTTCTCCTTGAGCAGTCCCTCTGAAAAATTGCAGCGCTCAAAACCCTTGCAGATGTTTTTTAAACGCCGCTGCAGGGCAGCCAGTTGATCGACCAAGCCCGATTCGATCAGCTTGGTCAGGGCCGTTGCCTTCAGGAAGGTGTCCAGGACCGTGAGCATGTCCTTGCCCAACACCGCGTTTACTACATCGTAGCGGAATTTCCAGAAGTCTTTCAGGGAGTTCTCCAGCCTCGAAACGAAAAGTTCCCTGATCGTCTCGCAGTCGCGCTTCATGTCAGAATCTTTTTTACTGAAATTGAGCACGGCCAGGCGGATCAGCGGATCCAAGTCCAAAGGCAATTTGAAATCGATAATGATTTTAATGATCGCATTGGCGTCGCGACGGATTCCATAGGGATCCTTGGAACTGGAAATCTTGATGCCCTTGCCGACAAAGCCGGCGATGTTGTCCATGCGGTCGGCGATTGAAAGGATGCCGGCACCCAAGTCGACCAGTTTCTCATCCGCCAGGCCGCGCGGCTGGTAATGCCCATAAATGGCCTTCCAGACTATTTTATCCTCTCCGGCTTCCTGCAAATACAGACCGCCCATGATTCCCTGCAGGGACGGAAATTCCCGTACCATTTTGGTTAGCAGATCATTCTTGCAATGGAAAGCCGCTTTTTGCAATTTTTCACGCAGCGGCTCGTTGTGGGTTTCATTGACCAACAGGTCCACCAGGGCAGCCAAGCGACCGACTTTTTCCAGATAAGTCCCCAATTCCTTCTGGAACATGACGTTCTGGAGCAGAGGTTTCAGGGAAAAGAAATCAAGCTTGCGATCCATGTCCCAGAAAAATTGTGCGTCTTCAAAAGTGGCGCGAATGACTTTTTCATTGCCGCGGCTGACTTTTTTGTTTTCATCAGGAATGTTGGCCACGCCGACAAAAAAATTGCTTAACTTGCCGGCACTATCATACACCGGCAGCAGTTTTTTTTCATGGGTCATGAACGCGGAGATAATTTCTTCCGGCAGACTGAGATACCTGGGTTCAAAACTGCCGCTGAAGGCCACCGGGTATTCGTTACTGAATACATAATAGTTCAACATGGTGTCATCGATGTCGACCCGCCCGTCCAATTCCAGTTCGATATCCTTGATTTCAGCCAGTATTTTACTTTTTCGCTCTTCTTCCTTGAGGATGATGAAATTTTTAACCAGACCCTGAACATAATCCTTGAAAGAATTGACTTCGAAAAAACTATCGGATAACAGCAAATGACCGAGGGCCTTATTCCCCGCTTTGACACCGGCAAACTCGAGCGCCAGCAGCTTGTTGTTGAACATGGCCAGGATATTGCGGATCGGCCTGATGAAAGGAACTCGCGACTCGTTCCAAACCATGGTTTTATTAAAAGTCAGCCCCGCCAATATCTCCGGGATAAATGCGCTGATCAGATCGGCGGTATATTCACCGCCGGCGACCCTGACGATGCCCAGGTAGCGGCCCTTGGCGGTTTCAATTTCAACGACGTCGGATATTTTTACTTTGTTGAATTCGCAGAATTTTTTCAAGGCCACCGTCGGCAAGCCATGTTCATCCAGGGCGATGCGCTTGGTCGGCCCTAAAACGGTTTCTTCCTTATTGACTGTTTTTTCGGGAAGTTTGGTGACGTGAACCATCAAACGGCGGTTACTGGCCGCGCATTCGATTTCTCCATAGTTGATGCCAAGTTGGGCCAGCCTGGCAATAAAAAGATCCTTGAGCTGATCACGAATACCGCTGACTGCCTGGGCGGGTATTTCTTCTACTCCAAGTTCGAACAATAAATCAGCCATGATCTTCACCTTCGGTTTGCATGATATATTTTTGGGCAATCCGTGCCGACAGGTTGCGCATAATACCCATCAACGCCGTCCGTTCAGCGACGGAAACAGCCTTGCGCGCATCGAGCATATTGAAGGCATGGGAACATTTCAGCAGCAAATCGTAAGCCGGAAGATACAGCTGATGCTCCAGCAGTCTTTCTGCTTCCTTCTGATACTGCTGAAACACCTGCCGCAGCATATCAATATCGGCCATCTCGAAATTATAGATTGAAAATTGGCGCTCTTCCTCCAGTTTCAATGCCCCGTAAGAAGCCTGGTTCCCCCATTCCAGATCGTAAATATTGTTCTGGCCGTCCAAAAACATGGCCAGCCTTTCCACTCCGTAGGTGATCTCCAGGGAATTGGGATTGAGTTCCATGCCGCCGGCCTGCTGGAAGTAAGTGAACTGGGTTATTTCCAGGCCATCGCACATCACCTGCCAGCCGACGCCCCAAGCTCCCAGTGATGGCGAAGCCCAGTTATCTTCATCAAACTTGATGTCATGAATGTTGATATCGACCCCCAGATAAATCAGGCTGTCCAGGAAAAGCATCTGCCCTTCCTCAGGGACCGGCTTGATGATCACCTGGAACTGATTGTGCTTTTGCACGCGGTTGGGATTCTGTCCGTAACGGCCGTCATCGGGACGGCGGGATGGCTGCCAATACGCAACACTCCAGGGCTTTTTTCCGAGTACACGGAAAAAAGTATCGGGAGACATGGTTCCGGCACCGACTTCGCTGTCGTAACCGGAAGCGATATAGCAGCCCCTCTCGGCCCAGAATTCCTGAAGCTTCAGAATAACGTTTTGAATACTCAAAGATTTTCTCCCTTCCGCCATCTCAATACCGGTTTGCGAGCGGCCAGGGTTTCATCCAAACGGCGCACCGGTGTCTGCTGCGGAGCCTGAAGCAATTGTTCCGGGTGCTCCCGGGCTTCTTGAAGTATTTTTTCCATGATGGCGATAAATTCGTCAAGGGTTTCCTTGCTCTCTGTTTCTGTGGGTTCAATCATCATGGCTCCGTGGACAATCAGGGGAAAATATATGGTAAACGGATGGACACCATAATCAAGGAGCCTTTTGGCGATATCCAGCGTCTTGACAGGAAGATTTTTGTCGGAAAAAACCACTTCATGCAACGTATCCGCAGCATAAGGCAAGTCCAGCAAAGGCTGCAGCCTTTTGCGCAGGTAATTGGCGTTTAAAACGGCATCTTCGGCCACCCGGCGGATATTTTCCCGACCCAGGGAGGACAGATAAGCCAGGGCCCGGATGAGAACCAAAAATTGACCATAAAAATTTTTTATCCTGCCGATCGATTGAGGGTTGTCATAGATGACACGGTACTTGTCCCCGGATTTGACTACGCGCGGCACGGGCAGGAAAGGCAACAAGTGGGAGGCAACGCCGACCGGCCCCGAACCGGGGCCGCCGCCGCCATGCGGAGTGGAAAAAGTTTTATGCAGATTTATATGCATGACGTCAACACCCAGGTCCCCGGGCCGCACAATGCCCAATAAAGCGTTCAGGTTGGCGCCGTCCATATAGAGAAGCGAACCGTTGGCATGCAGGGCGGAGGCGATGGCCGTGATGTTTTTTTCAAAAATACCCAGCGTGTTGGGGTTGGTCATCATCAAGGCAGCCACCTGGCCGTCGAGAAAGGACTGTAATACATTCACGTCAATGATTCCATCGGCATTGCTGGGAACTTCGCGGATTTCATAACCGGCAAAATGGGCGGAACTGGGATTGGTGCCATGAGCCGAATCGGGGATTAAAACCACCCGCCGTGCATCGCCTTGCTCTTGCAAAAATTTCCTGATGATCAGCATTCCGGTAAATTCACCGTGGGCTCCGGCGGCTGGGGCAAGGGTGAATCCGGCCAAACCGGTCAATGCGACCAGCCATTGCTCCAGGCGGGCCATCAATTCCAGATTGCCCTGAACCAGATCATGCGGAGCGTAGGGATGGGCCTGGAATTCTTCAGCCGCGGCCAGTTTTTCATTGATCTTGGGGTTGTATTTCATGGTGCATGAGCCCAGGGGATAAATGCCGGCGTCAAGCGAATAATTGAGCCGGGCCAAAGCCATGTAGTGGCGGACTATTTCCACTTCGGAAACCTGGGGGAAATCGGCGATCTCCGTGCGCCTCAGGTCGGCATCCAAAGCCGGTTCGGCAGGAACCTGGCTTGCGCCCAAACCATGGCCGATCTTGCCGTCGCGGCTTTTTTCAAAAATCAACGGGGGGAGCTTGTTCATGCGTATTCTCCAATCAGTCGGAAAAGACGATCGATATCTTCGCGGCTGTGCGTCTCACTGAAAGCGAGCAGTACACGGTCGGTCACAGTGGGGGTGAACCAACCCAAGGAAACGCCGGCCAACACCTTGTTTTTCTTCAATGCCGCCAGGAAGTCGTCGGCCGTACCCTTTTTTATTTCCAACAGTACTTCATTGTAAAAATTTTTCTTGTAAACAACACGGACATGAGCCAGGCCGTCGGTTTTCCTGACAAAGTAGGCGGCATTCAAGTGGCTGTCAGCGGCAGCCCGGGCTAAACCTTCCTTGCCCATGGTGGCCAGGTACATGCCGGCACGCAAGGCGCACCAGGCTTCATTGCTGCATATGTTCGACGTCGCTTTTTCGCGCTTGATATGTTGCTCACGGGTGGAAAGGGTCAGTACATACCCTCTTTTCCCGTCCAGGTCCTTGGTTTGGCCGACAATCCGACCCGGCATTTGCCTGAGAAATTCTTCGCTGGCAGTGATGAAGCCCAGATAAGGTCCGCCGAACCCCAGTGTCAGTCCGAAACTTTGGGCCTCTCCGACCACGATATCCACCGCGAAATCGGCCGCCGGGCGGAGATAAGCCAGAGACATGGCTTCGGTCACAACCTGCACGGCGTAAGTCTTGTGCTGATGTACGGCGGCAGCCAACCCGGCACTGTCTTCGACCAGGCCAAGAAAATTGGGCGATTGGAAGACAAGGGCTGCCGTCTCGCCGTTCAACTTTGCCTGCAGGTCGCCGCTGTCTATTCGACCATCATTCTTGTCGGCATGGACGGTCACCAGCTCAATCGGAAGATTTTGCACATAGGCCCGGATAATGGCAGCATATTCTGGATGCAGGCTTTCGGCCAGCAGCACCCGCTGTCGCCCCGATTTGCGTACGGCCAGAAGAACGGCTTCGGCGGCAGCCGTGCCCCCATCGTACAGGGAGGCATTGGCCACAGCCAAACCGGTCAACATGGACATCATGGTTTGATATTCAAAAATGGCCTGCAGACTGCCCTGGCTGATTTCAGGCTGGTAAGGCGTGTAGGGAGTCAAAAATTCTCCCTTGGCGCTGAGGTACGAAACCACTTCGGGAATAAAATGAGTGCAGGCACCGGCACCCAAAAAGCTGAGGTATTCCCCAACTGAATTTTTTCGACCCAAGGACCTGAAGTCGGCAATCAGCTCCGGTTCGGAAAGAGCCGCCGGGATGGATTCCAGAGAAAAAAAACTTTTATCCCTGGGGATGGATTTAAAAAGATCCTGGACGTCTTCGATACCGATGATTTTTTTTATTTCCTCTCTTGCCGTATCAGTCAGAGGCAAATATCTCATTTCCTATTCTCCGCTGATTCCCTGCAAATACTCTTCATATTTTTTTTGATCCAATAGTTCTTTTATTTCATCCATATGGCTTAATTTCATTTTAAACAGAAATCCATCGCCGTAAGGTTCCTGGTTGACCAATTCGGGATTGTTGCTTAGCTTGGCATTGACCGCGGTGATGGTTCCGGACAATGGCGAAAAAACATCGGAAACAGCTTTGACCGATTCAATATTGGCCGCAGGGTCGCCTTTTTTAAATTCCCTGCCCAGGGCCGGGAGTTCTACATATACGACATCGCCCAATTCATGCTGGGCATATTCCGTAATGCCAACATCGGCACTGTCGCCATCCATGCGCAGCCATTCGTGTTCCTTGGTAAAAAGCAAATTTTCTAATGCCATGTATTCCTCCTACTTGATTCTTTTATAAAAAGGTGTTTTTACAACCTTGGCGGTTACCAATTTTCCACGGATATCGACCTGGAATTCACTGTCAATTGCCGAATGTTCAACCGGGAGATAAGTCATGCCGATCGATTTCTTTAAGAACGGGACAAAAGTTCCCGAAGTCACAGCGGCGAATTCTTTGCCCTGGACAAAAACCGGGTAGCCATGCCGGGCGATTCCCTTGTCCACCAATTCAAAACCAACCAATATGCGGCGAACGCCTTCAGCTTTCTGTTTGGCCAGAACATCCCGGCCGATAAACGGCTCTTTACTCAGTTTCAGAATCCAGCCCAGGTCGGCTTCGAGCACGGTATGCTGATCATCAATGTCATTCCCGTACAAAGCCATTTTCGCTTCCAAACGCAATGTGTCCCGGGCGCCCAATCCCGCTGGCAACGCATCGTATTTTTCTCCTTTTTCAGCCAGGGCCAGGAAAAGCTTGCTGGCCGAAGCGGCGTCTGATCGGAAATAAATTTCAAAACCATCTTCTCCGGTATAACCGGTGCGCGAAACAATAGCATCCATTCCCTGCACACGACCCTGGGCGAAATGGTAATATCCCATTGGCTTAAGGTCGATGTCGGTGAATTCCTGCACCAACATTTCGGCCACAGGGCCCTGGACAGCGATCTGGGAGTACTCTTCGCTACGATTCTCGACCCGCACATCAAAATGAGCGGTGTGCTTCTTCATCCACTGGAAATCCTTGTCGATATTGGCGGCATTAACCACCAGCAGATACTCGTTTTCCCTGATCATGTAAACCAGCAGGTCGTCGACAAAACAGCCATTCTCGGTCAGTAGCCCGGCATACTGGATTTTGCCCGGCTGAAGCTTGGAAACATCATTGGAGACCAGGTACTGGACGGCTTGAAGGGCTTCGCGGCCCTGAAACCAAATTTCACCCATGTGGCTGACATCAAAAAGTCCGCCCGTGGTTCGGACGGCCATATGCTCGGTATTCACTCCCGAATACTGGATCGGCAGGTCCCAGCCGCAAAATTCCACCATTTTGGCTTTCAGAAAATAATGGGCTGCATTGATTTTGGTTTTTTTCATTCTTTTACTCCCAAAAATAAATTTATAAAGTAACACAGGTGCCGACAAAAATCAAGAAAAAACGGGTTTGACAAGCCTACTTCCGCAGTATATATTTAGAAAATCTGGTTGAAGGGGCAGAAAGAAGATGCGACGTCTCCACCAGGATGAATTTATTGCCGAAATTGCCAAGTCATTGCAGGAAGCACGCAACGGCCGCGCTTTCTTGAGTAGATTCCCCTGTCTTTGGCAAAAGCACTTTCCATTTGCCCCTTGTCTTCTTTATTACAAGGAGGCCGAAGGCAATATATTCCGTCCTTACAGTGCGGACCATCAGACAAACAACCTGCCGATCATCCGCGAAGAAGCCAACCTGATCGAAAGCTTCACTTGCCGCAGTGAATTCCTGCTGGAAAACAACCGAACTCGGATTCACTTTGAACTTTTCAACCGCGAAAGCGACGATTTGTTCAAAAGAAAAAACTTCAACTTGGTCATCCCCCTGCATGCGTGCAAATATTTTCGCGGGCTGCTGCTGGTCAGCCTGAAAACAAACGATGCAAAAATAATCACTGGACTGACCCAGGCAACCCAAATAGCCGCGGCCATGTTTATCCCACTGATCGAAGCCGAACAAATGGAATTCGACAACGATAAAAATTATTACCGGCTTTTCAAATTCGACCGCCTGGTTCTCCTCGGACAAATGGCCGCATCACTGGCCCATGAATTGCGTACGCCGCTGACCACCATACTTTTTGAGATATCATCGATAAAAAGCCGGTTGCCCAAAAAAAAGGAAATCGGCGCCGCCTATGAAAAAATCAATCGTGAAATCGGCAGGGCCAACCAAATGATTGAATCCTTGCTGGTCTTTGCAAAATTCAAAGAACTGCAAATCGCCCCGCTCTTATTGAGTGAATTTTGCAAACTCACCCTGCAGGAAATTCCAGCCAAAAAAATTCCAAGCGGGGTGAGGGTGTCCCTGCAGGCGGAAAAAGAAATCCAGGTAGTCAGCGACAGCAACCGCTTGAAGCAGGTGTTTATCAATGTTTTTTTCAATGCCCTGGAAGCGCTCAAAGATATGGAAAACGGCGAGGTCCTGATAAGAATTTTCAGCAAATACGATGACCTGCCAAAAAATATCCGCCATGTTATTTCAATCAGCGACAATGGGCCGGGAATTCCCGCTGCGATCAAAGAAAAAGTTTTACAACCATTTTTTACTACTAAAAAGGAAGGCACCGGGCTGGGATTGTATATTTCCTACAGCATCATGAAAACACTGAAAGGAGACCTTGAGATTCACAGCTCCGGACTTGGCACGACGGTCAACTTGATTCTACCGGCGAGGTAAGGATGGAAGCAAAAAAACATATTCTTCTGGTTGAGGACGATCAACCGCTGCGCGAATCGATCGGGAAATTTCTCAGGGAAAAAAATTTTCTGGTCGCAGAAAGCGCCACCCTGGCTGGAGCCATGGAACGCTTGCTTAAAGACGGTTTTGAACTGATTTTAATTGACCTGTCCCTGCCTGACGGGAATGGTCTGGATATCCTTGAAAAATTTTCTGAAAAATATCACCAACGCATGATTGTACTGACCGGCACCGGTTCGATTGACACCGCGGTTTTGGCAATGAAAAAAGGAGCTTACGATTTTTTACAAAAGCCCGTCAACCCTGAAATCTTGCTCCTGACTCTGCGCCGGGCTTTAGCTTTTCTGCGTACCCGGGACGAGTGTTTCCATCTCAAGCAGGAAATCAGCGCGGCGACCGGTTTTGATAAATTCATATTTAAAAGTGAACAGATGGCCAAGGTCATCGCCATGGCCAGGCAATATGCAACCACCCCCCATACCATATTGATCAGCGGCGAAACCGGCACCGGCAAGGAAATCATGGCCCAAGCCATCCACGCCTGTTCCAGCCGTAACAACCAGCCTCTCATCTCGGTCAACTGCGCCTCAATTCCCGAAAACCTGGCCGAGTCTGAACTATTCGGTTATAAAAAGGGCGCCTTCACAGGAGCTTACAGCGATTCTCCGGGAAAATTCGTTCTGGCCAACAACGGGACAATTTTTCTGGACGAAATCGCCGAACTGCCGTTAAACATCCAGGCCAAGCTGTTGCGGGTGCTGGAAAACGGTGAAGTGACTCCGCTGCAGGGAAAAACCGCAAAATTCCTGAACCTCCGCGTCCTGGTAGCCAGCAATAAGGATCTGGAAGATGAGGTTAAAAAACAGCGCTTCCGTGAAGATCTTTTCTTTCGCATCGACGAATTAAAAATTCATATCCCGCCGTTACGTGCCAGGCAAACGGATATCATGCCTCTGGCCGAGCATTTCCTGCACATTAGCAATATCGCCAATTCGCAACCAATCGGCAGTTTCGATCGCGAAGCCCAACGACTGTTGCGTGCCTATAAATGGCCGGGCAACGTCCGGGAGTTGAAAAACACTGTTTCCATGATTGCGGCCAGCGGCTGGAAAGCCGTCATCGGTGCTGAGCAGCTGCCCTTGAAAATCATCAATCCTTTGAAAACCGCGTCCGTGGCCGATCGTGAGTTAAAGCTGGCGGCAATCGAAGAAAACCATATCGTAAAAATCCTGGAGCAGACAGCGTATAATTATTCAAAAGCCGCTGTCATTTTGGGCATTTCCCGTTCATCCCTGTATCGAAAAATGGCTGATTTCCATTTGGAAAAAAAGTGATTCTCGGATTCAATTTAAAAATTTATAATACAAATCCTTGATATCCATGTCTTTAATATCGGCGGCGTCAGCTTCAAAAAGCAAATGGCCGTTCTTGATAAAACCGACTTGGTCGGCGATTTCCGCTGCGTAAATAATATCATTGCCTAAGTATAGAATGGCCCGGCCAGCGATTTTTTTTTGCCAAAGCAGCTTGTTGAATTTCATTTCCAGGCTTTTTTCCATCCCCTTGATGAAATCGTTGATCACGATGTTTGGATGGTCGGGGGCCAAGGTGAGGGCCAAATAGACCTGCTTTAAAATTTCCGGAGTCATGTCCCGCACTTTTTTTCGTAAATTCGATTCATTGAAATTGAGCACCATCAGGGTTTGCAACACATTCTCACGAGAGAAATTTCCGCATTGGCAAATGAAATCGATCCAATCGCCGATTCGGGCTTCAGTCTCATAAGCGAGGGTATGAATAACCTTGTCGATAAAAACTGCCGGCAGCAGACGCCCGGCAATTGCCTGGCGGTATTCATCATAATAAATATCACCTTGGGTTGGCGCCCGGAAACCGCTCAACACCTTGAAAATAAAATCATTGCCTAAATTCTGGCGGTTCAGTAAAAAATATACTTCACCACTGCGGACCTGCAGGCTGACATTGTGGAGAAAAAAATCGCCATGTTCCAAACACAGATTTTTCAAGGTAATCATGACAGGTACACCAGGCGGTGCAAGCGCCAGAAGGCCAAGACAAAAAAGGCGATGCCATACAATGCCATGACGAACACCCCAATCCAAAAAGTCTCCGGCAATCGGCAGCGGGAATGAAAAATATTTTCGTCACCTTTCACGAAAGATTCCACCATCGCGTCATTGCTATCATAACGTTTTTTCAGGTAGTACTGCATGAAACGGTTGCGCAGCTTAATAATATAATCCATAAAATCCAAGTATCCGTAGTAGCCTTTCCCCGAGATCTCCCCGGTAAGGAAATAGTAAAACGTCGTGGGGAAAAGGACGGATTGCCGCTCATGGCTGGAGATCACATTTTTTACATCACGAAGATACCTGGTTTCCAGACCGGTGTTCACTAAATAGCTGTTGTTTATGAATTGGACAGCGAATTTTTTTTGCATCTGCCGGATCTGGTTCAAGGATGTGTCTGGATTTATTTTTAAATAATCGCGGAATTTTTTTTCCAGGGCCATCAAGGTGTGGAATTTGTCCAGGTTGATCTTTTCAGCCGATTCCAGGGCCAGAGACTTGTTAAAGACACTGATCCGGTTGATTTCGGGCAACAGAAATATACAGAGGAACCAGACGATAAAAATCCATAGAAAAAAAACCTTGCGAAAACCGACCAACACGGTGGTCAACTGACCCAGCAAGTAAATGAAATCGAGCAACAACACCAGGAAAAACAGATACAAATAATAAATTGTACTCTCCGACCCCGAAAAAACAACTCCCCCGACCTGGAGCAGGAAAAACAGACCCAGGCCAAGCATGATAAAAAAAAGATTCAGCCAGAACAAACGGGCGGCCGTGGTCAGGCAATAATACTTTTTCAATGACATGCAACCCGTCATGAAGCGAAGATAAGCTGGACTAACCAGTGACAAGTGTCCCAAGTAGAGCATGAATATCGATCCAAAAATGAATAAAATACCGGCGAAATCCTTGAAATAACCCCGTTTTAAAAACAATTTTTTGCCCTTGAAAGAGCTTTCCACTTTAATGGCTTCCAGACTGTCGATATTGCTCTCCACGTCCTGCAAGACACTGCTGTTTACAAAAAAAAGGCTCAGGGGTGAAGTCTCATAGAGAAGACGAAATCCGAAAGCTCCATATTGCATGTAATTAATTATTTGCTTGGTTTTTTCCTTTTCAAACCTGATAAAAATTTTTTTTTCAGCCTGAAACTGCCGGTACTCGTTCAGCCCCGACCAGACGAAATAAGCGGAGAATGCAAAGATAAAACCGAGAAAAATGAGGTTTTTTTTCTCACCGAAAAGTCTTTGCCATTCAAAGCGTAAAAATGCAATCATGGATGATCATAACAGATCGTACCTGCAAAAAAAAGGGCGGCCCCGTGACCGCCCATAAATGATTTTTTAAATCTGGTAGAAAACCAGTGATGCATAATTGCCCAGCATCATGATGGTATTGTACTGCTGCAGCAACGACCACAATACTTTTTTTTCCGACAACCGCCCAGTGAGCAAATCCTTTTTAATCTGGTTCAGGATGGTCAAAAGAGTCTCTAAATTATCGGCGTGGCACTGGTACAACCCCAACACATTGCCCTGGCTCAGAAATTGTCCCACCCTGGCCATCGTATCTGGATTAAGACTGTTTTTGGAGGCATATTGCTTGTAATTAAAAACCTTGAGCTTTTTGATACGTGTTTCATCGTAGCTCGCCTCGCTGCCGATAGCGATGATTTCATAAAACATTTTCAAGGCTTGTTCCGCTTTGACAGCAGCCAAATCAATCTCTTGCAGGGCGGTGCCGATGTTCAGGCCGCTATTCTCGGCGACTTCCACTTCGTTCATGAAGCGGAACGCCTCGGATGCCGATTGCAGCAATTGTGAAGCACTTTCCGTGATCAAGGTGCAAATTTGCATACTGGTGTACTTGCTCTGAAAGGGACAAGCGGGATCGTTCAAGACAATAACCGCATGCAGCGGAACCACGGAAATGCCAATTAAAATCGAACCGACAACCAGTTGAAAAATTCTTTTTTTCATGTTTAGTTCTCCTTTTATTTGATTTTTTTAACGCCGAGCTGTGGCGATGACCGGCGGCAGCCAATGGCTATCAAAGCCAGTTAAAAACCAGGGAGGCATAATTGCCGAACATCATGGTGCTGTCATACTGCTGCAGCAACGACCAGAGCACCTGGTTTTCAGACAGCTTGCCGGCCAACAGTTCGGTCTTGATGCGGTTCAGGATATTGATCAGGGATTCCAGGTTGCCGGCATAGAATTGGCAAAAACCGATCACATTGCCTTTGTTCAGGTAGGCCGCCACTTTGGACATTATTTCCATGCTCAAGCCGTTATCGCGGGCATATTGTCCGTAGTTGAAGGCTTTGAGTTTTTTTATGCGACCTTCATCATAAATGGCTGCGCTACCGACAGCGATGATTCCATTAATTATTTTCAAAGTGTGCTCGACTTTTTCCATGGCCAGATCAATCTGTTGCAGGGCGGCTCTGCTGTTCAGGCTATGGGCATCGGCAATCTGGATTTCATTCATGAATAAAAAAGTATCGGACGCCGATTGCAGCAATTCCGAAGCACTAGCGGTGATCAGGTTTCCGATCTGGGAATCATGTTGTTGATAAAAAGAACTGTCGGCATCATGATCCAACCAAAAACCATGCAGATACACAATCGAAACGGCGATGATCACTGAAAACAAAACCAATTTAACCATCCAATTTTTCATAAAAACCTCCCTTTTTTTAAATTTATTTAGCGCCTGTTCCATTCATGGAAGCCAATTTTTTCAAAAAACGAATCAAGGTAAACCAATGATTTTTTTTAATCCGGACATCGCGGTCCAGAACCTGCAGGCATTTTTTTCTTTCACCGTACCCGGCAAAATGCACACTGGTTTCCAGGCGCAGCTTAATCCGCTTCACGCCGGGCATGTCTGGCAGAACTTTCCATTTCCAGCCAAGATAATGGGGGCTGTCTTTAAATACTGGGGGCGCATGCAAAAGAAAAACTTGACAGCCGGCAATGTCCAGTTGTGCCTGGACAGAGACATCAACCTGATAACGCTTAAAAAGACAAATGCTCCGCTCCAACAACCGGTGCATGACCTCATCTTTCAGGTTCTGGAAAAACCCGACTTCAAAAGTGGCCATGCATCCGATCTTCATGAACGGCGGTGGATTGAACAAGACTCTGCCTGGAGCCAACTCGGCCATCACTGCGCATAATTGCTGGTTCAGGCTGGCCTGCCCGCAATCGAACGTCGCGGGTAGCGCCGTGTTGATAAATTCCAGGGAAAGGGCTTTCAGGTCGATTTTGCGGGAATCTTCCAAAAAATCCATTTTAAAATCCAATCCGGTTATGGCATGATCCCGAACGGCGATACCTCGCTGCACAAGCTTGCTGAATCCGCGGTAAATGACTTCCAGGGTGTAGTTGCCCGGCGGTACGCGGCTGAACATGAAAAGTCCCTCCATACCGGTTTCCGTGCATAGTTTTTCTGCCAACTTGCCTCCGGAAAGGACAACCCGGGCTGAAACTACAGGATAGTCCTGCAAGTCAGCGATTTTCCCGCGGATAGCCGGATGGAGGTAGGTTGGTTCTATTTCCATCATTACCATATGCCCGTCGCTCCTATGGTTATACTTTTTGACTGCAATTTATTTGCCATTTCATGACAACAGCCTGGATACTTCTCTGCATGGGGCTTTCAAGATATGGATATCAAAATGCCCGGGATTCTTTAAGCGGTGCGCTGTCCCAATTCAGGACGGCGATTGCCCGCAAGATGCCTCAAACTGTGGTGCTACTGCTTGTTTGAGCTCGGTATCTCCAACTGTCCCATTTTAGGACAATTGAACATTTTCGCTTTTATTCTCCCTTTTCCAGGATTTGTCGGAGCTTGGCCAGCAGATGGTTGAAATCATAGGGTTTCTGGATAAACCCCTTGACTCCCTTCTGCAAAATCTCAGTAACCCGGCCGTCTTGGCTGTAGCCGGTAGAAAGCAGGGCCTGGATATGCGGATTCAGGTTCTTCATTTTAAGGAAAACTTCCTCGCCACCCATCCCCGGCATAACCATGTCCAGGATGACCAATGCGATTTCCTGGCTGCGTTTGGTGTAAATATCGATCGCCTGGTCGCCGTCGGCAGCTAGCAAAACCCTGTAGCCGTGACTTTGCAGCACTTCGTTGATGAAAGTGCGAATGTCTTTTTCATCGTCGATCACAAGGATCAGCTCATCGCGTCCGCGCAGGGTTGCAAGCGAAACCTGGTCAGAAATTTCCGGCTGGCCGCTGACCGGGAAAAAAACATTAAAGCGGCTGCCCTGGCCCGGCAGGCTGCTGACGGTGATAAAACCTTCATGGGCTTTGACAATGCCATAGACGACCGACAAACCAAGGCCGCTACCCTGCCCCGCAGCCTTAGTGGTGAAAAACGGATCGAATATCCTGGCCAGGACATCCTTGTCCATACCCGCCCCCGAATCGCTGACCACGATTTTCACATAGGCTCCGGGCCCGGCATGGTTGGGAATTAGCGGATCAGCCTTTCTAAAAACAGCTGTTTCGGTCACGATCGACAACCGGCCGCCGCCGCTCATCGCATCGCGGGCATTGACGCACAGGTTCATTACCACCTGCTGGATCTGCCCGGCGTCACCCGCCATGGTGGGCAAGGCTTCATCCAGTTTGGTTTCGACGCGGATGGACTTGTCGATGGTATGCTGGATGATTTCCAGGGTCTCGCGGATCAGTTTATTGATATTTAAAGGCTGGTGATCGACCCTGTCGCCGCGGGTGAAAGCCAGGAGTTTGGATGTCAGATCGGCGGCACGGATGGCGCTGCGTTCGATGGTATCAATATATTTAAAAAAATCATGATCCATGCTGAGCTTCGACTTCAGGAACGAAGCATAGCCCAGGATGCCGGCCAGGATATTGTTGAAATCGTGAGCAATGCCTCCGGCCAGAGTGCCCAGGCTCTCCATCTTCTGGGATTGCAGAACCTGCTGCTCCAGGCGTCGTTTTTCGGTCAGGTTGCGGATGACCACCAAAACTTCATCGCTGCCACACAGGGCACAGCGCGCTTCAAAATATTGGAGCCGCTGATCAAGCATCAACTCATATTCATAAACCTGCAGATCCCTGGTCTGTAACGTGTGCCGGATGTTCTTCATGGTTAAATCGGCCAGCCAGGGCGGCAGCACATCTGCCACCTTGCGCCCCAAAAACATCGCAGGCTGTACCAGGAGGGAACTGTTTTTTTCTGCCTTGTAATCCAGGAAAATCCCGTCCTTGTCGAGCAGAAACATCAGATCCGGAATGGCATGGAGGATGGCACGGTTTTTCTGTTCACTGCGGCGCAGTCTGGCCACGGCATGCTTGCGTTCGATGGCCATGGCCACCTGGTTGGAGACGAATATCAAAATATTTTTTTCGTCTGGACCATAGCGCAAGCCCCGCGAATAGGTCTGCACCACCAGCACGCCGATGGTTTTTTCCCTGATCTTCAAGGGTATACCCAGCCAATCGATGGACGGAGTGCCGATCAACTCGATCTCGCCTTGATTTTCAAGCTCGCCGAGAATTTCAGGCGTGGCCAGCAGTGGCGCTCCGCTGCGCAGCACATATTCGGTCAATCCATTTTCCAGTGCGCGGGTGGCGGGAGCAGGGTCAAACTCATCCTCAAAGTAAGGGAAACTAAGCTGCTGGGTTTCGGCGTCGAAAAGGGCGATATAAAAATTTCTGGCCGGCATCAGCCCAAAAATGATCTGATGAATGGCGCGATATAGCTCTGGCAAATCATCACAAACGTGGGCCGCCTCGGAAATTTTATAAATGGCGTCCTGGATTTTTTCAGAACGCTTGGCTTCGGTTATATCGCTCAAAACCGCCATGAATGCCGGTTCATGGTCGTACATAATGCTTGTGACATGGATGATTACATGGCGCCATTCTCCACTCAGGCCGCTGACACGAGCTTCATATCCTTGGGCCGCAGGTTTATTGGCCAAGCGCAGGGCCAGGTTTTTTCCAACGATTTCCCGATCATCTGGGTGGACAAGATCCAAAACAGATTTCCCAATGATGTATTCCCTAGAGCGACCGAGCCAGGAAAGGATAAACGCATTGACAAAAACGATCCGCCCTTTTTTATGGACCAATACGCCATTGGGCATATGGGAAACCAATTCACGGTATCGCTCCTCGCTTTCCATCAAGGCACGATTGGCTTCAGCCAATTCCCTGGTAGGACACAAGGTCCGGCTTTTCAATTTTTCATGATTTTGGATGTGCGCCTTTGCCGACCGACCCGTTGGCTTTTTTGTCTTCATTTCATCTCCGCTGTACTCGAAACAGAATCATCATTCTCCCCAGATACAGAAGATACGAAAAGGGTGCCTTTTTTATAACATATCAAAAAAATATATGCAAAGAAATAAATTGCAGTCAATCCGACATCGCCAAGGGTCCATTCATTGACAGTTCCCGCTTAATTTGTTAGTATTGGTTTTATTCCAAACCCATTCTCCCTGGAGGTGAAAATGATCAAAGGAAAATATCTGTTCACGTCAGAATCGGTATGTGCGGGTCACCCGGACAAGGTTTGTGACCAAATATCCGACAGTATTCTTGACGCTTGCTTGGAACAGGATCCGAATGCACGCGTTGCCATTGAAACATTGACCAAGACCGGCATGGTCCTGGTGGCCGGTGAGCTGACCACATCAGCTTACGTCAATATCCCGACTATCGTCCGCCAGACACTTAAAGAAATCGGTTACACCCAATCACGCTATGGGATCGAATATGAAACCTGTGCCGTTCTGGTTCACATCGAAGAGCAATCTGCAGACATCGCCATGGGAGTGAATGCTGCCAAGGGCCACGAGCAGGGTGCCGGCGACCAGGGAATGATGTTCGGCTATGCCACCAATGAGACCGGCAATTACATGCCCCTGCCCATTGACCTGGCCCACAAGCTGACCATGAAGCTGGCCCAGGTCAGAAAAAACAAGACCATTCCCTACCTTGGCCCCGATGGCAAAGCCCAGGTTACCGTGGAATATGAAAACGGCAAACCCTGCCACGTAACTGCCGTTGTCGTTTCCAACCAGCATGATGAGGGAATCCATCATGCCCGCATCGAAAAAGACATCATCAAGTACGTGGTCAAGCCGGTCTGCGGCAAATGGCTCTCTTCGACCACCAAGTTTTATATCAATCCAACCGGAAAATTCGTTGTCGGCGGTCCATATGCCGATGCCGGGCTGACCGGCCGCAAGATCATCGTGGACACGTATGGCGGCATGGGTCGGCATGGCGGCGGCGCTTTCTCCGGCAAGGATCCAAGCAAAGTTGACCGCTCCGGCGCCTACGTGGCCCGCTATATTGCCAAAAACCTTGTCGCTTCGGGTTTGGCCGCGAAATGCGAAGTACAGTTGGCTTACGCCATCGGCGTGGCCGAACCGGTTTCGATCAACGTCAATCTCTTCAACACCGGCAAAATAAGCGAAGAAAAAATTGCGGCCATGATCCGCAAAGTATTCCCGCTCAAGCCGGGCGATATTCTGAAACAACTCGATCTGAAAAAGCCCATATACAAAAAAACAGCGTCTTACGGTCACTTCGGCCGCAATGAATTTCCCTGGGAAAAGTTGGACAAAGTCCAGGTACTGAAAGACCTGGCCAAGAAATAGCCAGAACCTTCGTGACGAGAAACACGTGACGCGTGACGAGAAAGAAAAGAAACAAAGATTCAATGAAGCGTAGGGGCGACCCGGCGGGTCGCCCTTGTGAAAAAAATGCTGAAACCGGATGCGTATCGCAAGCTGGATACAGCAACCGTTGAAAATGTGGAGAATAAAATGAAAACAACCGAAAAAGACCGCGCCCTGCCCTATAAGATCGCCGACATCTCGCTGGCCGACTGGGGACGCAGGGAAATGGACCTGGCCCGGGGCGAGATGCCGGGGCTGATGGCCATCCGCGCCAAGTACGGACCGCAAAAGCCCCTGCGCGGCATGAAGGTGACCGGCAGCCTGCACATGACCATTCAAACGGCCATGCTCATAGAAACCCTGATTGAATTGGGCGCCGATGTGCGCTGGGCGTCCTGCAATATTTTTTCCACCCAGGACCATGCCGCCGCCGCCATCGCCAAGGCCGGCCAAGCCGCCGTTTTTGCCTGGAAAGGCGAATCTCTGGAAGAATATTGGTGGTGCACCGAGCAGGCGCTTACCTGGCCCGATGGTTCGGGTCCCAACTTGATCGTTGACGACGGGGGTGATGCCACCCTGTTGATCCATCAGGGGGTCAAGATCGAAAAAAATCCCGAACTTCTACAAAAAACTCCAGAAAACAAGGAAATGGCAGTGATCTGGCAACGGTTGCGCAATGGTCACCAACGCGATCCCCAGCATTGGACCCGGATCAGCGGGCATATCCGCGGCGTATCTGAAGAAACAACAACCGGCGTGCATCGTCTTTACCAGATGCAGGCCGAAGGCAGTTTGCTGTTCCCGGCCATTAATGTCAATGACTCCGTGACCAAATCCAAGTTCGATAATCTTTACGGCTGCCGGGAATCACTGGCTGACGGAATCAAACGGGCCACCGACATCATGGTGGCCGGAAAAAAAGTCGTTGTCTGCGGCTATGGCGATGTCGGCAAAGGTTGCGCCCAATCCATGCGCGGCTTTGGGGCGCGGGTGATCATCACTGAAATCGACCCGATTTGCGCCTTGCAGGCGGCCATGGAAGGATACGAGGTATCCACGTTGGAAGACGTGGTCGGCAGCGGCGATATTTTTATTACTGCGACAGGCAATTGTGATGTCATCTGCGGCCGGCACATGGAAATGATGAAAAATGAAGCCATTATTTGCAACATCGGACATTTTGACAGTGAAATTGACATGCATTACCTGGAAACAACACCCGGCTTGAAAAAAATGACCATCAAACCGCAAGTGGACAAATGGTCATTGAAATCGGGCCATGCCATTATCATATTGGCCGAGGGACGCCTGGTAAACCTGGGCTGCGCTACCGGTCATCCCAGTTTTGTCATGAGCTGCAGTTTTACCAACCAATGCCTGGCCCAGATCGAATTGCTTAAGAGCGGCCTGGAAAGGAAAGTTTATACCCTGCCCAAGCACCTGGATGAGGAAGTGGCACGAATGCACCTGGAAGCTCTGGGAGCAAAACTGACCATCCTGACAGCCAAGCAAGCCGAGTACCTGGGAATTTCAAGTTCCGGCCCGTTCAAGCCCGATCATTACCGCTATTAACCGCAGTTTGAGAAAAGCCTGTTTTTCTGGATATCGCGGACGACTTTTTTTACCCCTTTACAGGACCGGGCGGATATGATATTGGAAAACTAATGAAAAAGGGAAGGATACTCATTACCGACGATGAAAAAGACATCCGTGAACTGCTGAAGGATTTCCTGGAAAACGAAGGGTATGAGTGCCACCTGGCAGCCAACGCTTTTGAAGCGCTGCAGAAGTTTAAAAACGATGGGAATTTTGACATCATCATGTCCGATATCCGCATGCCGGGAAAAAGCGGACTCGAATTACTGGAAGAAATCAAACTGATCGACGCCGATGTGATGGTCATTATGATTTCCGCCGTCAAGGATATCGAATCGGCTATTACGGCAATGGAAAAAGGGGCCTATGATTATGTATCCAAACCATTTAAACTGAACGAGGTTTCTTTTGCCGCCAGTAAAGCCCTGGAAAAAAGACGCCTAGTCCTGGAAAATAAGGAATATCAGAAACACCTGGAAAAAATGGTCGAAGAAAGGACCAGTGATTTGAAAAAAGCCCTGCTGGAACTTGATAAAACTTATAATTTCACCTTGCGAGCCATGGCCACGGTCCTGGATACTCGCGACACCGAAACACAAGGCCATTCCCTGCGTGTGGTCAGCTTCACTTTAAAGCTGGCCGAATTAATGAAAATAAGCGATAAAAATACCCTGAAGGTATATGAGTACGGCGCCTTGCTTCATGATATCGGCAAAATCGGCATTCCTGACGCCATACTGAGGAAACCGGGAGAATTGACCGCCGAGGAATGGTTGATCATGAAAAATCATCCGAGTATCGGCTATAATCTTTTGCGGCGCATCAAATTCCTGGAATCGTCAGCCCAGATCGTTTTACACCATCACGAGGCATTTGATGGTAGCGGATATCCCCATGGCCTGAGCGGGCAAGATATCCCCATGGGGGCCAGGATATTCAATATCGCTGATGCCATTGACGCGATGACTTCCGATCGGCCTTATCAAAAAGCCCTGCCGTTAAAAATTGCCGCCGCCGAATTAAAAAAACATTCCGGGCGGCAGTTCGATCCGCAAATTGTCGCCATTTTTGAAGCCGCCGGAATTGATTTCTGGGAAAAAGAAAAACAAAAAATTGAAGAGCGCATCAGCAAAGAACCAGACATTTTTTAATCCAGCGGCAGCCTGTTCAAAACTCCAATCGGAAGACCAAGGCATCTTCGCTGGGGTGTGAATAATAATCACGGCGTCGACCCACGCATTGGAAATTAGTCTTTTCATATAAGCGGATCGCCGCTTCATTGCTGGCCCGCACTTCAAGCAACGCATGATGGCAATGCCAGGAACGGGCGATGCGGATAAAAAAATCCATCAGGCTGGAAGCAAAGCCGTGCCGCTGGCAAGCCTGGATGACTGCGATTTTATGCAATTCAAGTTCGCCGTCCAGTCTCCAAAATATCATAAATCCGGCCACGGCTGAATTTTCCCTGTTCTCGACGACATAAAAATGAGAGAAACTATTGTTCAATTCGGCTTGAAAATGATCGGCGGTCCAGGGATTGGAGAATTGCGCGTGCTCGATTTCCAGCACGGCGGCTAAATCTGCCGCTCTGGCCTTTCTAATCAAGGATGGCGTTGGAAACGGCAAGGTTGCTTTCAGCATCTGGCTTGCGCAGATAAAAAGGAGACAGGCTTTGCAGGTTGGTCAGATATCGTTTGCGGCGAAACTGCTGCCAAGCGATCATACCGATCTCGTTTGCCAGAAAATGCGAACGATTCAGCTGGCGGCTGCCGCTGAAATGATGCACCAAAAAATCCTTATGCTTTTCTGCCCCGCTACCCGTAAAAATCTTGTCAGGGAATTTCTCCAGCAGTGGAACGATATCATTGATTTTCAGCAGACAGGGTGGAATGAGTTCAACCGGCTCACCGCCCATGAAGCGATAGCCGCCAAGATAAACTTCTCCTTTTTTAGCATCAATGAGAGAAATGACATTTTTTTCAGTATCAACAAACTTAAAAGCCAGCGCCATAAGGGAAGTGACTCCGACCAGCGGTTTTTTTTCTGCGAAGGCCACCCCCTTCAATGTGGCCAAGCCGATACGAATACCGGTAAAAAGCCCAGGGCCAATACCCACTCCGAACAAATCGATATTCCCCATCGACAGGTCCAGTGATTTCAAAACAAACTCCAAACTGGGGACCAGCATGGCGGACAGGTTGTCCCGCGAAGAAAAATTGTATTCAAGCAAAATGTCTTCATTTTTAAAAACGGCGATGGAAACGTCCTGCGAAGACGTTTCCAGACTGAGCAGATTCATGACAATTTTTTTTCCATAAGGACTTCACTGCCACGATTCAGGCAGCGAAACTCAAATTTATCCATATAGCTTTTGATGATCATGATGCCGCGTCCATTGGAGGACAGAAGGCCGCAGCTGTTAATTTTTTCTAGGATTTGATTCAGATTGATTTTTTGTTTGCCCTCATCCCGGATGCGCATCCGCAAAAAAGATTTTTCCCAGATAAATTCGACAAACACCAGCTTGGTTAAATCATTCTGGTTGCCATGAACGATGGCGTTGTTGATGGCTTCACGCAGGGAAATTTCGATTTTAAAAAACTCATCATCGCCAATTTCAAGTATTTTTTTAATGAAAGCCAAAACCAGAACACTCAGCTCGGTATATTTAAGGTTGCTTTTAAAAAACATGGAAATGGCATTTTCTTTTTTACTCATCAGTTTAAAGTATAACAAATAATTCGGCTTTTTTCCAGAACAAGGGATTCAATATTTTACAAACTCATTGAATATCCAGAGCCATTGACTTGGGTGGGGCGTCAGAAGATGTTTCTTGCAATAAAGATTGATTTTCGCTACAATGGCATCATGGAAAAGAAGGAACTGGAGAACATCGGCGATTTTTTTTCAAAAAAAAACGAAACCATATCCCTGCCTGCAGAAAAAGAATGGGAAAACATTTTTTCCGGCTGGATCGATAAAATTGACCAGGAAAAAATGATGCTAGATTTGTTTGAACTCAAATTATGGCTGGAAAGCATTGAGGAATTCAATTCCTCGCCATATTTGGAAAACCTGATTTTCAAATTCCAGACTCCGACGGAGAGAAATTACGAATTTTACGTCTTCAGTCTCAATCAGGTGGCGGGCAGAATCACATCGCTGCTCAAGGAGCTGGATTTTAAAAAAGATAAATACTTTCTCAATTTTGAAGAATTCATCGTGGATAAAATCCTGGAAGGGAATATGGATAAGCAGTTCCCCAATCTGAAGGAATTGTATTCTCCCGAATCCTGGTTCTACAGTTTTCGTATTTTCCTGCAAAGTTTTAGAACCCTGCTCGGTGAAATCCTGCGCATCGATATTGTCCCGCAAAGGGGATACCTGGCAATAAAAAAACTTTACCACCGCGAATTGCTGAACAACCCGATATTGATTTCACTGCTGAAAAAGCAGTTTATTCCAAGAATGGATAAAATTTTCCAGCCTGACATCTCGGGAATCATTGCCGCTTGCAAAGAAAAAACCACTCGAAAAAACCTGGGCATCTTTTTTATCCTCGCTTTCCGCATCTTAAAAATCAGTAATTTTATTGAGTTGAATCTGAACAAGAACAAGTACCTGGATATGACCATTCCCTTGATCCTCTCACTGAAAAAAAACATGGAAGCCATCATCGATTTCAACGAAACCTCACTCTGGGAAAGCCTGCAGACCGATCCCAACCTGAAAAATGAACTGGGCGCAGTCGGCGCCATCTTCAAGAACCTCAAGCTGGAATTCAAGAAAATATGTGAGGGTGAACTGCCCCTTTATTTTGACTCCGAAACCAACAAGATGAAAAAAAGAAAAATGATCCAAAATATCATCGTTATTTCTGAAATGGCCATGCAGGAAATGATCGAAAGCGTGGCCCGGCTTTTCAAGCCTGAAATCACCGGCAGCAATATTTTTGAAAACTATGTTTCGCGCAAACAGAAATCCATCGAGGTCAAGAAAAAACTGGTCAAGCTGCATACCAAGATCAATGATTATTTCAGCAACAAAGGCAGTATCGCTCCGTCAGAAATTTTTTTCGATATCAATCAATTCATGGAAACCGACTTGAATTACCTGCTTTATAAAGACTGGAACGAGTTCCTGAGTTTCTATGACAACCTGAGTCGAACCAATTTTTCAATCGAATTTGAGCCGACTCTGCGCGCTTTCCATGCTTTCCTGACCAGGGTGTTGAAGGAAATTGTCAGCGATAAAAAGTAAACCACTCAACATGAAGGGATAAAAATGTTCGGATCCATCGGTTTTCCGGAATTGATCATGATTTTCATAGTCGTACTGCTTGTTTTCGGCCCAAAAAAACTGCCCGAATTCGCCAAGCTGCTGGGGAAAGCCATTCGTGAATTCCGTTCGACCATTGATGAGGCTAAATCCGTAATCGAGGATGAGATTTACAAAGAAAACATGGCCTCGCCGTTGAAGGACATCGAAAAAGACATCAAGGACGCATTGAATGTTTACAGTGATATTGACAAACCCATCAAGGCCATGGGCAAGGATATTCAGGATGCCCTGAATATGGATGTCACTGCCGGCAGCAGTAAAAAGGGAAAAGATGATGAAAAAAGCAAATGAGATGTCGTTTTTTGAACACCTTGGCGAACTGCGCAAACGCATCATATTTTCTTTTGCGTTCATTCTGGTTTTTTTCCTTGCTTCCTGGCGCTTCGTCGACAAGCTGTATTACTGGCTTTCGCTGCCGGTACTGAAGTTCCTGCCGGTACTGCCGACGGGTGAAAAAAAACTGGCCTTCACGGCCTTGGCCGAACCTTTCATGATGTATATCAAGGTAGCCTTCATTTTCTCGATTTTTGCGTCCTCGCCGTTCATTTTTCACCAATTGTGGCTTTTCATTTCGCCGGCCCTGTTCGCCAAGGAAAAAAAATGGGTGCTGCCTTTCGTCCTGGCCACCACTTTTTTTTTCCTGCTGGGAGGAGCTTTCGGTTATTTCGTGGTCTTCCCCATGGCCTGCCGGTTTTTCCTTAATATCGGCAAGGATTTTACCGCCATCATCACCATCAATGACTATTTCGCCTTGGCATTCCGGGTATTGTTCGGCATTGCCATTATTTTTGAATTGCCGGTACTGGTTTTCCTGCTGGCCAAGCTGCGCATCGTCAGCGCCCGTTTCCTGCTCCGCTATTTTAAATATGCCATCGTGGCCATCTTCATCCTGGCCGCAGTCATTACGCCGACCCCGGACATGGTCACCCAAACCATGTTTGCCGTACCCATGCTCCTGCTCTATCTGCTGAGCATCGCCATCGCCTGGGCGGTCAACCCCGGGGAGAAACCCGACCAAAATCCCACCGATGCGGGTTGAGCTGACAATGATTTCAATCCATGGTGGCGAATAGTGATCATGCATAAAATGTCCCCCATAATTTCACCGGAGAGAACAGGGCTTCATGAAGAAGCACTGTGGAGGTGCGCATGAAAGCCAAGGGCAGAATATTTTTGCTTTGTTTGCTGCTGCTGGGCACAGGGAACCAGTGCAAGAAGTCCGCGGGCGCCAGCGGCCAGTTGACCGACCTGACCGTGGTCTTTGTCGGCGCCTCAATCACCGAGAATTGGGACTTCGACCATTACTTCTCCGGCTACGATTTTCGCAAGGTGATCCACTACGATTGGGACAAAAACCAAGTATGGGACCAAGTGCAGGCTCTTCACCCCGATATGGTTGTGGTCAAGGAATGCGGCGCCTACTTCTACAGCGACGGCGGGACGCCCCTGGGCGAATATGAAAGCAGCCTGGCCGCCTTGGTCACCCGCATCCGCAGTATCGGTGCCGTCCCGGTCCTGGGCACCACCCTGCCGGTCGATGTGGGCTATGGGGACTGCACCCAGGCCCAACTGGATGATCTGCGCGCTTTTAACGACTGGATTCGGAGCTTTTGTTCCAGCCAAGGCATCATTCTAATGGATTACTATGAAAGGATCGCCGATAGCGAGGGACAATTGCCCGCCTCATGCCACGACGGCGATGGCCTGCACCCCAATCAGTCCGGCTATGACATTCTCAGCCCGATCGTCATTCCCGCCCTGGCAGCGGCAAATTAGATCACGTTTTACTGAATGATTGTATGAAAAAAGGAATACCCGATGAAAACCATTTATGTGTCTTCTTACTAACACTAACACTAACACTAACACTGAGTTCTTAAAATGGAGCCAGGCGGAATCGAACCGCCATCTCAACCTTGCGAAGGTCGCGTTCTACCATTAAACCATGGCCCCGGGAGTAATGCAAGGCCAGCACTATACCATTAAAAAGCGGGGGCTGTCAATGATAACGCCGGATCATGGGCAATGGGTCCTGGGTGCTGGGCGATCGCGAAAAGCGACTTGAAAGATAAGAAAAATCAAAACTACATTTCTTGAACTTTTTGGCATTTTTATAAGTATAATATAATATTCACAAGGAGGTTTATAGTGAAAAAAAATCAAAAAAAAGTGCTGCCTGGAATTCTTTTTCTGGCAGCAGCGACCTTTATGCTGGTGCTGGCTTCACCACTCACTGCCGACGAAGGCATGTGGACGCTGGACAACCCACCAGTCAAGCAGTGGAAGGAAAAATACGGTTTTGAACCGACCCAAGCCTGGCTTGACCATATCCGCCTGGCTTCGGTTCGCTCCAATGACGGCGGCTCCGGCTCGTTCGTCAGTCCCAACGGCCTGGTATTGACCAACCATCATGTGGCTCTGGGCCAACTGCAGAAAGTCTCGACGGCTGAGAAGAACTACGTGGCAAACGGTTTTTACGCGGCCACCGCGGCCGAAGAGCTTCCCTGTCCAGACCTGGAACTCAACGTATTGATCTCCATGGAAAACGTCACCGCGCGCATCAATGCCGCGGTCAAACCGGGCATGGATGCGATCAAGGCCAACAAGGCAAAGAAAGCAGTCATCGCCGCTATCGAACGCAAGAGCTTGAAAAAGACCGGCCTGCGCTCCGACGTGGTTGCGCTCTACCAGGGAGGCGAATACTGGCTGTATCGCTATAAAAAATACACCGACGTCAAGCTGGTCTTCGCTCCCGAGCAACAAGCCGCATTTTTCGGGGGTGATTCCGATAATTTCACCTATCCCCGCCATGACCTCGACATGGCCTTGTTCCGCGCTTATGAAAAAGGCAAACCTGCCCATGTCAAGCACTACCTGAAATGGAGCGCCAATGGCGCGGCTGACGGCGAACTGGTCTTTATTTCCGGAAATCCCGGCTCGACCAACCGCCTGCTGACCCTGACCCAGCTCCAATTTCAACGCGAATTCACCTATCCGGTCCGCCTCAAATTAATGAAACGCATGCTGGCCGTGGCCAAAAAATACGCAATGCAGGGCATGGAACAGGCACGCCAGGCTGCGGGCATAATCTTCGGCATTGAAAATGGCCTCAAGGTCAGCAGCGGCGAACTGGATGGCATGAAAGCTCCGGGCTTCATGGAAAAGAAAGCCGCCAGCGAAGCCGAATTCCGTAAAATGATCGAATCCAATCCCAAATGGAAGGACGCATATGCGGACGCCTGGGACCAGATTGCCCAGGCTATTGAAAAATTGAAACCGCGCCAAAGCGAATTTACCTTCCGCCGTGTCCCGGGCCTGCGCCTGGGTCGAATCGCCCAGCAGATCGTGCGCTATGTGGCCGAGATCAGGAAACCCGACGGCCAGCGCTTGCAAGGCTATCATGATTCACAGCTCGAATCGCTGCGTTTCCGCCTCTTTTCTCCGGCGCCCATCTACCTCGGACTGGAGGAAGCCCTGTTGATCGACGGCATGAAACAAGAAATCGAAGAACTTGGAGCCGACGACCCGTTTGTCAAAATACTTCTAGACGGCAAAACCCCGGAAGAAGCAGCCAAGGCCTTGCTGGCAGGCACCCAGCTGACCGATCCCGCCCTGCGCCGGAAGCTGGTCGACGGCGGCGAAGCGGCCGTGGCCAAATGCAACGATTCATTCATCGTTCTGGCCCGCAAGCTGGATCCCATCATGCGCGAAATGATTAAATGGCAGGAAGACAACATCGAAAGCATCGTCAGGCCGGCCGGTGAGAAGATCGGCCAGGCCCGCTTTGCCATTTACGGCAAAAATGCCTATCCCGATGCCACCTTTACCCTGCGCCTTTCCTACGGCACCGTAATGGGTTACCCCATGAACGGCACCATCGCACCCTACAAGACCACGTTCTACGGACTCTTTGACCGGGCTGCCAGCTTCGACAACAAGCCCCCATTTAACCTGCCCAGGCGCGTGGCCGCGGCCCGCGACAAGCTGGACCTGTCCACGCCGCTGAATTTTGTCTGCAGCGGCGATATCATCGGCGGCAATTCAGGTTCGCCAGTGATCAACAAGGCCGGCGAAGTGGTCGGACTGGTTTTTGACGGCAACATCGAGAGTTTCGTCGGACGGTTTTTCTACGACGATACCGCCAACCGTACCGTTTCGGTGCACAGCGCGGCCATCATCGAAGCCATGAAGAATATCTATGGGGCCGAGAAATTGGTCCAGGAGATCCTCGGCAAATAACTGATTTTTATACCAATAAAAAAGGCGGGGGCACACGCCCCCGCCTTTTTTTTTCAGTATTACGAATTTCTGATGGTCAGCGCACCTCGGCCGAGCTTCCCTCGACCTGTTGCCATGGTTCAGCGCGGCCGCCCAGATGTTTGGCCAGGAACTCGTCGACGCGGCCGTAGAAGTCGAGGCGGTTATTGGGCCGGGCGAAGCCGTGCCCCTCATCGGTGTAGACCACGTAGGTCACCGGCAGCTTCTTGGCGCGCATGGCGGCCACGATCTGGTCGGCCTCGCGGATATTGACGCGCGGGTCGTTGGCGCCCTGGGCCACGATCAGCGGTACGCGAATGTTGGCGGCATAGAACAGCGGCGAGATTTTCTTGTTGAACGCCTCGTCATTCTCGGCGTCGCCTACCTGCATGATAAACCGTTTCTTGATGGGCGCCCAGTACGGAGGAATCGACTTGAGCAGAGTCTGGATGTTGGACGGGCCAACGATGTCCACGCCGCAGGCATAAAGCTCGGGTGTGAAGACAAGCCCGGCCAGGGTGGCATAGCCGCCATAGGAACCACCGTAGATGCAGATCTTCTTGGGATCGGCGATGCCCTGCCGGATGGCCCACTTAACCGCGTCGGTCAAGTCGTGCTGCATGGAGCCGACCCCCCACTGCTTGTCACCGGCATGGAGAAACTTCTTGCCGAAACCGGCCGAGCCGCGGAAATTGACCTGCAGGCAGGCGTAGCCGCGGTTGGCGAACCACTGCGCCTCGGGGTTATAGCCCCAACCATCGCGGGCCCACGGCCCGCCATGGACATTGAGCACCAGCGGTAATTTTTTACCCTTGGCGCCCACCGGCAGGGTCAGGTAGCTGACCAGCTTGAAACCGTCACGGGCCTTGATAATCTTGGGCTCCATGCGGGCCATCCGATACTTGGCCAGATCAGGCTGATTGACGAACAATAGCTGAAGTTTCTTGCCGTCACGGTTGTAGACGTACCAGGCCACGGGGCCGTCATCGACCTGGTAAGTAATGAGCCAATTCTTGTCAGCGCGGTCGCGCCCCGAAAGGTAAAATTCGCCGCGGCCGATCTTGGCCAGGACATCAAAATCAGCCTGGATGGCGGGATCAAGGATGCGCCATTCGTTTTTCACGTAGTTGAAGCCCACCGCCTGCACCTGGCGCGTGTCCGGATGGATGATTACCCCGCCGACATCGGCCCGGGGGTCCTTGGCGATGGTCTCCAGTTCCTTGCCGCTGGCCGCGTCGATGCGCACCAGGCGGGCTGTATCGGCGCCGACCGACGTTTCCAAGTAGAGTGACTTGCCGTCGGCGCAAAAATCGTCAATGCCGCCGTTCTCGCCGAAGGGCAAGGTCAGGAGATCACGCCAGGGCGCATCATAATTATCGCGCACGCGCACGATGGTCGATGCGTTCATGGGATTCTGCGCCTGGCAAGCACGGATTTGAAAGTCTGAATCAGTGACCCAGCCCAGGACGTCGCCGGGATTCTCGGTATCGAGGGTGATCGCCCCGTTGCCAAGGTCCACGCGGTACATGTCAAAGACGCGGCGGTCGCGCAGATTCAAACCGACCAGCATCTGGTTGGGAAATTTCTTGTCGGTCATGATGTTGCTGGCGCGCACCCCCTGAAACGGGGTCAAATCGCGCACCACTTTGCTTTCCAGGTCAACCGAGTAGACATGCCAGTTCTCGTCCCCGTTGAGGTCCTGCAGGTAGAAAAGGTGCTTGCCGTCCTCGGCCCAAAAGTGAATGCGAATGCCGCGATGGGTATCGTTGGTCACCTGGGCATCATCTTCCTTGCCGATGGTGCGCACCCAGACATTGAGCACACCCTTGTCCGATGGGGCCAGGTAGGCCAGGCGCGTGCCGCAGGGCGAGATTCGCGGTGATGCCTTGACCGGGTTGCCGAAAAGAATCTGGCGCGGGATGAGCGGTATTTCCTGGGCAGCCAGGACCGATGCCAGAGCGGCGATCACGAATACCGCCAATCCGGCCATGACAGAAACACGGAATTTTTTTGACATTTAACCCTCCTAAACATTTATATATTTTAACACAAACGGGACCGCCGAGGTTTCGCATCGTCGATTTTTTTAAAATTTCTTAACAGTGCCCCGGCCCTAACAAAATATCTTCCAGAATGCGCACGGTCTCGGCCACGCAGGGACGGCACACTGTTTCCGCTAGGTTCTTTTCTTTGTAGCGGGTATGTCCGGCCGCAGTAACCAGGTTGATGCCCGGGAGCAGTTCTCGACACAGGCAGGAGCCGAATTTAACCTTGAATCTGGCCATAAGTTCGTTCGCCAGCAGATATGTCCGCTCCTTGGCCTCGAGGTCGCTTGTTTGGGTTCGGCCGTGTTTTAAGCCGATAGCCATAATGCCGCCGGACACCGCTCCGCAGATTTCTTGTTTATTGGCCAGACCGGCACCGAAGCCGGTAGCCAGTTTCAGGGCTGTTTTTTGGTCAAGACCCAGGTCGGCGCAAAATACGCCAAAAACCGATTGCGCGCAATTGAATCCCGCCACCATCATGGCCACGGCTTCGTCGCTCCTGCTGTTCATTAATTCCTCCCTCGCCTTGATTTTCAGGAAATGAGTGCGGGCAGGGCCGCCTCCACTTCCCGCCATTTGTTTTCATCCAGCTTGGCGCCAACGACCTCGACCACCTTGCCGGAAAGCAGCGAACCGATATTGCCGCAAACAGCCAGAGAGTAGCCGTGGATCAAGCCATAGAGGAAGCCCGCGGCGTACAGGTCGCCGGCGCCGGTGGTGTCCACAGCCCGAGCCGGTATGCAGCCGATCCGGTGCTGCTCCCCGGCGCAGCGGACCAATGAGCCTTTCTTGCCCAGCTTGACCACCGCGATGCGGCAGCTTGGCGAGATGGCGACCAGGGCTTCCCCCGGGGAATGGCGGCCGCTGAAGGCCATGGACTCGTCCTCGTTGGCGAATACAATATCTACGTAGCGCCCCACCATTTCCTTTAAAAAAGACAGGTTTTCGCGCACCACGTTGTGGCTGGCCAGGTCGAGGGATACGTCCAGGCCGGCTTCCTTGGCCAGCCGTACGGCCGTTTCGAACAACCGCTGGTTCTGCACCATGTAACCCTCGATATGAAATATGTCATAGCCACGGAACAATTCCGCATCCAGGTCGGAACCTTCCAGTTCCACCGCAGAACCCAAAAAAGTGGCGAAGGTGCGTTCCGAATCGGGAGTGATGAAACCCAGGGCCCGCCCGGTCTGGGCGCGGCCAAAAAACATATGCGTGGCCGCACCGTGTTTCTTCATTTCCCGTTCAAAAAAAGCTCCGTAGTCATCGTGGCCGATCTTGCCGATGTACCCTGTCCGGATACCCAGACGTGCCAATCCGCTGATGGTGTTGGCCGCCGAACCGCCGCAAGCCTCCTGCTTTTCCAGCTCCGACACCTTGTCCAGAATGGCATTGACCTGGTCTTCGCGGACCAGGGTCATGCAGCTCTTGGGGAGGTCGAGACGTCCCAGCAGTTCGTCGTCGTCGATACGCACCAGAATGTCAACCAGGGCATTGCCCAGACCGATTACTTTTTTCATGAATTTTCCTTAAGTGAAGGCGTCCAGCGCCCGTTCACAGTTTCGTTTGGGTGATTTTCTCTATGATGTTGCCGGGCGCCATGTTGACGATCACGGCATGCAGCGAATTCACTTCCTTCTCGTCGATCAGCGCATAGGCGGCGATAATGACCATGTCGCCCGGCTGCACCATGCGGGCGGCGGCACCATTGACCACGATGCCCCGGGAGGCGCGCGGCCAGGGGATCACATAGGTGGAAAAACGCGCCCCGTTGCTGATATTGTATACATCTACTTTTTGATACAGGCGCAGACCGGCTTTTTCAATGATTTCCTCATCAATGGAAATACTCCCCTCATAGTTGATGTCACAGCCGGTGACTGCGGCCCGGTGTATCTTTGAAATCAAAAAAGGGATCAGCATGACAAATCTCCTAGTATTAAATTATCGATGAGACGGGTTTTGCCGACACGAATGGCCGCGGCAATCAGCGTGTTCCCCGGCTGGATGAGCGTCAGGTCAACCAGGTCCTGCAACCCGGTCACGGCGATATAATCAACTTGGATGAGCCGGTCTTTGGCGAATTCTTCAGCCATGGCTTTTTTCAGAACCGCGGCTTCCTGCACGCCACGGCTGATGAGATCGGCGGCCATGGTCAACGCCTGCGGCAAGTGCCTGGCTGCCCGCCGTTCTGCCGGAGAAAGATAAATATTGCGTGAAGAGAGGGCGAGGCCGTCACGGTCACGCACGATGGGCAGAACCTTGATCTGCACGGGCAGGTTCAGGTCGCAGACCATGCGGCAGATAATGATCGCCTGCTGGGCATCCTTTTGGCCAAAATAAGCCCGCTGCGGGTGCACCAGGTTGAAAAGCTTGAGCACCACCGTGGCCACGCCGCGGAAATGGCCTGGGCGTGATGCCCCGCACAAGACCGCATCCAAACCATCCACGCTGACATACGTCGCGTAGCCTGGTGGATAGATATCCGCCCTGCCGGGCAGAAAAAGCAGGTCAACCCGTTCTTTTTCCAATAGGGCGCTGTCTCGTTCCAGGTCACGCGGGTAGCGGTCCAGATCCTCGTTTAAACCGAATTGGGACGGATTGACGAATATGGATACGACCGCCAAGTCGTTTTCCTGCCGGCACCTTTCGACCAGGCTGAGGTGTCCGGCATGCAAAAAACCCATCGTCGGCACAAAACCGATGCTTTGCCGACCGGCCCGAGATATCGCTTCAACTAAACTTGGGATGGTGCGGCAAATTTTCATTTGAGAAATTCGTCGATGTCTTTATGCAAATGGTAACTTTCATGGTCATCGGGAAAAGCAGCGCTTTGCACGTCGCGGACATATTCCCGCAGCGCCTTTTGCCAGATGGCAAGGGTATCGGCATACTGGCGGACGAACTTCGGCAGGTTCATGCTGGTCAGCCCGACTAGGTCAGAAAAAACCAGTACCTGCCCATCGCAGAAAGGACCGGCCCCGATGCCGATCGTCGGAATATTCAAGTTGGCGCTTATTTTTTTTGCCAGCTCCTGGGGGATCGATTCCAAGACAATGGCGAACACGCCAAGTTTTTCCAATGCCTGGGCGTCAGCGAGGATTTCGCGGGCTTTTTCACGCAGCTTGCCCTGGACCTTGAATCCACCCATCCGCAGCACCGATTGCGGAGTTAATCCGAGATGGGCCATGACCGGGATCTCGGCGTTCAGCAGAGCTTCAATAACCTGGAAGCGTTTGCGCCCCCCCTCGAGCTTAACAGCTTCGGCCCCGCCTTCCTTGATAAAGCGACAGGCGTTTTCCACGCTTTTTTCTATGCTGCCATGAAACGATCCATAAGGCATGTCGCTGACGACCAGTGCCGGAGGCCGGGCACGGGCGACCAGGGATGTATGATAGACCATGTCGTCCATGGTCACTTTCAGTGTGTTTTCCCGCCCCTGCAGCGCCATGCCCAGCGAATCCCCGACCAAAATAATGTCTACGCCGGCCTCGGCGGCGATACGCGCAGTCGGAAAATCAAAGGCCGTCACCGCGGCGATCTTTTCACCCTTGGTTTTTTTTTGAGCCAGGAATAATACCGTTTTTTTTCCCAACTCAGGCCGGTGCATAGTAGCTGATTCCTTTTTTATGATTTTTTATTTCCCGGATCAGGTTGTCGATCTCCCTGCGGTTTTCGAAGTCGGTTTTTTCGACGTTGACCACCAGCAGCGGCGACAATTTGTAATTGAAGAAATAATAATTGTAGGCTTCATATATTTCCCGCCAGTACTCGCTGGGCATCCTTTTTTCAAGCTCGCTGCCGAACTTGTGGATCCGCTGGATCATTTCAGAAAATGAAGTCTGCAAATAGATCACCAAGCCGCAGGATACGATCTTCTCGGAAAAAACATTCAGTATTTTCTTGTAAATATCCAGATCTTCATCGCTCAGTACCGTGTGGGCGTAGATACCGTCCTTGTAAAAAATGTAATTGGCAACGGTGGTTTTTTGAAAGAGGTCTTTTTGTTTCATCTCCAGTTGCTGGTTGAAGCGGTTGATTAGGAATATCAACTGGGCTTTCAGGGCCAGGGGGTTGTAGGTGGAGGAATACGATTCGTAGTACTCCTTCAAAAAGGGGTTGCTCTGGTTGTCCAGGACCAGCCGGGACTTGAATTCTTCGGCCAGGATCCGGGCCAGCTTGGTTTTCCCCGATTTGATCAACCCTTCCACGGCAATATACTTTAAATCAGTCATCGGCGTTCATTATACCATTACCGGACCGCCCTGTAAACGAAACCAACCCCGATTCAAGCGGACCGGCAGACCGTCACTTGGATAAGAAACGCTTGAAATTCAGCAGGGAAACCGCCATCAGGGTCAGGGCAATGCCGCCCAGGGCCAACAGATCCTTCCAAAAATAGGCAATGCCATTGCCCTTCAGGAAGATTTCGCGGATGATCTTGAGCAGGTAGCGTAAGGGATTGATGTCAGCCAGGATACGCAAGAGCGGAGGGATATTGTCCACCGGAGTAAAAAAGCCCGACATCAGGAGAAATATCATCAACGAGAACCAGGAGAAGAACATAGCCTGCTGAGTAGTGGCGGACAGGACTGAAATCAGCAAAGCATAGGACAGGATGGCGGCCAAATAGACTAGGGAAGCCAGAAAGAGATAGAACATGCTGCCGCGAAACGGGATACCGAACCAGAGGACCACGACCAGAAGACCGATAACCATATCGAGCAGCCCGATCAAGGCCGCCGGCAGCGCTTTGCCGATATAGATTTCCAGGGTGTTCAACGGCGAAATCAGGAGGGTGTCCAGCGTTTGCTGTTCCTTTTCCCGAACCAGTGAAGCGGAGGTCAGAAACATGGTGATGATGGTCAGCAGAAAGCCAACGATCCCCGGTCCCATATAGTTAATGCTGCGCAGCTGTGGGTTGAAGCGGAAAACGGCCCTGGAGCTAAACGGCAGCCCCTGCCCCAGCTTTTCCATATCATGCAGAATATAATTCTTGATGACGCCATTGAAATAGCCGGCGGCGATCATCGACGTATTGGAATCCATGCCGTCCATGAGAATCTGCACTTCGGGATATTTCAGGATATGTCGCTTTTGGTCCAGGGCATCACGAAAGATCAACATGGCTTTCACTTCTCCCTTTTTAAGCAAGTCGAGGTTATCCACACTCTGCTCACTCTCATAACGCACATTGAAAAGGGGTGTTTGGCGGATGCGCTGGATCATTTGCCCGGCTGCCTGCCCTTGAGCCATATTGACGATGCCCACCGGCACATGACGGATATCGGTGGAAATGACATAGCCGAGGATGATGATCTGGATGACCGGGCCGACGAACATCAGGAACAGCAGTTCTTTCTGGCGGGTGATCTCGATGAATTCTTTCTTGACCAGGTAAAACAATTTCATTGCACGGCCTTCCTCTGCTGATTGAATTTACTGGTTGCCGCTGCCAGAAGCACCATGCTGAGCACGATCATCATGACGCCTTCAAAAAGAAAATGCTTCAATTCGGCTCCCTTGAGGATCACGCCGCGGATGATGCGCAGAAAATAAGTGGCGGGAATGATGTAGGAGATCGCCTGCAAAATCGGGCTGAGTGAATCGAGGGGAAAAATGAAACCGGAAAGGAGAAAGGACGGCAACATGGTGGACAGCAGCGTGGCCAGCATGGCCACCCGCTGGCTGGGGGCGATGGTCGATATCAGGATGCCCAACGCCAATCCTGAAATAATATAAAGCAAGGCGAACAGCATCAGTACGATCAGGCTCCCGCGCAGCGGGATGCCGAACCAGAAACGGGCGAACAGGAGGATGATCACGCCGTCGAGCAGGGCGACCATAATGTAAGGGAGTGTTTTGCCCAGGACGATCTCCCCGGACTTCAAGGGTGAAATGAACAGCAATGAAATGGAACCGGTTTCCCTTTCCTTGGCGATACTCAGCGAGGTGAGCATGGCCGAGATCATCAGAAGAATGACCGCGACCAGCCCGGGGATGAAGAAAAATTGGCTGCGGGCTTCGGGGTTGAAAAATATCTTGGTATCGATCTTGAGCAATTGTCCGGAGCCCTTCATGGCCGCCGTGAATTCCAGCAGGATCCTTTCCGTGTATTGAAAAACCAGGTTGGCGACATTGGTGTCGCTGCCGTCGATGACCAGCCCGACTTCGCTTTGTCCGTGGGCGTTCAGTCGCCTGGAAAAATCGGCCGGGATGACAATGATTTCCTTGATTTTTCCGAGGCGCAGCAGTTGCTCGGCGGCAGCCAGGGAAAGGGGGTTCCCGGTATCAGCCGCGCGGCTTTGGATGACGAAAATACGGTTGGCGGCAAAAGTTTCGCTCAACGCCTTCGACCAGCGGCTTTGGGCATGATCAATGACCACGGCATCGATGCGATTCAGGTCATAGGAGATCGAGTAACCAAGGATGAATATCATGACCAGCGGCGTAATGAAAACCAGGGTCAGGCTGCGTGGATCGCGCAGGATATGAAAAAATTCCTTGACGATGATCGCTTTAATTCTGCCCATGATTTTTTATGGCGTTCTCGAAAAGCGCTTCAATGTTCACTTGCTGATGCCGGCGCAACAACTCGTCCGGTGCGCCGCTGGCGACGATATCACCATTGTGGATGATGATGATGCGATCACAGTATTCGGCCTCGTCCAGGTTGTGGGTCGATACCAGCAGGGTTTTGCCCCGCTTTTTCAGCCCATAGATCTCGTTCCAGAAGTTGCGGCGCGCTTCGGGATCCACCCCGGAAGTCGGCTCGTCAAGCAGGATGATCTCCGGCTCCGGCAGCAGACAAACAAAGAGAGCCACCTTCTGGCGGATGCCGGGGGGCACATCCTGGATTTTTTGCCGCAGGACATCGGGCGCGACCTGTTCCGCCATCACGTGCATGCGGGCCCTCAGCTCATGCGGAGCCAATCCCGATATGCCTCCGAAAAATTCGATATTTTCCATTGCCGTCAGCAGGGCGTAGAGTGAGAATTTCTGCGACATATAACCCAATTTTTTCTTGATTGCGGCCAGATGCTTGCGATTGTCCAGCCCGCCGATCCGGATGGTTCCAGACGTGATTTTCAGCAGTCCGGTGATCATCTTGATGGTGGTCGTTTTGCCGGCCCCATTGGGTCCCAGGAAACCGACGATTTCTCCCGGAAGAACGTCGAAAGAAATTCCCTTCACGGCCTGGAAGTGACCGAAACTCTTGTGAAGATCACTCACGGCAATGGCCGGAACGGGAGTACTCACTGCCGCCTCTCGTAATAGATATACATGTCTTCCAGGGTCGGTTTTTCCTCCACCATTTCCAGGTGCGGGATTTGCCGGCCCAGATTTTCCGTCCCGGTCTGCATGTAGCGGATGAATTTGCCACGCATATGCGCCTGGCCCGCCAGGCCGGGAATGGCTTCGATTCCGGCCATGGCTTCAAAAATATTGTCGCGCGGCAGGATGCGAAACAGGCGCGCCGGAAAAGAGTTGCGCAAACCCGCGATCGAATCCTGACGCATAATGCAGCCGTTCTTGATGAACACGATTTGGTCACCTTTTTCGGCTTCGTCGAGGTACGGGGTCGACATGACGATGGTTTTGCCTTCGTTCTTGAGCGTCTCAATGATGGTGAAAAATTCAATGCGCGACAAGGGGTCCACACCGGTGGTCGGTTCGTCGAGGATGATCAGCTCCGGCGAAGAAAGCAGGATCGTCGACAAGGCCAGTTTCTGTTTCATGCCGCCCGAAAGGGCTCCGGCGCGGCGATGACGGAAAGGGCCCATTCCGGTCCTTTCCAGAAGACGTTGCTTGAGCTCTTCACGCCGGCGCAACGGCACCTGCTGGATCGCGGCAAAAAAATTCAGGTTCTCCTCGACGCTCAAGTCGGTATACAGGGAAAACTTCTCGGGCATATAGCCGCAAACAGAAGTGAGGCAGGAGTAGTTTCCGCCGATATCTTGACCATTCAGGAAAATCGTTCCCGAATCCATTTTAACCAGTCCGACCAGCATCTTGAAAATGGTTGATTTGCCGGCGCCATCCGCTCCGGTCAGGATGGTGATCGCCGCCCGTTGGATGTCCAGGGTAACATCATCCACGGCCTTGATCGCGGCGAACGATTTGGAGACGTGTTCCAGGCGGACCATCGTTACCTTGCCTTACTGATTGAAAATCACGGTGACCGGCATGCCGATCTTGAAAACATCAAGGTCCTGATCGAGCCTGACCTTTACCTGGTACAGCAGGGCCTGGCGTTCTTTTTCAGCCACGATATACTTGGGCGAAAACTCGGCCTTCCTGCCAAAAGCGGAAATGCGACCGGAAAAAGAACGTTCTTCCATGCCATCGACAATGATCCGGGCCTGCTGGCCCAGCTTCAAAGCGGCAATCTCTTTCTCTTCGATGAACACGTCGACGAAAAGGCTGGCCAGATCCAGGACGTCCGCCAGGGCCACACCGGGAAAAACATTTTCACCCGCACTGATGAATGTCTCCAGCACCACACCTGAAACCGGAGATAGCAACAGCATGTCCCGTTCGGCCAAGTTGAATGCCTGTCGTTTGTTGGCGATCCGCTCCTTCTGGATCTGCAGCGCTTCCAGTGACCGGTCCAGTTCAAAAAGCGAGGTTCGGGCTTCTTTCAACTGCAGCCGGGATCTCTCCAGTTGGTCACCTGAAATGGACTGGCTCTGCTTCAGGCGTTCAAAGCGCTGCACCTGTTTTTGCCAATAGTCAAAATTGAGGGCCAGCAGCTGCCTTTTTTCCCGGGCGCGGATTTCATTGTTGACTATCTCCCTGCCAGCCAGGTCCAGCTCTTCAATACCGTTGCGGAGCTTGTCACGGTTGATCTCGGCGAGCAATTCCCCTTTTTTCACGGCCTGGCCTTCCTGGACCAACAAGCTGTCCAATGTCCCCGCCGTCATGGCCTTGACGCTGGCGATCTCGCCATCGACCACGCCCGGCGCCCGGATTTCCGATTCTTTTTTCTGGCAGGAAAAAAAGAACGCCAGCAAGCCCAGCAGAACTGCTGTTTTTTTCATCATTCCTCCTCCAATTTCCCGATCAGGACATGGATCCCGGCCTTGGTCAATTCCACCTGGGCGAGCAGCTCTTCGCGGTTGGAAAGAGACCTTTCCTGGCTGGTCAGGGCAGCCAGGTAATCGTTATGATCAATCTGATTTTCCGAGTACAGGGCTTCCTTCAAGCGGGCATCCTCGGCGGCGTTGGCCACCAGACTGTCCAGCAAGGCTAGTTTTTTTTCCAGGCTTTCCTTTCGGAAATACAGCTGCCGTAGGTTTCTTTCACTTTCGCGGACAAAATCGTCGCGCTGGTTCTGGAGCTTGCGCGCGGCGATATCGACCAATTTTTTATCCCGTTCCCCCTGGTTCCAGTTGAAAATCGGCAGGGAAACGTTGATCATCCCCAGCACGTAAGGCGTCCAGCGGGTCACGAAAATATTCTGCCCGGGGCGCCCGTAATGAAACTCGACGGCAGCATTGACCTGGGGAAGATAGGAGCCGCGGATCGTTTTTTTTCGAATCTGCAGGATGCGCGCTCTTTCATCCAAAGAATGCAGCAGCGGGTGCCGGGCCAGGAAAAACTCCAGGGCCGCCGGCAAAGATTCATCGGCGGAACGGGCATCCGCATCGATATCCCCGGGCTCATAACCGCACAGAGTACTGAAATTGAGCGCTTCGCTGCGGATCAACTGTTCCAGGTCTTCCAGGTTCAGCCGGATCTCATCCACCTTGGTCCGCGTTTCCAGCAGATCGGATTTCCTGACCAATTCCTCCGCGTACAGATTTTCCAGTTTGCCTTGGTGCAATTTCAGGATGTCCAGCAACAGGTTCAATGAATCCCGCTTGCGAGAAAACAGGCGGTGGTTAAAAAAAGAACTTTTGACTTTACCGGCCAGTTCGAGCTTTTTCATTTTGGTCAGATCACGCTCCGCCGCTTCCCGGATCGCCTCCATGCGCACGGCGTTGCTCAACATGCCGCCGCTGTAAACAGGCTGCAGCAGCGATATTTTCATGTCAATGTTGTGGTTGGGAGTAGACAGGATGATCGTTTCCGGTGCCATGTCGGCGTTGGCTGGAAAGGGGAAGTCGGAAAGCTTGACCTGCATCGTGTCCGATGTGTAGCGGTAACTGCCGTTCAGGTAGAGGGAAAAGTATTTGCGCCGCAGGGCCGTCAAGCGGGCCGTGTCCGCGGCATTTTCTTCCAGTTTCTGGCTGTCAAGACCCGGGCTGATTTTCCAGGCATTGACTACGGCCTGGGACAGCGGCACTTTGGCCGCCAGGATCAGGGTGCTGGCCATGAAGGCCAGGAACAGTTTTTTTTTCATTTCAACATCCCCCGTTTCAAGACGTTCACCACGCTGGCGATGCGCTTTCGGAAAAAATCGGCATCATCTTTGATCTGGATCCCGGAAATGGCTTCGACCATGGGCTTGCCGATGAATGAGAAAATTGACAGGGCGACAATGTTCATCATGAAATGCAGGGGATCGCCTTCGCTGATCAGTCCCTGCCGGTGCCACTTCGTGATCAACTCGAGAAAAGGTTGGGGCGCAAAGGCCATCTTATCATGAATGATCCCGGACATGGCGGCGGTCACGTTCTCCGGGTTGTGGATCAAGTCAAAAACCATGATGCGTAGCAGGTCGGGATGGCGGGCAATGAAGCGGATGTAGATTTCAGGAAATTTTTCCAGCAAAAGGCCGGGAGTCAGCGTCGGGGAAAGAAAACGACCGATTTCACCAAAAATTTCGCTGAATACTCCGAGCAGGACCGTCCGGTACAAGTTGTCCTTGGACGAAAAGTAATAAAAGAGCATGGCCTTGTTGATCGCGGCTCCCCGGGCGATGGCTTCCATGCGCGCCCCGGCAAAGCCGCGGGCGGCAAACTCCTTTTGAGCCGCCTGCAATATCCGCTCCTTGGTTTCAGGATTGTTTGTTTTCATTTAACCAACCAATTAGTTTAACCATAAGGTTAGTATAATATGGTTTTGACTTTCTGTCAACACTTTTTTTCAAACGATATTTTTGGAGCTATCGCCCCACGTTAGAGAAACCAGCCTGCAACACGGCGGCTGAACCGTCCCGCTTGGTTATTCCGGGCAGCCGTCAATAATACAAATTGAATCTAGAGCCTGAAGCCAAGGGTCAGTCCGACGGCAAAATCCTTAAATGCCTGATCCGAAAAAGGCGTAATCACGTAAAGGGTGATCTTGAGGCTCTCGGACATGAGCCCGGCATTTACTTTCATGAAGAAATCATCGCTCAACGGAGTAAAGGTACCACTGCCCAGGTAAAAAAACTTGGTCACGCCGCCGCCGGCAAAGAAATTGCTGAAAGTGACATTCAAGATCACGGCAGGGCAAAATAAAAAATCCTTGAATTCGAACTTGTAGCCGTAGAATATCGCCTCGGGACTGAGCATCAATACTTTACCGAGCGGGATATCCAACTCAGCTCCGGCTGACCAGAGGTCCGGAGGGAAGGTCAGATTTTGGTCGGTGATGGCGCCGACATTGATATCAATGGTCATCTTGTTTGCCGAGGAGTAGAGTCCCGAAACCAAAAGCATGCCGCATAACAAGATCATTGTTTTTTTCATGAAGCCTCCTTGGTGTTGCTTTGATTTTATGAAATAAAAAAAGTCAAGTCAAGCAAAACAGCGGCAATTTTTCCACGCCAATGCAATTCTTTCCCGCACGCCGGCAGTTGACATTGAAGGCCGATTTGTACACAATGGCCGCATGGCTAAAAAAGACATCCCCAAAGGCAAAATTCTCCTGGTCCGCCCGCCGCTGACTTTGCGCGTGGCCAGGGCTTTCCACTCCTTTTTGCACTTGGAACCGCTGGACCTCGAGCTGGTGGCCGGCGGCATCAGCCGCGACCACGAGACACGCATCATCGACCTGACGCTGAGCCGCACCGCCGACACCGAGCTGCAGGCCGTGCTCCGGGATTTTCGTCCCGCCGTGGTCGGTTTCGGCGGTTATTCCAACCAGGCGGTGCACGTCAAGCGCCTGGCCGCCCTGGCCAAGGCCGAACTTCCCGGCGTGATGACCGTTGTGGGCGGCGTCCATGCCACGACCATGCCGCTGGACTTTCAGCTGCCCGGGATCATCGACGTCGTGGTGCGCGGCGACGGGGGCACGGCCATGCGCCGTCTGCTGCCCAGGCTGCTGGCCGGGGAACCGCTGCTCCCCGATGGGGGCATCCTGCCGACTTCCAGTACCGATTTCGCCACCCTGGCCTCAGAGCCGCCACCGCCCCTGCCCGACTACAGCGAGGTGCCCTGGCCGCGCCGCGACCTGGTACGGCGCGGCGACTACTTCTGCGTCTGGTCCGGGGCCCCGGGTGACGCCGTGAAGACGATCTTTCCGCAAGTGGCCACGCTGCGCACCAGCACCGGCTGCCCGCACCGCTGCGCCTTCTGCGTGGTGCATTACCTGGCCAACGGCAAGTACCTGCAGCGCACCCCCGAAGACGTGGTTGCCGAGATCGCCGCCGTACCCGAGAACCACATATATTTTGTCGACGACGAGATGTTCATCAATGTCGAACGGACCACGGCCATCGCGAAGCTGTTGCTGGAGCGCGGCATTCGCAAGCACTACGTCAGCTGGGCGCGCAGCGACACCATCTGCAAGCACCCCGACCTGTTCCGCCTCTGGCGCCGGGCCGGGCTGGATTCGCTCTATGTCGGGTTGGAATCGATGGAAAGCGAGAACCTGCAAGGCTACAACAAGGGCGTCGACCCGGAGATCAACCGCAAGGCGGTCGCTGTCCTGGCCGAAATCGGCATCACCCTGCATGCCGCCCTGATGGTCAATCCCGACTTCGAGGCCGAGGATTTTATCGCCGTGCGCAGGATGATCAACGAGATCGCCCCGGCCGAGGTAACCATCACGGTCTTCGGGCCGCCCCCGGGCACGGCCCTGTGGCGGCAGCATGAAAAGGAGTTCATCTGCCCCGACCCCTGCGCCTTCTACGATTCCATGCACACCATCCTGCCGACCCGGGTGCCCCTGAAAAGGTTCTACCGCTATTTTTCCCTGCTCTACCTCTTCGGCTTCCGCATCCACCCCAACCGCCGTCGCCGCCACCGGCCGCCGCTCAGGGATCTCCTGCGCACCTTTGCCGCCGGCACCAGGGTCGGCTATGCCCTGCGCACCATATACAAGGAGTATGACCGCAAATTGTGGTAAGCCGCGCCCGGCACTGGCACCGAAAGCAGCTTGATAAGCATAGAAATTGCCAAATGAGTGCTGAAAAATAATTATTATTTTTTTTACAATTTCATTGACAATGTTTTTTTTGGGAATAACATTTATTTATATCTTCAATGAAAGGGGAAGGGGGTAAAAATGAAATTTGTAAAACTTTTTCTGCTGGTCATTTTGGTTGGTTTAATGGGAGCCTGTCCACTCGATGATCTATTTAATCAGACAACTTACTACTACGTAATTACTTGGCCGCAATGTATAACGAGAGGGTGGTACTGTTATTCACTTCCTAATTACTCAAACGATCAAAGTTACAACTCGCATGTTTTTATGCTCCGTACAAAAACGTATAAGTTTAGGACGGGAGATCTACTGGTGGTCGAAGCCGGCATGCTTGAGGCTCCTTATGATTCTTGTTGGTATAACAATAAGGTCAGTGTTGCCATTTACAAGAGCACACAATCTGAAGGCAACATAGACTACGGAGGCACTTGTGTAGCGTCCGACAGTGTCTACGCAATTAATCCTGCTTATGCCACTGCAACTGCTGAATGAAAATTTCGCATCACTCTCATAGCCAATAAGCCCAAATCAAGTCGCCGGTCAGCGTCAGGGGCAGGCCGCCCTCCCGCCTGCCCCGGAGCGAAGCGCCATCGATGAAATGCAAGCCGAAGGCAGCGACCGACGGGTTTTGTTGTTGCACGGAAAAAGGCACTGCCCCTGCGGTATCGGCACGCGAGGCAATCACGATAAATGGACCAAGAAGATCGCCGCTCGAACAAAGCGGACGACCAGATCTCCCGCCGGCGCCCTAATTGTCCAGGCGGTCAAGGAGCAGCTTAATCAGGAAGCGGGCCGCGGCCTTGTGGTTGCCCCCGACGCGGATGGCCGGGCTGACGCAGGACGGGCAGCCGCTGGGGCAAGGGCAGCCGTCGATGATCTCCAGCGCTTTTTCGAGCAGTAGCTTTCCTTTCTCATAGAGCGTTTCGGAAAAACCGACGCCGCCCGGGTACTTGTCGAAAATGAAGATGTTGGGCTCGAAGCGGTCGGCGAAGGTCATGTCGGCCTGGTTGCGCAGCAGGGAACGCAAATTTGCGTTCCCTACCGAGGCCCCGGGCTGCAGCGGGTCCTTGGTCAGGTTGTCCTCGATGGCCACGCCCACGTCGCGCACGTCGCAGAGGAGGATGACCGGGCTGATGTGCTTCATCAGGTAGGCGATGCCGGCCACGGCCTCGATCTTTTCTTCATTGGAGAAATCCAGGCATTGCAGCACGTCGTTTTTCACCGTCAGCCAGAAGGCAGTGGTGTGCATTTCCTGCTGCGGCAGCTGCAGCTCGCCGGCGCCGACGTTTTCCATGGTGAAGAACTTGAGCTTTTTGAAGCCCACCACCTGTGAAAAAACATGGACGTCGCCATAAGAGAAGTTGTGGTTTTTCAAACGCGTCTCGTCAAAGATGTCCAGGACCTTGATCTTGGTATAGGTGATGGAATCGGTGTAGTAATCGGCATTGGAGCGGGTCAGGAAGGCCTTGCGGTTCTCGTAATCGAGCTCCTCGACCACGTACTGCTCGCCTTCCAGGATGTAAATCGCCTTGGGATGGAGCGTCTCCAGGGCGTCGGAAAAACCGACCTCGGCGATCACCCGTTCTCCGGCGGTGCGGTCGACCACCACGAAGTTGTCCGACGTGACCCGGGTCAGGCTGACGGCATCGGCCGGGTAGCCCTCTTCGGTCCAGAACCACTTGTCGTCCTTGCGCAGCAATACCTGGTTTTCCGCCAGGTAGGAAAGAATTTCCTCTAGGTTTTCGCCGCCGTAACGATCGCCCCGGGCGAATGGCAACTCAAAGGCCGCGCACTTGATATGATCCATGAGCACGGTCAGGTTGTCGGCGTTGATGCGTCCCATCTCCGGCGACTGGCCGCTGAAGTATTCAGGGTGGTTGACGATATACTGGTCAATCGGCATGGAACTGGCGACCAGCACGCCCAGCGACTGGCTGCTGCGCCGGCCGGCGCGACCGATGCGCTGCCAGGTCGATGAGATCGATCCCGGGTAGGAGGCCAATACCACGGCATCCAGGGAACCGATATCGATGCCCAATTCCAGGGCGTTGGTCGAAACCACGGCCTTGATCTTGCCTTCGCGCAGTCCCTTTTCGATCTCACGGCGCATCTTGGGCAGATAGCCGCCGCGGTAACCGCGCACGGTGCCGCGGTCCTGAACGGTCTTTTCAAAATCGTTCTTCAGGTACTTGACCAGGATCTCGGTGATCAGGCGCGAGTTGGCGAAAGTGATTACCTGCAGGCCCGCCTTGAGCAGAATGCCGGCAATCTCGCGACTCATGGAAACATAAGAGCGGCGGATGCCCAGTTGGCGATTGACCACCGGCGGGTTGAAAAAAACCAGCATTTTTTTGCCGCGCGGCGCCCCGTTGCGGTCGATCAGGACCACTTTTTCCTCGATTAGTTTTTCGCCCAAATCGGCCGGATTGGCGATGGTGGCCGAGCTCATGATGAACACCGGCTGCGTGCCGTAGAAGGTACAGATGCGTTTCAGGCGGCGCATGACATTAGCCACGTGCGAACCGAAAACACCGGTGTAATAGTGGAGCTCGTCAATGACCACGTACTTCAGGTTTTCGAACAGGCTGGCCCACTTGGTGTGATGCGGCAGGATGCCCGAGTGCAGCATGTAGGGGTTGGAAATGACGATTTGGGCCTGCTTGCGGATGGCCTGACGCATGCTGGTCGGCGTGTCTCCGTCATAAGTATACAGCCCCAGCTTGTCGCCCATGGCCTTGTTCATGTCGAACAGCTCGGCCAGCTGGTCCTGGGAAAGTGCCTTGGTCGGGAAGAGGTAGAGCGACTTGGCTTGGGGGTCGCGGCTCAGCGCGTCCAGGGCGGCGGCGTTGTAGATCAGCGTCTTGCCCGATGCGGTCGGCGTGGCCACCACCGTGTGCCGGCCCTGCAACACGTTTTGCAAGGCCTCGGCCTGGTGCGAAAAGAGGCGCTCGATGCCGCGCTTCTTGTAAATGGCCACAATCTCGGCCGCGAGGTTTTCCGGAAAATCGGTGAACTCACCGTTGAAGGCGTCGACTGTGATCAGGCGCAGCTCGGTTTCGATGTCATTCCTGAGTTTGCATAGTTCGTCGAGCGCCTGATCGACCTTGACGTTCTTGTCGCTGTTCATGGGGGGAAAATAACACAAATTCCCGGAAGAGTAAACTAGAGTGACCAGTGACAAGTGACAAGTGAAAAGGAAAAGACAAGCAATTGAGCGAGCCTAAAAGAGATCGGCCGTTTGCGTTTTCTCGTCACTTGTTACTCGTCACTGAGGCTTCGGCTTCCCCTACTTCACCCCCAGGACTTCCCTGATCATCTTGGCGAACGCCTGGCGGTCGTGGGCGCCGCGGGCCATCTGCGGCTCGCCCTTCGACGGGATGAAGAGCAGGCTGGGGATGGTCATGATGCCGAAAGCCTGGGCCAGATCCTGCTCCTTGTCGGTGTCGACCTTGTAGAAATCGACCTTGCCGGCGTATTCTCCGGCAAGCTTCTCCAGGACCGGCGAGACCATCTTGCACGGCCCGCACCAGTCGGCGTAGAAATCGATGATCGCCGGTAGTGTGCCCTGGAACTCCCATTCCTTTTTTTTCTCGTAATCGAATATTTTTTCGCAGAACGTCTTCTTGCTCAGCTGCTCCATGTCAACTCCTTCGGAGGCTTTGATTCGCTCCACCATGCCATCATCCTTCAATTGTAAGGTCGAAATAACGCTAAAGTCAAGCGTTGCAAATCCAGCCAATGCCCGCTCTTTCCCGCGTCACGCGTAACCTGTCACGCGTCACGAAGGCGTCGTTTCGTCCTTTTTCACGCCCAGCACGTCGGCGATGACCTTTTCGAAAGAGCCGCGGTCCATGGCGCCGCGGGCCATCTGCGGCTGGCCGCTGACGGGGATGAAGAGCAGGCTGGGGATGCTCTGGATGCCGAAGGCCCCGGCCAGTTCCTGTTCCTTGTCGGTGTCGATCTTGTAAATGGCGAGCTTGCCGTCGTACTCGGCCGCGAGCTTCTCCAGGATCGGGGTGACCATTTTGCAGGGCCCGCACCAGTCGGCGTAAAAATCGATGATCGCCGGCAGGCTGCCGCGGTATTTCCACTCCTTTTCCTTCTCGAAATCGAAGACCTTCTCGATGAACGCGTTCTTGTCCAGTTTTTCCATTAGAGACTCCTTTTATTGTTGTTGGTTTTTATAGGCGATGAATTCCTGCACCATGGACATGTCGCAGGCACTGCCGCGCTGGAAACGCTTGCAGAAGAGCTCCAGGTTCCCGCGGTCGCTCGCAAAGGGGGCTGCTTTTCCCCGCTGCCCGGACAAGTTTTTCATGATAACGCGGCCCAGGTCGGGCAGTTCCTTTTTCAAGCTATAGAAAACATGCTTGCCCTGGCGGCGCGATTCGACCAGTCCCTCGCGCTCCAGCAGGGCCAGGCTGCGCGAAACCAGCGACTGCGACAGGCCGGTGACGGCCATCAGCTGGCAGACGAAGAGCTCCTTCTGTGCGAGTAGCATAAGCAGGCGCAGGCGGTTCTCGTCGGCCAGGGCCTTGAGAAAGCGGACTTCATTTATCATATGCACATATTAACATATGTTATTTTATCTGTCAACCTTTTTCATTAATTCGTTTTTCTTTTGCCAGATCGTAGGGAACGCAAATTTGCGTTCCCTACCCCTTTGCCGTCAAGCTATCCGGAAGCAGTCCCAAGGCTTCGCGCCATTCCGGAGGTATGAAGCTGACCGTGATCTTTTT
>JAFGSF010000065.1 GCA_016934745.1 Candidatus Aminicenantota bacterium | reverse complement strand
CGTCCTTGCCGTCTTCCTTGACCATTTCCTGGCCGTAATTCAATCCCAATCTGCCCCAATCGTCCTTGTAGCCGACGAAGCCCTGGACCAGGTAGGAGGTCTTCACTCCGGACACGGTGCTGACGTCGCCGTTGACCTCGAGCATCAATTTCGGGGTGACCTTGACGAAAAAGCGGGCGCCGACCTGTTTGTAGGGGTTGCTCTCGCTCTTGTTGCCCGAGTAGTTGCCGTACTGCAGGCTGTAGTTGAACTTCTTGCCGGCATCGAAGGCGCCGCTGAAGTCAATGGCAAAGTCGCGCGAGGAGCGGACCTTGTACAAGTCGAAGGGGGTCTTTTCCAGGTGGCGGTAGCCGTAGAACTTCTCGATGTTGCTGAAGGCCAGGCTGTCCTGGATGCCCACGGTGACCTTGTGCAGCGGAGCGTACTGGAAGGAGATGTAGGCGTCCTTCAGGTAGGGAACGATGGTGGACGAGGTGGTGAAGTCGCCGGGGCTGCTGAGCTCCAGCCGGGCGCGGGCCTTCAGCTTGTCAGAGATGCTGGATTCGTAGGTGATGTAGACGCGGCGCAGCCACAGGCCGTGCTGGTCCTCCACTGCCTCATTGTGGTTCTTGAGCACCAGGTAGTAGTCGCCGAAGGCATATGCCGAGATGGCGGCCGGCAGCTTCACAGTGCTCAGGACGAACAGGGCCAACAGGGTAAACAAAATGATCCGTTTCATTTTTTTCCTCCGAAAAAATTTGCGTTTCCGGGGCTATTGTCGCCAGTAATGATTAAGTTAAAATAAAAAAACTGTTAATTTATGGTTAATAATTTTTTTCTTCTTTAACTATCAATTGACATTGCTTTAAAATGAAGCTAACCTTCCTCTCTTATTACGTTAAGCAAGGAGTAAAAATGGAAAAAATCAAGGTGTTGTTCATTTGTGTCCATAATTCGGCCCGCAGCCAGATGGCAGAAGCGTTTTTAAATGAATTAGGCTCCGACCGCTTTATTGCGGAAAGTGCCGGCCTGGAACCGGGAGTTCTTAATCCGCTGGTCGTCAAGGCCATGAACGAGATCGGCATCGATATCTCCGCCAAAACGACCCGCAGCGCTTTCGAATTGCTGCGCCTGGGGAAGTGGTACAGCTGGGTGATCACGGTCTGCGACGAGAGCCAGGCTGAAGCCTGTCCTATTTTTCCAGGCGCCGGCCAGCGTCAGCACTGGAGTTTTTCGGACCCGACCGCGTTTAAAGGCAGCGAGGAGGAAAAGCTGGAACAGGTGCGCTATCTGCGCGACTGCATCGCCGCCAAAGTCAGGGAATGGCTCAGGCTTCAGGAACCAGCGGCAGGGTGATGATGAACTCGGTGCCTTGGCCAGGCTGGCTGACGGCTTCGATACGGCCGTCGTGCAGCAGCACGATGTGCTTGGCGATGGCCAGGCCGAGTCCAGTGCCACCCTGCTGGCGCGAACGCGAGCGGTCGACCACGTAAAAGCGCTCGAAAATTCGTGGCAAGTGCTCGGTGGCGATGCCGGGTCCGGAATCCCTGACCCGTATTTCGATCTCCCCTTCCCGCTTGGCCAGGGACACGCGTATCTCGCCGTGTTCGGTGTACTTAATGGCGTTGTCGACCAGGTTGATGAACAGCTGCTCCAAGCGGAACGGGTCGCCGAAAAAGGCGGGTAAATTTGCTCCGGCGTCCACCTCCATGTGGATGTTCTTTTCTCGGCAGCGCCCGGCAAAAATGATGGCAACATTGTCCACCAGTTTCAGCAGGTCGATCCGTTTCTTCTCCAAGCGCATCCGTGGTTCCTCCATTTCCGAAAGGGTAAGCAGGTCGTTGATCATGTTCACTAGCCGGTCGGTGTGGCGATTGATGATATCCAGGTAATTGCGGTTCTGGGCGGAGCTTTCCTCGGCCAGCGTTTCGACGAAACCCTTGATCGCGGTCAATGGCGTGCGCAACTCATGTGACAGGTTGCTGACGAAATCGCGCTTGATTCTTTCCAGCCGCTTGTATTCGCTGATGTCGCTGAATGTGACGATGAGCGGTCCTTCACCCGGCAGGGGGCTGACATGAACCAGATAGACGCCATCGTTGATGTCCAGTTCTCCACGGGAATCCTGCCGGGTTTCAAGCGACCGTTTGATCAGTTCATTCAAGCGTGAATCGCGCAGCATCTCCCAATAGGGACGCCCTGGACATTCCGGCTGCAGACACATCTTTTTGAAGCTCTGGTTTGCCAGAATGATTTTCCCATCGCGATCCAGCACCAGCAGCCCTTCGCCGATGGAAGCCAGGATAGTCTCCAACTCCAGCTGCTGGCGTTGGACCGACTCGAGCAGCGCTCCCTGCTGCTCGACCATGTGGTTGAAGGCGTCGGCCAGTTGCCGCAGCTCATCGCGGCGGTCAATCCTGACCCGCGGGCTAAAATCGCCCCCGGCAACCTGATGAGCGGCCTGGGTTAGCCTTTTTATCGGCGCGGTCAGATAGCGGGCGTACAGGAATGCCAGAACCAGGGCGATGGCCGACAGAACGGCCAGCAGGATATTGATCTTTCTGCGGGCGGGAACAAGCATCTGTTCGATCGCGCTGACAAACAGACTGAGCCGCAGCACGCCGATGACCCGACCGTCGCGGCGGATGGGAACGGCTCGATAGAGCATGGCCCGGTGCAGCGTTGAGCTCAGGCGCGAGAACTCGGCCGGCTTGCCCTGCATGGCCAGCACGAATTCCGGACGGTCGGCATGGTTTTCCATGTGCCGCGGGTCGCCCTCTGAATCGGCCAGCACCCGGCCGTCCGTGGCGATCACGGTGAGGCGGGCATCCGTCTCCTTTCCCAACTCCTTGACCAGAACGTCCAGCGCTGCCGTGTCCCGGGCAGCCAAGAGCGGGACGAAATTCCGCTGCAGCGAGGCGGCCAGCTGACCGAGGCCCCTTTGGACGTTCTCCCGGTATTGGTTCTCGATGATGCCCGATGCAAAAAGAAATACCAGCAAAAGCACCAACGCCATGATCAGCAGGTAACTGAAAAAAGTCTTTAAAAATAGTGATTTGTTCATGGTTCCAGCTTGTAGCCCACGCCGCGCACGCTCTTGATCATCCGGCCGGCTTCCCCCAGCTTGTCGCGCAGGTTCTTGACGTGCACGTCGATGGTGCGGTCGAGGGAAGCCTTATCCTTGCCCCATACTTTGTCCAGCAGTTGTTCGCGGGAAAAAACCCAGCCAGGGTTCCGGGCAAGCACCTTGAGGATGGCGAACTCAGTGGCCGTCAGCTCGAGTTTGCGACCGGCAACCCAAACGACATGCTGATGCCCGTCAATTTCCAGCATATCCCCGATGATCCATTTGCCACCGCTGGCGGCGCCGGGGGCCTGGCGGCGGCGTAGAATGGCGTGAACCCGGGCCAACAGTTCCTTGGGAGAAAACGGCTTGATCATATAATCGTCAGCACCCATCTCCAGCCCCAGCACCACATCGGTTTCGTCACCCTTGGCGGTCAGCATCAGGATCGGAATCACGGCGGTGTGTTCGTCTTTCTTCAAGTGCCTGCATATTTCCAATCCATCCAGATCGGGCAGCATCAGGTCCAGGATGATCAGGTCGGGGATTTCCACAGCCAGCGCCTTCAGTAACGGCTCAGCCTTGGTGAAAGTCTTGATGCGGAAACCCCCTTTCTCCATATGGATGACGATGAGCTCAAGGATGTCCGCTTCATCGTCAACGGCAAACAGCATCGGCTTCAAGACATTCATGGTTTCAAGCAATGCGTCCTCCGGATTAAAACGGTTCGTTTATATTAGCAAAACCAATCGAAGCATTCAACACCGCGGGTCCGGTTCTATTTTTCATAATTGTGGCGGACAATTTTGCCCTCGATCATGTAGACGATATCCTCGGCGATGTTGGTGGCATGATCAGCGATGCGCTCGAGGTGGCGGTTGATGCGCATGTACTCGATCATATAATCAATTTTTTCAGGCTGGCGGCGAATCTCGTTTTTTACCTGCTGAAAAAGCAGGCGCACTGTTTCATCAATATCGTCGTCCGAATCGATGACGGTATGGGCCATGACGGCATCCATGTTGACCAGGGCGTCCAGGCTGCGCTTGAGCATGGCCATGACATTTTTCGCCAGGCCCTTCAAATCAAAGTTGATTTCAATTTTCGGATAGGCGTTGATATTCAGGGATCGTCCGGCGATGTTGACCGCCTCGTCTCCGATGCGTTCCAGATCGCTGTTGATCTTGAGGACCGCAACAATGAAGCGCAGGTCCATGGCCACCGGCTGGTACAGGGCGAGGATCTTCAGACATTCCTCCTCAACCTCAACTTCAGTTTGATCAATGTCCTGGTCGGTGTCTTTTATCTGCTGCGCCAGCTCGGTGTCGCGTTGGTCAATCGATTTGACCGCGTCGGCTACTCTTTTTTCGACACTTCCGGCCAGCAGCACGATCTGTTTCTTCAATTTGTCGATTTCTTTCTGAAGATGGACGGGCATGGGTTACCTCCTGATCAGCCGAAACGGCCGCTGATATAATTTTCGGTCATGGTCTGCGCAGGTTTGGTGAAAATGGTCACCGTGTCATCAAACTCGATCAACTTGCCGAGATAAAGAAAACCGGTTCGGTCCGAGGCCCGCGAGGCCTGGTGCATGTTGTGGGTGACGATGACAATGGTATAATCTTTTTTCAATTCCCGCATCAGGTCTTCGATGTGCAGAGTGGCGCTGGGATCAAGGGCGGAACAAGGCTCGTCCATGAGCAGGATCTGCGGCTTCAACGGCAGCACTCTGGCGATGCACAAACGTTGCTGCTGCTCCAGCGACAGCGTCAATGCCGAATGGTGCAGCCGCTCCTTCAAATCGTCCCAGAGCAGCACGCTGCGCAGGGCCTGTTCCACGATATCGGCATACTCGTTGCGCCGGGCCAGCCGGTGCACGGCAAGACCGAAGACGATATTCTCGTAGACCGTGAGGGGAAATGGATTAGGCCGTTGAAAGACCATGCCGACCTTTTCACGCAAGGACAGCAGGTCGATTCCGGGTGCGAATATATTTTTACCGTTGATGACTACCTCTCCGGTCACGCGTACGCCGTCGATCAGATCGTTCATGCGATTGAAAACGCGCAGCAGGGTACTCTTGCCGCAGCCACTGGGCCCGATCAATGCAGTAATCTGTCGGGCCGGAATGCTTAAGTGGATATCGGTCAAGGCCTGGAAATCCCCATAGAAGAGATTCAAAGCACGGATATCGATGCTGGTTTCACTCATGTCAGCCAAATTTTCCGGTGATATAGTCGCCGGTGCGCGTATCAGCGGGCGTGGTGAACATTTTGCCGGTTTCGCTTACTTCAATCATCTCCCCCATCAGAAAGAAGGCAGTGCGCTCCCCCACCCGGGCCGCCTGGGCCACGTTGTTGGTCACCAGCACGACGGTATATTTTTTCTTCAGAATCAGCAGGGTTTCCTCGATCCGGGCTGTGGAAATCGGGTCCAGTCCAGAAGTGGGTTCATCGAAAAGGAGCACGTCGGGCTGGCCGGCCAGGATGCGTGCCGTGCACAGGCGCTGCTGTTGACCTCCGGAAAGGTTCATGGCCGGAGTGGACAAGCGGTCCTTGACTTCGTCCCAGAGGTATGACTCGCGTAGGCTCCTTTCCACCGCCTGGTTCAAGCGCCGCAAATCGCGTACACCCTGCATGCGCAGCCCGAAGACTACGTTCTCGAAAATGGAAATAGGCAGTGGCAGCGGCAAAGCGAAAACGATGCCGACCTTGCGCCGCAACGTTTCGACCTCCATGCCTGCGCGTATATCGATACCGTCGAGCAGGATCTCACCGCTACAGCGGCTGGCCGGGACCAGGTCGATCAAGCGATTTAGGGAATTGAGGAAAGTAGTCTTGCCGGAGTTGGCCGGGCCAATAACGGTAAAAATCTCATTGGCATTGATCTCCAGGTTCAGGTTGCGCAGGGCGCTGAAATGGTCGTAGTGGACATTGAAGTTGCGTACAGAAAATTTATGCTGAGGGTTTACCATTTTTTCTTCCTGCGAAAACGCGAACGGAGCACGATGGCGGCCAGGTTGAGCAGCAGCACCAGGGTCAGCAGCACCAGCGCCGTTCCGTAACGGACATTCTCGGCAATGCCCGGCACCTGGGTGGAGATAACATACAGGTGGTAGGGCAAGGCCATGCTCTGATCAAAAACGGATTGCGGCAGACGCGGCAGGTAGAACGCGGCCACGGTGAACAGGATGGGGGCGGTCTCACCGGCCGCCCGCCCCAGGCCCAAAATCATGCCGGTCAGGATTCCGGGCAGGGCGTGCGGCAGGACCGAATGGCGGATGGTCTGCCAGCGACTGGCCCCCAATGACAGGCTGACGGTGCGGAAATGCTTGGGCACGCTTTCCAGCGCCTCGCGCGACGAGGTGATGATTACCGGCAGGATCATGATGCCCAGTGTCAGCGAACCGGACAGGATCGAGGCTCCGAAACCGAAGAAAGTGACGAAGATACCCAAGCCAAACAGTCCGTACACCACCGACGGCACTCCGGCCAAGTTGACGATGGCCAGCTTAACCAGGCGCGACATGCGGTTGTCGCTGGAATACTCGACCAGGTAAATGGCAGCCATAACTCCCAGCGGCACAGCAAAAATAACGGCCCCCAGGACCAGGTAGAGGGTGCCGAGGATGGCCGGCAAAATACCGCCAGCGCTCATGCCTTCGCGGGGCATGGAAAAAAGGAAATCCCAGCTGATGGCACTGGCGCCCTTGGCCACAATAATCGCCAGGATGACGACTACCGGCAAAACCACAAGCAACGTGGCCAGCAGCAGGACGGCAAAAGCGATCTTCTGTGAGCGGCGTGGATCCATGGTCAGCGTCGCGAGCGGTGCAGAAACAGGTCAGCCACACCGTTAATCAAAAAGGTAATGATAAAGAGCACGATGCCGATGGCAAACAAGGCAGCGTAGTGCGGACCTCCCTGCACCGATTCACCCATTTCGGCGGCAATGGTGGCGGTCAGGGTGCGTACGGGCTGCAGGAAACCGGTGGGAATCACGGCGGCGTTGCCGGTAACCATCATCACCGCCATGGTTTCGCCGATGACTCGACCGATGCCCAGCATGACCGCGGCCAGCATGCCCGGCCTGGCAGCGCGGGCCACGATGCGCCAAGTGGTCTGCCATTGGGTCGCGCCCATGGCGATCGCAGCTTCTCGGTACTGACGCGGCACGGCCGTAATGGCGTCCTCTGCTATGGATACGATGGTAGGCATGGCCATAAAGGCCAGGGTGACCGATCCGGTCAAGGCGGTCAACCCGGTGGGGATGTTGAAGAGGTTTTTGATCCAGGGGCCGAGGGTGATCATGCCTATGAAGCCGATGACCACCGAGGGAATGGCGGCCAATAGTTCGATACCGGCTTTCAGGGCCTCCCGGAGCCGCAGTGGCGCGATTTCGGCGATAAACAGGGCGGCGGCGATGCCGATGGGCACCGAAATGGCGGCCGCGCCCAGTGTCACCAGAAGCGAACCCAGGATCAGCGGCAGAATGCCGAAGCGCGGCGGGTCGGAGATGGGATACCAGCTCTTACCGAAAAGAAAATCGATCACGCTCTCGCCGCGGAACAGGGAAAACCCCTCGCGGAGCAAAAAAAGGAAGATCAGCAAAACGAAGACCACGGAAAAAATACCGCTTAGTAGAATGGATTTTTCAATGACCCACTCCTTTAGTTTGCGGGCTTGGACGGATTTCATCTTTTGTCAGTAGCTCTTCACCGGAACAAAATCGATCTTGACGACAATCTTCTGACCCGCGCCGCTGAGGACGAAATCAAGGAAACTGGCCACCAGTCCTTTCGGCTCGCCGCGGCTGACCATCAGCAGCGGCCGTGAGATGGGATAGGCGTTGCTGATGACATTCTCAATGGTGGGTTGAACATAGGGAGAATCGGCATCCTTAGCGATGGCCAGGGCTTTTTCACGGGGTGAAATGTAGCCCATGCCGTAATAGCCGATGGCTCCAGGGTTCTGGGCCACTTCATCGGCAATGGCCTGCGAACTCGGCAGCATCAGGGCGGTGGCGGCGAATTCCACCTGGCTGTCCTTGCGGCCGCGGCGCAGCACGTGCTCCTTGAAGTAGACATGGGTGCCCGAATTGACCTCGCGCGACAGGACGACGATGGGCAGGTCGCTGCCGCCGATCTCTTTCCAATTGCTGACGGAACCGGAAAAGATCGCGGCCAGTTGGTCCTGGGTCAACTGCGACAGCGGGTTGGCGGGGTGAACTACCACGGCCAGGCCGTCCAGGGCGACGGTGATCTGCTTGGGTTCGAAGCCCTTCTTCCTGGCTATTTCTATTTCTTCCGGTTTGAGTTCACGTGAAAGCTCGGCGATGTCGCAGGTGTTGGAAAGCAGGGCGGCGATGCCGGTACCTGAACCGCCGCCGGTGACCGCCACGGAAACCTTGGGATCCGCTTTCATGAACTCCTCGGCCCAGGCCTGGCCCAGGTTGACCATGGTGTCGGAGCCCTTGATCTGGATGGTATTGGCCTGCTGGTTCTGGCGACTGCAGCCGCTCAACGCCAAAACAAACAACAGACAGAGATATATCCCTAACAACACCCGGTTTTTTTTCGCCACTTTGTCCTCCTCTTTTCGAATTTTTTAAAATTGAATTTGTTGAATTTGATAAAGTTTATTTTACCAACAATGTCATTTTTGTCAAGTTTCCGTAAGAGTCCATAACACATTGAACTTTAGCTTGCTGGCACAAGGAACTTCAGGCTTGCGACATTGTCGTGCCGCCTAAATTATGCCGCCAGTGCAGAATTATAAGTGCTGGATTGAGGGCCTAGACCTATTAGGCGGGCATGCCCTGCAGGACACTATATGCCAAGAGGTTCTGGGAGCGGATATACAATGAGTGGGGAATTTTGGAGAGCGCCACCCCGGTCATGAGCCATTTTAATGTATTTTTCAGCATGTTGTTTTCCCTGGCTGGAGCGAGGATTATTTTCTGAATGTGGTCATCCAGGATGCCGATCCCAGTTTCCAGGCTGTAGCCTGGTTTGGCAAATTGCCAATGCTCCTGGCTGAACATGCAGTTCAAGCGGTCCAAAACCTCGGAAGTCAGCCTGGCCAATGTCAGGTCCTGGGAGACCAGCAGCGACCTTCCGGCCTGTATCTCGGCCATGAATCCGGCGAATGAATTCCCCCGTGCCAAGGTGTAGGCTTCGGCGATTCTTCCCGAATGGGTGTCGGTGACGGCGACAAGGCCTTTACCGGCGCTTCGCGCCATATAGGCGGCAATTTGGTTCAGGTGATTGACGCGCCCCATGTTGTATTCCAGAACCTGAAAAAGGGACATCAGGTCAAAAACCGCACTGATGTTCAGTTTTTCATACGGTTCATGCCAGAGGGGGTGATTGTAGATGTAAGGCAATTGATGACTTTTTATACAGTCAATCAGCAATTCAATATTACCGCACTTTTCGGCGATATCCTCCAGTTCCTGGAAAATCTTGCGGTCCAATTGGTAAACATTCATGTGTACCGTATGTCCTACACGCTGTCGATCGAGGATCTTGATCTCCACGCCCGGCACGATGCGCTCCCGTGTCCAGCCGATCTGGTCGTAAGCGTCCATGGTATCGTGATCGGTGAAGGTAATGAACTTCATCCCGGCGTGAATCGCCTTCTCATACAGGAACAATGGATCGTTGTAGGGGACAGGGATGACATCGTAGGAGCACCAGGTGTGTACATGCAGGTCAGCCGCGGCCCAACCCTCCGCGATCAGATCCTTTCCTTCCTTGGGAGAGCACGTAACCTGTTTTGCGGCCTTAAGGATATCGTGGCGTTTGCCAGGGATTTTTGTCTCAATCTGTTTCTTTTCGGTCGTGTTCGTCAAGTTCATCCTCCTTTTTCAGAGTGACTGCATAGTTCCGGCAGCGGTTTCATTGCACGACCAGTTTAGAATATTTAAATTAATAATGAATGAACATTTGATGAATATTCGCTATTTTTTTTAACGAAAGCAACCCGTTAACCACTTATTCACTAAAAATTTATTCAAAATCAACTATTGGCATGCAAACTAGCTGGGAAACAAATATAGAGAAGCGGGTTGCAAATGCTCGAGAGGTCAGAGACCATGTTCTATCTTAGCACTTTCTTTACCGCTTTCGTCTTCGGCTTTCCACTGGGACCCAGCAGTTTGGAGATGCTGCGTTTATCGTCAACGGGCCGGCGTTCCCAAGCCTGGATGCTGGCCATCGGCGTCGCGACCGCCGACTCCATTTGGGCATTTTTTGCGCTGATCGGCCTGTTGCCGTGGCTTGGAGTGAACCGGCAAGGCAGCAAAGGAGCCTTTTTCCTGCTGGCCGCAATAATCACCTATTTTCTCGCCTACCGGGTACGGCATGAGAAACGGATCGCCCATAGCGGCCGTGTAAAGAAAACGCCAGCCCCGCTCAAGGAGCGAAACAGGCAAACCTCTTTCTGGAAGGGACTGATGCTCGGGATCAGCTATCCCCTAACATTCGGCTCGTGGCTCGCCGCGTTCGCCGTTTTTAGGAACGCCGGCTGGCGCATCCCCATCGATCCTCCATGGATCGCCTTTTTTATTGCGGTCGTTTTCCTGGGCTACTTTTCCTACCTGGCTGTCCTTCAGCTCATTTTCAAGCGTTTCCAGGAGAAGCTTTCGCCGCGGGCCACCGGCTGGTGGCAGGACATTCCGGGCTGGCTCATGCTGGGCCTGTCCGTCATTTTCCTGGCCCTGGCTATTTTCGAAATTTTTCGTTTCGGATGATCAAGGAGGTATCCATGCGTGTCGCACTTTATGTCGCGGCTTTCAAAAAAAATCAGGATGGCGCGACCAATAGTCTTTACCAGCTGATCCGCTCTCTGCAAGCTAGCGACATGGAAGCCGGAGTTTGGACCTATGACACTACGTTGAAGATATCGGGAATGACTGGGTGGAAATACACAGCGTCCATTCGCTACCTCTGCTTATCTACCCGGCTACCGGATCTCGCTGCCGCAAAAAAAAATGATTTGGCAAATGTTGGATTTCAAGCCGGACGTGATCCATATTGCCGTGCCTGATCTCGCAGGCAAAGCGATCCTGCGTCACGTCAGCAGTCGTCGCTTCTTACCACACGAATTTCGTCTCCTATCTGAATTATTATCACCTTTCTTTTCTGGCCAAGCGATCATTAAGAAACCTGGCTTATTTTTTCAACCAGTGCCGCTGAGTATATGCTCCGTCCCAATCGGCAATCCAAGATCTGGAGAAATGGGGAGTGCAGCGTATCCGCCCCTAGTCACGGGGAATCCATCCCCACAGATTTCACCCGCAGCATCGTGAGCATTCCTTTCGGCGGAATTGGCAGGCCCAAGACAAGAAAGTCATTTTGTTTGCCGGCCGGTTTGTAGCCTAAAAAAATTTGGCAGGGTGATCGCTGTCTTAAACACTTCCAGGTCCATTTCTCTTAAAAAGCCCGCTTTGTCCTACTCGGGCACGGTCCCTGGCAGAAAAAACTGAAGTAGGCCATGCCCGAAGCCGTCTTCCCGGGTTACCTTCAAGGTCGCGAATTATCCGCGGCCCATGCCAACGCTGACCAGTTTTTATTTCCATCCGCGACCGAGACATTCGGCAACGTCGTACTGGAAGCCCTTGCTTCCGGATTGCCGGCCGTAGTATCCGATCAGGGCGGTTGCGCGGATATCATCCATGATTCATGCGGAGGGCTCATTTGCCCGACGGATGACTACGAGGCTTTTTTCCAAGCCTGCAGACGATTGATCGAACAACCCAAACTTCACGAGGAAAAACAGGTGCGTGGACTGCGCTATGCAAAAAATCGTTCCTGGCTGGTGATTAATCATCTTCCTCAGTTTTTCAGATTCCCCAAGACAATAGCAGCGACTTTTTTAGCGATCTCGAGGTTTCCCGGTCTGTTGCTGTTGCCGACGGTGATATGGATGTACACATCCCCCTGCAGCACATGCAGACCCATGGTGCCCCAAAAGGCATCATCCCCCAGTTTGGCCAAGGCCTGGATCGGATTCAGGCTCTCCCTGGTTTGCCAGAAAACGGTTGCCGCGCCCATGACCGCGTTTGCAGGCATGACCGAAGTTTTGATAATGGATATCTGCAAAAAGCGAAAGGAACGGGAAGCCGCCGTGTTCCAGAAGCAGATCCGCTGTCCCAGAGGATTCTTTTTCGGGCTCTTGTCCTCGCCATCCTGAAACGGTTCCCCGAATATCTCTTCCACCTGGGATTTTCTGATCAAGGTGCAGGGTGAAACGGTCCCGACATGGGCTTCGGTTTCGTGGGCTACTTTCCCGGCATTTTTCGCCTGGTCCGTTCTCTGACTTTCGCCGCAAACCGGGAAAATCAGCATCACGGCTATGGACGCAAGCAAGAGCAAAACAACTTTTCCTAAATTCATGCATCCTCCTCTTCGATTTTATTTTTCTTCTCATTAAGCCGCATGGAACAGACCATTGGCTCACCGTTCATGAAAAAGCAGGGTGCTGCCCGGCCTCATTTTATTCCATGGCACGGACAGGGCTCTCTGGACATGGTGACATTTGGGAACTTCGACAAATGGCAAGCCATGCCTTCTACATGTCTTAGCATGGTTAAGTTACGATAAATTTCGCATTAAAAAGGAATTAACGCTATTTCCCTCGCGATAATTCGTTGGGTTTATAACCAACACGAGCCGTCTCGCTTTGTTTGCCCTCTTTGCAGACGAAAGTTCTCCTGATGAAAATTCACGAGATTTTTACCAGAAATTTATCACACGTTAACTATTAAAGAACAAGATGAACATGGTACCATAGCTGCAAAAATTAAACGCGCGACCACAGCCCCGCTGCCTGCCGTCAAAAAGGCGCCTGGAGGATGGCGAACATGAACACTATGGAGTTTCAACTAAAGGGAAAGCTGGTTGACTTCAATTTGACGGAAGTCATACAGTTTCTCAGCATGAACCGGAAGAGCGGGGAACTGGCCATTCATGATAGTGCCCATGACAAAGTGGGGAGTCTGTTTCTCCTTGAAGGCGAATTGGTCCACGCGACCATGAATGGCAGCATAGGAACAACCGCCTTCGACCGCATTCTGCACCTAGCTGACGGCTACTTCATTTTTTTAGCGGAGCTAAGAACCGAATCCCGTTCGATCAAGCAGTCCATCCAGGTTTTGCTTATGGAGGCCCATACCCGTAATGACGAAAGGCGGCAATTGCAGGGTCAACTTCCCCACGCCGATACCATCCTGACCCTAGCTAACGAAGTCGCTTGCGTGCCTTCTTTGAACACCAGCGAATGGAAAGCGCTTTCATTCGTAAACGGCCGGCGCTCAATCGCCCGCATTTGCCTGAAGTTCGGTGACGAGCTCGGCGCCCTTTGGGCTTTGCATGGGCTATACAGCAAGGGGTTGGTCGTGCCGGTTGCCGCCGAATCACCGCTTTTCCCGCTCACTCCCCTTGTTCTCCACGCCTCCGTGGTCTCTGAAGAACGCCCCTACCCACCTCGCCTTCGTACCAACTTGCTGCTTAAAGCAATCGACGGCCGGACAACGCTCAAACGGCTGGCAGATGGCTTGAAAATGGATTTTCTCGAACTGAATGAGGATATTCGCCTATTGGTGGAATTGAAGTGGATTTCGTTCAATGCCGAAGATGAACGGATTTGGAATCTTTATTGGCAGGACCCCCACTAAGCTGTTTGCAATTGGTTATTGCTCGAGAGGCGAGTTCCCCTCGCTGCAGGCGCCGGTGCGTATAAGATCTTCGATCTTGTATGTCCCAAGTTTGCGCACCTTTAAAAAACCATCCCAAGCTGCTTCGGCCAGCCGTCCGTTTTCAAGCAAGTCGAACAGCCATTCATGGGTGAAGCGCAGCGGTCCGGCCGTATCGACGCCAGCGTGTATTTCCCGCAGCCAGCAACGGTTCAATTCCTCATGAGTACCGATGGGCGGCGCCATGAGGATGGGAATCCCCAGCGCGCAGTAGAATGAAAGCTCGCTGGGTTTGGTCCACAACACATCGGTCGTGCGCAGGACACGGTTGAACTTGTCCATGTAGGCATAGACGTCCGGATCATAGACTAGGCCGATGCGGCCGCTCGCCATTTCCCCTCCCAGGTTCAGGCGGTTGATGAACCCCAGCAGGCGCTCGTAAACCTTCTTGTTGATGCCGGCTGAAACCGTGATCCGCACCCGGTCCGCCAGCACGCTCTGTTGGAGGCTGCGCAGGATGGGCAGCGCCATGTCGCATTGCGCCCCGGCGCCGCCGATGGCGAAAGTCAAATTGAAATGGCCGGGAGACGCCTGCGGGACCTCCTCCTGGCTCAGCCAGCCCAAGACCGACCGCAGGTGGTAGGAAAAGAATTTTCTCTTGGGATCAAGGCGCAATAGACGCCGAAAAAGATCCTCGCGCAGGATTTCCAAGTCTTCTCTCCCGCCGATGTTCTCCTTAGGCAGCGGAAAACCGGTCAGGAATATTCTCTCGGGCGGCACACCGTAGGCCAGCAGCCGATTTCGCACTTGCGTGCACGGGGCCAGGTATTTCAGGCGCCCAGACCTGGGATCGCGGGGGACCCAGACGCGGTTGAAGTCGCTGTCACAGATCAGCAGATAGTCTTCGGCCGGGCCCGGCCGGCGAGCGGCGGCCATGGCCGTGGCGTAAAACGAGTGAATGCGCGGCAAAGGGGTTCCGTCCAGCCGTTCTAGCAGCCCGGAGCACAGCCCCTTGCGGGAGATCAAGCGATCGAGGTAGCGGACGGCGGTGTTCGGTCCGGAAAGATCACGGCGCGGATAATAAGGCTGGATTTGCTGCACAGCTAAAAGCAGGTTCAGCAGGGGCTTGCCCAGCAGCGGGAGCTTCCCCACATTCGAGGAAAAGTAATAGATCTTGCGCAGGCGTCGCCAGATGCGGTATTCCCGCAGCGGCGTGGAGCGCTGCGAACCGTAGAGGATGATGCCCTCGTGGGCCAGGTCACGCAGCGGATAGGCGGCGCGCAGGTGCCCCAGTCCCATCAGGACCGAAATCACCCAGGCATTGGCCTTAAACATCACTATGCACCTTCTAGCACAATGCGCTCACCTCGACCGCCGATCGAAGTCCTCCGGCCGATCGTGATATTGCCGCCCTGCCAGACGATGGTGCGACTGAAAAAGGGGACGAAGTAGACGATAAGCAGGATGAGATCCTTCAGAATAACCGCCAAAGGCAGCATCAGGAAATTGCGCCAGGGTTCCTGCTCTCCCCGGGACAGCACAATGTAACTCACGAGTTCAATGGCGATCTTCAGGGTCCACGCCGCGGCCAGCGCCAGCCAGCCGCGCCCGGGGAGAAGGAATGGCAGGGCCAAGGAGAGAGCGACGGGATTAAGGAGTATTTCCATGACATAGAATACGGGTTTCAGCCGCAGCCGCAGTTTGGCCCAACGCGCCATGCGCAGGAAAAAGCTCCTGAAAGTTGTTGAGCGGCTCACGTTGTCGATCCAAGTGCAGTCGCAGGACAGCTTGAAGCCACTGTTTTCAAAAGCCTCTCCGATCACGAAATCCTCGGCCAGGAATTCACTGAAGTAAGAGAAGCCCCCGAAGTGTCCCAGGGCGGCCTTCTCGATGAGCATCGACTTGCCGACGATGATCTGCTGCTTGAACGCTTTCCAGGCCGTGATGATGTTGCCCGAAGTAAACAAGCTCAGGCTCATGTTTTCCATCAGGCTGGCCAGGCTTCGACTGCCTGTCCCGCGAATGGGAGAAAAAATGACATGGGCGGAAGAGCGCCTGTATTCCAGCACCAGGCGGTTCAGGGTATCGGCAGCCACGCATGTATTGGCGTCAGTGACCCAGATCAATTCCCCTTGGCTTCCAGACTCCATCCTTGCCAGCTTGAAGATCTTCGGGTTCTGCTCATCAGAATGGCCGGTGGCAATAATCGATACCGGGATTTCGGGAAAACGGCTTTGCAGGGAATGGATGAATGGGATTGTGGCGTCCTGAAGCGTATCCATCCCAAAAATGATCTCATAATTCGGATAGTTCAGGGTAAAATAGGATTCTAGGTTCTCCGCAAGGTCATCAACCATATTTTTCATTGGCTTAAAAATACTGACCCGGGGGAAATAATGACCCTGATCAACCGTGATATTTTTTTTTGGCCGGAAGCGAAGGGTAAAAAACAGATAGATGCCTGTTGTAAAAAGTGAAACAGCAAGGATCGACAGAAAAAATACTTTTATCATTTTTCCCTCTCTAGCAGTCTAGTGTGGGATTGTTAAAGGGGAATTATTTTATGATTAAAAATCGGTTAATTTCATTTTCCATATCTGCACCAATTTCGGCACCGATTTCAACCGGGCAGGCGCAACAGCGAGATACCGTACCAGCATAAGGCCGAAACAAGGGCCGAGCCGGGGATGGTCAGGATCCAGGCCCAGACGATGCGGTAGGCCAGGCCCCAGCGGATGGCCGAGAGGCGGCTGGTGGCGCCGACACCGATGATGGCGCCGGTAATGGTGTGGGTAGTGGAGACCGGAATACCCAATAAGGAAGACATGAGAATGGATCCGGCCGCCGCCGTTTCGGCGCTGAAGCCGTGTACCGGTTTGAGTTTGGTCATTTTCATTCCCAGGGTCTCGATCACTTTCCAACCGCCGCTCAAGGTGCCCAGGGCAATGGCCAGATGACAGCTCAGGATGACCCAGATCGGCACATAAAAAGTACTTCCCAAATAGCCGGTAGAAAACAGCAGCATGGCGATTATGCCCATGGTCTTCTGGGCATCGTTGGTGCCGTGGCCGATGCTGTACAGGGCGGCCGAAACGAGCTGCAGGCGGCGAAACCAGTGGTCAATAGTCTGCGGCGAGCACTTGCGGCAAATCCACATGACCGCGATCATGATAATGTAGCCCAGCACCAACCCGATGAGAGGCGCCAGAACGATGAACAGGGATATCTTAAGCAGCCCGGAAACAATTAAGGATTTGATGCCGCTTTTGGCAAGGGCTGAACCGACCAGGCCGCCGACCAGGGCATGCGAGACACTGATCGGCAGTCCCGCGTGGGTACACAGGAAGGACCAGACAATGGCGCCGAGCAAAGTGGCCAGGATCATGGGTGCGGAGACGACCCTGGTATCAATGATGCCTTTGCCCATAGTATTGGCCACGTGCACGCCGAAAAGAAAGGCGGCGACGAAATTGAAAAAAGCGGCCCAAAGCACGGCCTGGCGCGGAGATAAAACGCGGGTGGAGACGATTGTCGCCACCGAGTTGGCGGCGTCGTTCATGCCGTTGATGAAATCGAACAGCAGGGCCAGCAGGACAATAACGACGACCAGGATCATCATGGCAGTCGTTCGCTCAGGTGTTTTCCAGGACGATGCCTTCGGTGATGTCGGCCACATCCTCACAGCGGTCGGTCGCGCGCTCAATATATTCCAGAATATCCTTCCATTTGATCAGTTCAAAAGGATCCTTTTCCTCGCGGAAGAGTCGGGCCAGGGTGCTGCGGCGAATGTAGTCGGCTTGGTCCTCCAGGCGGTTGATTTCCACGGTCAATTCCATTATTCGGGCGGGTTTCTTCAAATTATGCAGCAGACTGACCATTTCCCTGACCAGATTGACACTCTTTAGGAGCACTGAAGTTAGCTCTTTGGCCTCACGCGGTACGGCACAGGGGCGGTAAAGATCGATGCGTGAGCTGGCGGCTTCAGCCAGGTCAAGTATGTCGTCGAGGCGCACGGCAAGCTGGTGTATGTCCTCGCGTTCAATGGGAGTAATGAAAGTCTTGTGCAGGTGTGACATGACACTGTGCACCAGCTGGTCGGTTTGGTGCTCCAATGATTTCAGGCTGACGGCGTGCTCGTTATAATGTTCGCAGTCGTCAAGCATTTTAACCAGGAGTTGCACGCCCTCGACCATATTGGCGCTGATCTGATTGAAAAGCTCGTAAAAAATATCGTTTTTTGGTACCAGGGACTTGAACATGTTCAGCCTCTGTCAATGATTTTTTGTTTTGAAAACCAAAAGAAATGGAATGGTAGCACAGGGTCCGGAATATGTCAAAATGCGTGAGGCGCTTCTGTCAATCTCGGATTGTTTTTTTCTCTGACTGCTCCGAGCGAGCCTTTTTCATGAATTCTTTTAATTGGGGAAGAAACTTGTGATTGGCGGCCGGAAAAGGAAAGGCAGAGATTTCATCGGTCCTGACCCAGGCATTCGCTGGTGCGGTTCGCGGCAACGAACCATGCAGTCTGCAAACGAACACGTGCAAAACGATCTTAAAATGCGAATAGGCATGACGCACCACGGCCAGCTTGACCAGCGCCTCTACCTCCACCCCGAGTTCCTCGCGGCATTCACGAACGACCGCGTGCCCGGGGGTTTCCCCTGGCTCGCATTTACCTCCGGGGAATTCCCAGAGTCCTCCCAAGTGGCCTTTTTCAGGACGCTGCTGAATGAAAACCTTCCGGGCGCGGACGATGGCAGCCAGTGCCACGCGATAGACCGGAACGGGCGCACGCTTGCTTTTTAACGGCAGCAGGTCCGACCGGCCATGACGAAAGGCGAAACATCCCGGTCGTAAAGGGCATTGCCCGCAAAGAGGCTCCCGGGGCAGACAGACGATCGCCCCCAACTCCATCAGCGCCTCGTTGAAGCGGCCGGGATACCGGACCGGAATGATTTTACTCAAGAAAGATCGGACTTTCTTTTTTGTGGACGCTTGGAGAATGTCGTCAGCAATTCCCTGCCAGCGGCACACGACACGCAGCACATTGCCATCAACGACCGGAAGGGGCTGTTCATCGCCGATGCTCAGGACGGCGGCGGCGATATAGTCCCCGACCCCGGGCAGTTTCCTGAATTCATCATAACGTCGGGGGATGCGGCCATGAAAATTTTGTTGAACCTGGCGGGTGGCCCGCCATAAGTTGCGGGCCCTGGCGTAATAGCCCAGACCCTCCCAGGCTTTCAACACGTCCTGCAATGTCGCCGCGGCCAATTTCGTCATGGTGGGAAAACGCTTTAAAAACTGCCGGTAGTACGGCATGACCGTGGCCACCTGGGTCTGCTGCAGCATAACTTCGGAGACCCAGATTGCATAAAGATCACGGCGACGTCGCCAGGGCAGGTCTCGACGATGGCGGGCAAACCAGCGCAGCAGGCGCGGTAGGAGTTCGCCGCCGCGTGGCGAATTCCCGTTCAATCTGGCCCACCCATTTTTCAGCGGCGCTTCAGGTATTTTTCGATGTCGGCCAGGGTCAGGGTCACGATGATCGGCCGTCGATGGGGGCACAAATACGGACTGGCGCAAGCAAAAAGGTCTTTCACCAGAGCGCGTTGTTGTTCGGGTTGAAGGCGCTGGTTGACCTTGACGGCGTTCCGACAGGCCATGGCAGCCAGCAGACGCTCTTCGGCAGGCAGATCATCGCCCGACTGCTGCAACGCCGCACGCACGGTTTCTTTTATTTCAGCTTCAGCCAAAAATTGGGGAAAGGCCTTTATTTCGATGGCTGCACCGCTGAGCAAACGGATATCAAATCCGCATTTTTTAAAAAACGCATTTTTTTCCTCATCGAGGGCCATTCTTTCGGCCGGCGACAATTCCAGCAGCAGCGGAAACAAGGCTTGGGCCGAAACAACGCTTCCAGCCTGGTACCCGGCTTTCAGACGTTCGAACAACACCCTTTCCCGGGCGTTGTGCTGGTCGATGATCAATAATTCGCCGTTCTTTTCAACCACGATATACGAATTGCGGTACTGGCCCAAGACCTGGAAATCATCTTCCGTATGAGACAGCGGTTCATTGAAAGTTAAATCCCCGGCTCTGGATGCGGCTTTTTCCCCAGTGACGGGAACCGTGGAAAGATCCTTTGGAAAAGCGACGGCATTGACATTTGCCGGCCGCGCAGGCTGGCCCATGGTTTGATCGATGGCGTTTTTGATGAATTGGTAAATCCGGCTGCTGTCTAAAAACCGGATTTCCAGCTTCATGGGGTGAATATTGACGTCAATATGCCCCGGCGGAATGGAAATATTAAGAATCCCGGCCGGGCTGCGCGACTTTTCCAGGTAATTTTGAAAGGTATTGTTGAATGCGGCCACCATGGTTTTTTCCTTCACCGGACGACCGTTGACAATAAAAAATTGGCGCCCCTTGCCGCTGATTCCGGTTTGGGCGGCTGAAATAAAACCGTTCAAACTATAATCACCGGAACTGAAATCCACGGCGCGCAAGTCAGCCAAAAAATCATTCCCGAACACCTGATAAACGCGCGCCTTCAAATCAGCCGCGGCGGGAAAGGTAAAAACACTCCGCCCGTTATGGCGCAGCGAAAACGCGATGGCCGGCCTGGCCAATGCCGTCACTTCCAAGAAAGCCGTGATCGGGCGCAATTCACCCTGGTCACTTTTCATGAATTTGCGCCGTACCGGAAAATCGGCAAAAAGACCGCACACGGCAATCGTGGTGCCCCGGGTACAGGCACATTCCTTTTTGTCCTGCAGCCTTCCATTACGAAACAGACAATGCCAGCCATGACCGTTGTCGTTGTCGGCGCTGAGCAGGTCGATATCGGCCACTTCCAGGATGGACGGCAGGGCTTCGCCGCGGAAACCCAGTGTTTGCAGGTGATCCAGATCTTCGAGTTCGTTCAGTTTCGAGGTCGTATGGCGCTGAAAAGCGATTTCAATCTCGGCAGCGCTGAAACCGCTGCCATTGTCTTCAACACGAATCAATTCCTTGCCGCCGGCCTTGAGTTCGACCATGATAGAATCGGCTCCGGCATCAATGGCGTTTTCGACCAACTCCTTGACAGCCGACATGGGTCTTTCGATTACTTCACCGGCGGCAATCTTGCGAAATACCCCTTCGTTTAAATAATGAATTTTGGCCACTTCAACTCCCATCCAACCAATCCACAAATCGATCGCATGGAAAAAATAGCACAAAGCCGCCGGGTTTGCAATAAAAGAGAGCAAGGTTATAGGTACGGGGTTATAGGTGATAGGGGGAAAAAAGAAAAAATCAATTTTCCCCAACCCATTACCCATAACCGCTAACCGATCACCCATAGCCCATCGCCTCACGCCATGAATCATTGACAAGTGACCGCTTAAAAAATATAATAACACCGTGGAAGAACCCATTTTGAAAATCTGCAAGTACGGCGAAGAGGTGTTGAAAACAAAGGCCAGGGCCATTGATGACATCACGCAGCCGATAGCCGACTTGGCCAAAGCCATGGTGCAAACCATGCACCAGGCTCCCGGGATTGGCCTGGCCGCGCCGCAAGTCGGCGAATCCATGCAACTGATCACCCTGGACCTGACCGTTGGCGAAATTCCCGAAGAATTGCTGATTCTCATCAATCCCAAGATCATCGCCAGCGAAGGCTTTGAAACTTCCGAAGAAGGATGTCTGTCGGTTCCCGGCTATTCTTTGCCGGTCAAACGCAAATTCAAGCTGTTGCTGCAGGCTACCCGCCTGGATGGCCGGGACCTGCGCATGGAATTCGAAGGTTTGAAAGCCCGCGTATTGCAGCATGAGATCGATCATCTGAACGGAATAACGATCGTGGAGCGTCTGTCCAGTCTGAAACGCAGTTTGATCAAAAAAGAAATCAGCCAGAAGAGAAAAAGTGGCCAATGGTGAAATTGTCTTTTACGGCACCGCGGCCATCGGCCTGCCCATACTCACAGCACTGCACAATCATTTCCGACTGACACTGATCATCACCCAACCTGATTCCCGGGGCGGCCGGCATCGTCAAGCGATCATTCCTGCCGTCAAGCAGTACGCTCACAAAAACAACCTGGCCCTGATCCAACCTCGCTCTCTGAGTGAGCCCGGCCTGGAAGCAACGATCGGCCGTCATCATCCGCTCATCGCTGTGGCCGTGGCTTACGGCCAGTTCATCCCCAGGCGTTTGTACACCCTGCCTCGTTTTAGAACAGTCAATGTCCATTTTTCATTGCTGCCGTCCTACCGCGGTGCCGCCCCGGTGCAGCGGGCCATTGAAAACGGCGACCAATCAAGCGGCATCACAATTTTTGAGATCAACGCCCGCATGGACGCCGGTGATATCTGGGCCCAAAAACAAGTCCCCATACTTCCCGACGATACCAGCGGCTCTTTTCAGCAGCGCCTTGGAGAACTGGCTGCTCCATTCCTGCTGCAAACCATGAAAGATATTTTTTCCGCTAAAATATGCAAACGCCCTCAAAATGATGCCCTGGCCACTTCGGCTCCGGCGCTGCAAAAAAGCCAGGGCCGGGTCGATTGGAATCTGCCGGCCCAGCACATCGTCAACAAGCTGCGCGCCTTCACTCCCTGGCCGGGATTGTTTTTCAATCTGGGGAAGCGGCAGATCAAGATTGTCAGCGCCGCCACTGTCCGGCAATCTCACCAGGTCGCGGCCGGGACGGTCCTGTCGCTGGACCAGCGGGGTCTGCATGTTGCCTGCGGCCAGAGTTCGGTTCTGGAAATTTCCTCCATTCAACCGGAGGCTAAAAAAGCAATGACCGCCAGGCAATATTCTTTGGGCAACCGTCTCCCGGAGCGACTGCAATGAATTTCATCAATCCGGCGGCAAGGATTCTGCAGGAATACTACCAGGACAGGCAGACCAACCTGCGCCTGCTACTGACCCGATTCCTGGATTCGTATCAAGGTGACGAAAAAAGCCCCCTGACCCGGACGGTTTACGGGGTTATTCGAAAGGATATTGCCCTGGAACATGTCATCGGCCTTTTCTTGAAAAATAAAAAGCAACCGCCGGCCCCGGCCGCTTACGCCCTTTTAAAAATCGCCGTATTCCTGCTGCTTTTTTCCGATTCCTACCCTGAATACGCGGTGGTCAATGAAACGGTGGACGCTGCCGCCAAAAAAGAAAAGCCGTTCGTCAATGCCGTGTTGCGCGAGCTTTTGCGCCGCCGTCAGGAAATCAAGGGGCGCCTAGCCGATAGTAAAAACCCAAGCCTGAAATACGCCATTGCCCCCGGCCTGATAGCCAGCCTGGAGATGATTGGCGCTGCCGGCGAAGCTGATCTGGCATACCTTGACCGGGAGCCCGCCTTTCACCTGCGCGTGAATCCCGGTCAAATGACCTTGGACCAGGCTCGCCAGGCCCTGGCCGCTGCGGCGATTCCCTGCCGGGAACTGCCGCAACTGCAATGCTTTGAAACTTCCGCCGCCGGTCAGGTTCTGGAAAAAGCTCAACAATTAAGCGCTTTTTATGTGCAAAATACAGGCTCTCAGGCAGTGGCCTTGCTGGCCGCCGCCGTGGCCGAAAAAACAGTTTGTGACGTGGCCGCGGCTCCGGGGGGAAAATCGCTGACCCTGGCCTGTCTGCGTCCCGATTTGAATATCTGGGCCAGTGATGTCAGCCCGCAACGGCTGCGCCTGCTCGAACAAAATCTGCGCCGCCTGCAGCTGAACAACATATCCCCTTTTGTTGCCGATATCTTCAGGTATCCGCCCGGCCGCGAAACGGCTGACCTGGTAATTATCGACGCCCCCTGTACAGCGAGCGGCACGATGCGGAAAAATCCCGATTTGAAAAGCAAGCTCAACCGGGAAATAATTGAAAAAAATGCCCGCCAGCAACGTCTCATGCTTACCAGCCTGGTCGAACGCTTCCCGCAGGCACGCTGGCTTTATGCCGTGTGCTCGTTTATCCATGAAGAGGGCGAAGAAGTCGTCGCCAAAGTTGCCAGCACTCGCGATTTGCACGCCGTGGACATCGCCGCCAAGATTGAAAAGTACGGTTTCCGTATTAAAAAGACCGAATACGGCTACTATCTTTTGCCATCCGCGCTGAACAACGACCTGTTCTATATATCCTTGCTGGAAAGAAATAGAAATACGTAACAAGTGACGCGTGACGCGTGACAAGTAGCTGCAATTAATTAACTCCGTTAATACATTATAAATGGAAAAGGAATAGTGCTAAAGCAAAATATCTGAAAGTTTCTTTCTCTTTCTCGTTACGCGTTACGTGTTACGCGTCACGAAAGTTCTTCAGCTCCACAGCACCAATCCCATTTCGTAAGGATCGATCATCAAGGGATGAAATGGAGTGATTCGAAGCTTAAAACCAAAATTTCCGGTGTTCTTGCAGGAGATGGCGCCGCTGAAACGATAGCGATTATCAGATATTTTCGCGACATCGCCAAGAACAGCCAGGGCTGAATTGTGCAGCATGTCGTCACCGACGATATTGCCGAAATAGGCTTCGACGCGAATATCGCCCGGGCTGATTTTGCCTAAAAACACCTCGGCCTGCAACGGGATATTTTCGCTGCTTTTATATGTCCTGGCGGTATCAGCCTGGACCTTTTCAATGCGCAAGGTGGGAAATTCACTGCGCATCCAGTTTTTCCACTTGAGTAATTCACGATCAGCGCTAAAATCGTCAGCGCTCAACTTGGCATAATTCTCGGCCGCATTTTTATAGAACTTATAAAAATACTCTTTGACCATGCGATTGGTATTGTAGCGGGAAGCGATGGTCAGCAAAGAATGCTTCATCATGCGAATCCATTCACGGGGCAGTTCATCGGAACCGCGTTCATAAAACAAGGGGATAATGTCCTTTTCAAGTATGGAATAAATGGCCTTGCTCTCGACTTCATCCTGGTACTGCTTGTCACTGTACACTTCACGGCTACCGATAGCCCAACCGTTTTTAAAGTCGTAGGCTTCATCCCACCATCCGTCCAAAACGCTGAAATTCAAAACACCGTTGCAGGCGGCCTTCATCCCCGACGTCCCGCATGCCTCAAACGGACGCAGTGGCGTGTTCAACCAGATATCGACACCGGAAACCAGGTAGCGGGCGATATTGATATCATAATCTTCAATAAAGGCGATTTTTTTCCGCAAATGTTCCTGGGACATGAAGGTAATGATATTTTTTATCAATTCCTTGCCGGCTTGATCCTGCGGATGGGCTTTGCCGGCAAAAACAAGCTGTACCGGACGTTCCGTATTATTCAGTATTTTCAACAGCCGCTCCTTATCCTTGAAGATCAGGTACGCCCGCTTGTAAGTGGCGAAACGGCGCGCAAAACCAATGGTCAGGGCCACCGGGTTTAACGCCTCCTGCGATTCATTGACCAGAAGGTTGGAGGCTCCTTTGGCAATCAGCTGCTTTTGCAGCCGTTGGCGCACAAAAGCGATCAGGCGCCGACGCCGAATTTCATGGACGTTCCAGAACTCGGGATCGGGGATGTTCTGAATTTTTTCCCAAGCGTCAAGATAATCCTGCTTTTCCCGCCATTGATTGCCCAAGTATCTTTCAAAAAGGTCGTTCATTTCAAATGAAATCCACGAGGGGATATGGATGCCGTTGGTGATCGCCTGAATGGAAACATGTTCCAGCGGCGCTTCAGGCCAGAGATTTTTCAGTATGTCCCTTGAAACCTGGGCATGAAGTTTGGAAACACCGTTGATGAATGCTGCGTTTTTTACAGCGGCTACGGTCATCGAAAAACTCTCCTGGCTGTTATCGGGATGCACGCGGCCGAAAGCCATGAAATCATTCCAGGAAATATTGAAATCCTTGATGTAGTTGACGAAATAATTTTTCATCATATCCGGGTTGAAGACATCATGGGCGGCCTGGACATTGGTGTGGGTGGTAAAAACACTCGATTTACGAACCAGCTCAATCGCTTCTTGAAAATTGAGTCCGTGGCTCTTCATCAAAATCCTGGCCCGTTCAAAGGGAGTAAACGCGGAATGGCCTTCGTTCATATGGATAACCTTCAAGGGAATGCCAAGTTGTTGCAGCATCTTTACGCCGCCAATGCCGAGAATGATTTCCTGCTGCAAGCGCGTTTCAGAATTCCCTCCATAGAGTTGTGCCGTCAGGCGTCGATCGAATTCGCTGTTTTTTTCCAGGTTGGAATCGAGCATGTATATGCTCACGCGGCCGACCTGGATCTGCCAGACCTTGACCGCCACTTTCCGGCCGGGGAAATCGAGTTCAACTTCCAGTGCCTGGCCATCGGCACTTCGGACTTCCTGGACCTGCATATTATGAAAATCATTAATCTGGTAAAAATCCTGCTGCCAGCCGTCCATGTTCAGATACTGTTGGAAAAAGCCCAACTGGTACAACAGGCCGACGCCGCAAAAATTAAGATTTAAATCGCTGGCGGACTTGACATGATCGCCCGACAGAATACCCAGGCCTCCGGAATAAATGGGCAGCGTGTCACTCAACCCATACTCGGCGGAAAAATAGGCTATACTGACCTCCCGGGAATGATTGACACTGTGCAGCATGTGCAGGTACTGCTCCAATTGTTCATGGACTTGCTGCACCTTGCTTAGAAATCCCTCGTCGACGGCCCATGCGTCGAGTTTTTCCTGGCTGACTTCGCCCAGCATGCGAATGGGATTATGCTGATTCTTTTCCCACAGATCATTGTCCAGGGTGATGAAAAGTTTAATGGCTTCCGGATTCCAGGTCAGCCACAAATTCCCGGCAATGGCCAGCAGGGGCTTCAGGGCTTCGGGCAAATCCGGCACGACCTTGAATTTCATAAAATTATTCATTGATGAATACTCCAGATAAATTGCGAAAAAATATGCTCACAGAATGGTCAGAATATCGTTTTTCTTTAAATTGAGATAAAACTTCAATTTTCCCGTTATCTGGTTCTGGCTGGATACCAGCAACAGGAAATAGTCGGCATTCAATGAATAGACAAAGATCTTGAATTGCCCGAGGTTATATTCGATGCAGATATCGGCGCTGGTCACTTCCACATGGTCCAGTTTGGCCAAAATATCGGCCAGTTCAGCACCCAACAGGTCGATATTCACGCTGGGCGGCAGGTAGGTCGCTTTTTCCAATTCCAGACCGTCACGGCCCCAAACCCCAATCAGGTACGTTTCAGGATTTTTTCGGTGAATATCGCTAAAAATTGTTTCAAACAAATTGACTTCCCCTTTGTTGAATCAGTTCCAGGAAGCGCAGCAGTTTTTCGATGATCAGGCCTTTTTTTTCATTGTTCTGGAGCAATAAAATAGCCTTGATTTTCAAAAAATAATCGGTTTTTCCGGTTTTTTCAAACAATTTTTTATAAATAGCCATTGATTCGTTGAACAGCCCTTGTTTGAAATACAACTCGGCCGCACTTTCAGTCTCAAAATTCAATTCCTGCTCTTGATCCAGATGCGGCTTTCCAGCCACAACGACTTCAGGTCCGGAAGTTTCCGCAAAGCTGATTTCCGGCGCGGGCATGCTTTCTGGCTTGGCGACAGGTTTTGTATCATCATGGCGCATTTCCACCTTGGTGTCGGATAGTTGGGCGGACACATCGTCCTCAAGCAAATCATTGATTTGCTTCACCCTTTCCTGGGCATGCATGTTGAATGAATCAAGGAAAAGGAGCTTGTTGTAGAAAAGCAGGCTTTCAGGATATTTTTTTTGCTGGAAATTCAAGTCAGCCAATTCTTTTAAAATCAGGATATTATCACCGAAGCGGGCATACATCTCCAGCAGGGCCTGCAGGGCCAGGTCAATTTTCCCCAGTTCCTTTAAAAAATTGACTTTCAGAAATTTCAAATGGAATGACGACGGGAACTGCTGCAATACTTTTTCGGCATAAGCCAGTCCATCAGCGAATTGTTTCTGTTTCAGCAGATTTTCCAGCAGTATCAGCTGCTCTCTTTCACTCTGAAAATTAGCCAAGTTTACCTCTTGTCCATGCAAGCCATTTCATGCGTTGTACCATATCGGTCAACAAAACTCAACTGCCTTCCTCAGGGCAAGCTATTACCAAAACAATTCCGCCGCACACTTGAAGGCTGCAAGCGAGTGTTTCACGGAATAATTTTCCGCTACGACAACTCAATAACCGGATAGCATCAGGGCGATCGAAATAAAATCCTGCGGGACCCCGCTATAGGGATAAGCGTGTCCATTGACCTGCAGCAGTGCGTGGATATACATTATGTCCGCGTCCGCTGACATGCTCAGCGGGCTGAAGAATATTACACTGATCTCGCCATTGGCATTGGTTGTTCTTGTAATGCTGGCCACACCGCCTTCGAATTCCCCCCAAGAGACCACGTTGTAATTATAATCGAGTTGGCGCAACAAGATCGTTTGATTGGCTAGTGGCGTACCTTCGGCATTGGTGACCCGGACACGGATCGTACTTGGATTGGGCAGGCCATTGACGAACAGCACGGCTGGGTTGGCCGAACCTTCCAGCAATATATAGAGTCCGGCCGGACCATCCCAGTCGGGATCGTCATTATCGCTGCGCTTGCAGGAAGATAGGGTCAGTCCCAGGACGATCACAACCATTATAAAAAGTGTTTTTTTCATATTTCTTTTCTCCTGTCTTTAGGGTTCGGGTTCGGGCTCGGGCTCCTCTGTATCGGGATCAGCAAAATTGGCGCACCATACGCTGATATAGCCGCTTACCGGAGCCACCCGGTGACCGCCTAAATCTTTGCCGTGGATAGTGACAGTAGCGACCAGCTGCAGGACAAATTCCTGACTGGGGATTTCGCGCAGCGCCAGCAAGGGTGCTTCCATCTTGGCCACATGGCGGATCAAGACAAAGGGGATTTTTATAATGGTTCCAGTGATCGATACACGCTGGTTTACGGGCTGGGTGAAGCGGTAAGGCACATCGACACCTTCGACGTTGCGGCCATCGGTCCTTTCAAACTTCACATCGATCTGGTCAACCAATACATCCATGTACGGGGTTAACTTCAAATCAGGAGTGTAGGGATCAAGGGGAAGGGCTCTGATCTCAACCACGCAGTTGTCATTGAAGATGGAATTGTTCGTGATGACATCGGAAAAAACCGTGGCCGATCCTTCGTTGCCCTCCAGGTCGTTGCCGGTCAGGGAGATGATCTGCAGCATGCTTCCCGAGGTGCTTTCGTTTTCCAGAGCGTTGCATGATGCCATGGCCAGCGCTGCTATGATCAAAACCAAAACTTTGAATTTCATGCTTGCCTCCTTTTATTTTATGATGCGCGGCGTAATGAAAATAATCAATTCCTGCTGATCGCCGGTCTTTTTGGAATTACGGAACAGCGAACCCAGTAACGGGATCTTGCTCAGCAATGGCACGCCGTCGCTGCTGGTGGACAGGCTGGTTTTATAGAGGCCGCCGATAACGATGGTGCCGCCGTCGTTGACCATGACCGTGGTCTTGACCGTTTCGGTGACGATGGTCGGGATTTCCTGGACCTGGCGGTCATAGTTGGGAACATCGTTCTTGATGTCGATCTGCATGATCACCGAGCCCCTGGCCGTGATCTGCGGCGTGACTTTCATTTCCAGGGCGGCGTTGATGTACTGGGTGGTGATGGTGTTGTTCTGGTTGGTTTGGATGGGGATTTTCTGGCCCTGGGTGATTTCGGCCGGCATGTTGTTCTGCGTGGTGGCCCGGGGCGAGGAAATGAGCCGGCCCTTGCCCTTGCGGGTCAGGGCGCTCAGGGCCACATCGATATTGAACGTGCCGGCGATGTTGCCCAGCGAAATTCTCGGCGACACGACACTGCTTGCTGCGGGAATGTTGATGGCATAACCCATCGGGTTGAGGGTGGGCTCCACCGTGCCGCTGCTGCTGATGGAATTCGGGAAAACCAGGTTAGTCTGGTTGCCGTGGGCGGCATCAGCGATGGCGTTATAGCCCCACTGGATGCCGAAAGCGTCGAGGGCGCTGGTGGTGGCTTCCACGATGCGCGCTTCGATTTGCACCTGGGGATTGGCGGCATCGAGGGTATCGATCAGGGAATCGACGATCTTGATCTTTTCAGGAACTTCGGAAATGATCAGCGTGTTGGTGCGTTCGTCCACAATCAATTCACCGCGCGGGCTCATTTGTTTTTTAAGGATCGGCATCAGGTCCGTGGCCCGGGCATAACTCAGCGTACGCGTGGAAACCTCCAGGTTGCCTTCTTCCAGGCGTGCTTCTTTCAAGGCCTGGCGTTGCTTGGCTTCCGCGGCCAGTTTATCCACTTTGCCGATGCGCAGGATATTGCCTTCCTGGATCATGTCCAGGCCATTGACTTTTAAAATCAGTTCCAGGGCCTGGTCCCAGGGAACCTGGATCAGTTCACAAGTAAAACGGCCTGTGACATCGGGATCAATCACCATGTTCAAGCCGGATATTTTGGCAATAAATTTCAACAAATTGCTGATATCGGCGTTTTTAAAGGAAAAATCGTACGGATCGCCCGAAAACTGCGATCGGCCTAAATCGACGGTTTTTTTCACATAGGAATTGTCTTCAGGAACAGTCTCAGCGACCTCCTGGATGCCGAGTTCATCTTCCTTTTTCATGGGCTCATTATCGGCCTGGGACTTCTCCGTGCCGAAAAATTCCCGCGCTGGCGATGCCGGTTTTTCGGCCGCCGCCGCCTGGGCCTGGGCCACGGTCGTTTGCGGTCTGGGTGTGTCCACGTCCGCGGTGGCGGTTTTTATCGGCGCGGCAGCAACGGCCTGGGGTTTCGTTTCGGGTTTCTGGTTCTGGGCCATGGCCGGCACCACGGCGTCAGCAGCCGGTTCGTCGAAGAATTCCACCTGCAGCAGGTTGTCATTGGCCTGAACTGAAAAATGCTTCAGGTAATCCAGGTCAAAAACAATACGGTAAACAGCGGGGGAATTGTTGGCGCCGCGAATGCCCTTGACATTTTTAATATTGACGGTCTTGCTGATCCGCTTGGATTGCGCATTTTGCAAATCAATGGCCAGGCGGACCGGATGCTGCTCGATGGGGATGACACGGTACTTGGTTTTTCCGGTCAGGACAAAATCGAACCGTACCCGGTCCGGTTCACGTCCGGCCAATTTCACCTCGCGGATATTGATCGGCCTGGAACCGGTCGCAGCGGTTCGTGCCGGGGTCTGTTGCACCGGCGTATTGACGGCAGCTTTCACACTGGCCGCATCGGGTGCCACGATAGCTTTTTCTGGACGCGAGGCCAATTCCTTGATGACGGGGAATTCAATATAAAGACCAGTTTGGTTGGTAAAAACCCGGTAATTGACCTCGCCTTTCAGTTTGATTTCTACATCGGAAAAATCGCCTGCCTGCTTGATATTCAATTCCTGGATTACCGGGGAATCGAATGTAAGGAAATGATTGTCCACCTTGAAATCGACATCTTTAATGCGCATTACCAGCCGGTTCAAATTGTCTTTTTGCGGATAAAAAATATCTGGAATCGGCAGTATTTTGTCGGTTTGCATATGGAGTTGCACAAAATCTTCTCCGGGGAAATATTCGATCTTGCTGATGGTCACCCGGGCTTGGAGCAAAAAGCTAAAAAGTAAAATTAAGGTTATGGACAAAATCCTACATGGTGCTGTCGCTTTTTTCATTTTCTTTCATATCCTCCTCTTCAGGATTTAGGGTCTTCAAAATAATTCTATCCTTTTGACCACCCAGGGCTACGGTCAGGCTTTTTTTAAAACTTACGGAATTCCTACTCATGGCCACGACTTCGCCGTCATAAACCTTGTCTCCGATTCCAACCATATAAGGCCTTGTATCAGGACCTTTCAAGAGCGCTTTGAACACACCGTTGGCAGAAACGATTCCTTCCAACTCCAGTTCGTCGATCATCAACCCGGCGATACCTTCGATGGCTTCACGATTCTCCTTGACGCTTTTTCCCTGCAACAGGTTCCAAAAAGGATCCCGCCGGCCCTCGGGATTGTAGCTGAACTCACCGGGCATGAGCGGAACTTCTATCGTCTCTGCATTTTCCGCCATTTCGTCACTCATTTTATCTGGTGGAACTTCCTGACCAGCCAGAAAAAAAGAAATTAAAAAAATGACTGCGAACAAAGATTTCATTTAAATGTCTCCTTTCAACCCGGCATCGGGCGCAGCAACGGGTCGTCTAGCCGCAGGTCTCCTGCCGGCAGGTCTCTTGCCGGCTTGTTTCTCGCTATATATATAAGTTGTGGCTGTAAAACTGGCCCGGATCGTGTAGTCATAACTCAATGTATTCAGCGGAGCAATGCGTAATCCGTCAATGGTAAATATTTTTTTCAAGCGCGAAACCTGGTCAAAAAACAAACCCAGGTTGTGATAGTTGCCTTCCAAGGTGATACCGATCGGCCATTCAATATAAATGTCGCGCCGGCTTTCATTATTGAAAATGAATGTTGATGTCTTCAAGCGGGCATTGGATGCAATGGCCTGGATCTTGCGCAGGATCTGGCTCACTTCCTGTTTCTCCGGAAGAATTCCCTTCAAATCTTCCAATATCGCCGCATTGCTTGCTTTTTCTTCTTCAAGTTTTTTCAACTTGCTTTCATTCCTCTCGGCGATGCGTATTTCTTCCTGCAGTTTTTCACTCTGCTGGACAATCGAACTGATTTCATCCTGGGTGGGTGAATAAACGACAAAATAAAAAATGCCGAACAAAAAAACGCCCACCACTAAAAAAACCAGCAATTGTCCGTACCAAGGCAAATTTTGAATATCCATTTTAAACCACCTTATTAAGGTCAGTTTGGCGTAGAAAAACGCATTCAATTCTGAATATGAAAATATCGATTCCAGACGCTTTGTTCCGGGAAGATGATTTGAGTTTGACATTGATGAAAGAATTCGAAGTCTGCAAATTGTTGATCAAATCGGCGATCAGATTGTTGGACAGCGCCTTGCCGCTCAAAAGCAGGTTTCCATTCTTGAAATTGAGGTCGGTCAGCCAAACCCAGTCAGGCAGGGAACGGGAAAGCTTGTCCATCATGAAAACCGCGTCTTTCTGTTTGAACTTCAGATCATTGATGATTTTAATCTTCCTGTCCAGCTCCAATTTGGATGCTTCGAGTTCAGCCAGTTTTTTCAGGACTTTTTCGAGCTCGGCTTTTCTGAGTATGCGCTCTTCCAGCAGTTTCTTCTCAGAATTCAAACTGTTGCTCTGCATGAAATAGAGCAGGCCGATGGAACCGACCGTGATGGCGATGGCGGCAATCAGGGCGGGAACACTCATTTTATTTTCCCTGGATTCATCAATAATACTGACCGTGGTCCCGCCTGCGGCCACCTCTTTCTTTTCAGGCTTTAATAAATTGATTTTGATCATTTAGAATCCCCCAGGGCCCTCAGGGCCAGGCCTACGGCGACGGTATATACCGGGGCCATGTCCTTGATAAAATTGAGATCAAATTTCTTATAATTAATATCAATATTATTGAAAGGGTTCACTACTTCGACAGGGATATCAAATTCCTGGGAGAAAAAATCGGTTATCGCTTCCAAGTTGGCGCTGCCACCACTCAGCATGATGTTGTCTATCCGGCCTTCCGTAGTATTGGAACGATAAAACTCGAATGTTTTTTTGACTTCATTGCGCAGATCATTCAATACGATGTTGATGATCGGCTTCACGGCGGCGCTGGAAATGCCTTCCACGGCACGGCCTTTTTTGACCGATTCGGCTTTTTCGTATTTGAGATTCAGTTCTTTTTGCAGTAAGTCGGTAAACTGGTTGCCGCCGAAGGCGATATCCCTGACAAAGGCCGGATGACCGGACTTGGAAATGATCACATTGGTAATCGATGAACCGATATTGATGATGGCCAGCACCCTGTCCCGGTACAGTTCGTAATTCAATAAAACGCAATTCAGGGCTGCAAATGAATCCAGATCAACGATATCGGCGTTTTTGCCGGCGCTGGTGATCACATTCAAGTAATCATTTAATTTTTCTTTTCTGACGGCAGCTAAAATGACCGCCACCCGGTCGGGGGGTACATCACCGGATTCGATGATTTCATAGTCGATATTAACTTCATCCGGAGTGAATGGAATATGCGGCCTGGCTTCCCAGAGGATATGTTCGTGCATTTCGTCGGGATTCAGCCGCTGAACTTCGATGCGCTTGACAATAACTGAACTCCCCGACACATTGAAGGCAATACGGCTGTTTTTGGCCTTGCTATCGTAAAAAACATGTTGGATGGCTTCGGCTACAACCATCGAATCCATGATGCTTCCTTCGACAATGGACTGATAGGGAACCGGTTCATAGCCGACCGAAACAAGTTCATGGCGAGTTTCAGATCCCTTTTTCTTTGCTTTCAATTCAACCAGTTTCAAGGCAAATGATCCTATGTCAAGTCCAACTATGGATTTGGATTTGGAAAAACTGATTAAAGCCATGTCGCTCTCCAATGGTATGTAATTTTCATACTGATAAATTTTTAACACGTTGAAAATAAAATGTCAAGTTTTTTTTGTTTTTTTTATAGATTTATCGGGGATATGGAAATGCTGACACCCCGAACATCCAAAACTGACTTGATTAGCGGGCTTTTTTTATTGTAGAACGCCTATATTATATGATTTTTTTACTTTTGCATCTCAAGGCCGCTTTTTAAGCGGTTTTATGCCCTTTATCATTTCCCCAAGCCCCTTATCAGGCTTTTAGGCATTTTTTTTCAAATCGTCCATGTTTTCAATGTTCACGATTTGAACCTGCCGCTGACTTTCCCTGGCGGCTCGTCTCATTAAGCCGGCCAACACTTTGCCCGTGCCGATCTCGATAAAATGGTCAATCGCAGATTCTTTCAGCATGGATTCCATGATGGCCTGCCATAGAACCGGCCGCGAAACCTGCTTCTTCAATCCATCACGAACTTCATCGGCCCGGGTTACCCGGAACGCCTGCCAATTATTAATGATCGGAAATTTCAGATCAAAAAATTTCACCTGGTCCAGGTCCAGAGCCAGTTGGTTCTCCGCGGGCAACATCAGTTCCGAATGAAAGGGGGCGGAAACCGGCAAAAAAACAGATTTCACATCCACCCGGCGCACTGCTTCTTCCACCGCACTTTTTTCCCCGGAAATCACGATCTGGGTGGCGCTGTTCCAATTGGCCAAGTTGACCACCCGCCGGACTCCCGCCGCATCGGTGGGCAGATTAGCCATTTCATGGTTTACAGCGGCCACCACCTGACGGACCACTTCAATATCGGCACCGATCAAGGCGGCCATCGCCCCCTGGCCCACCGGAACCGCTTCCTGCATGTATAACCCCCGCTTATGAACCAATGTCAGGGCATCCTCATAACTAAAGGCCCCGGCACAGAGGAGTGCCGAATATTCCCCCAGGCTGTGGCCGGCGGCCAAAAGCGGCTCTTTTTGCCATAACACATATAAAATATATGAAACGGTCAACAAGGCGGGCTGGGTATTTGCGGTCAATTTCAATGACTCTTCCGGGCCTTCAAAGCAAATCTGTGAAAAATTGTAACCCAGGATTTCATCGGCCTGGGTGAAAGTTTTCTTGGCAAATTCACTGTGATTGAACAAATCCCGGCCCATGCCTACGGTTTGCGAACCCTGGCCCGGAAACAAAAAAGCATAATTCTTCATCAGTTCTCCTCCGTTTAATTGATTAGCGCAAGCTGCATGCGCCCGAAACCGCCCTGCCCCTTGTTATTACGAATGCCAACCCATAGTTCATCCAGCACCAATGCCCCATCCGCCAGTCGCACGCGCACCCGCCGAAAGACTTCCCGGACCATGAAACTTTTCCAAATCGGCACATCGGGAAAAGCCTCCCCGCAAATTTCCACTGCTTCCGGACCGTTTTCGTTCACGCGAAATTTCATCTGAAAAGGAAATTGCTGCTCGACGGTAACCAGCGACCTGACGATTTTTTCCATCCGCCCCCCCAGTTGGTTCAAAGCAGATGAAAAATCAATCCAGTCCCCGTTCCAGCTGGAGGGAAATTCTTTTGCTGCCTGAATTCCCTGGCCGGGAATGAATCGTTGATTGATTATGCCCAGTATATCCTCCATCATCAGAAAAACGTTGAAATAGATACCGGTCCGGGAAGGATGGTGGACATATCTGGTTTCCAAGTTGATTGAAAAGTTCCCGTATCTGCCCTGGCCATCCCGGGTGAAACTGATACCGTCCTGGTCATGCTTAAGCAGAAGATGGCGAAAATGCTTAACATTCTTCACGTGTTCGGCAAACTCGGGAGCCTTTTTTCGCCATGGCGAAAGAATGCTTTCACTGAAAAACATGTCCCGGGTTTCATGTGTATCTGCAGTAAGCAAAGCCAGCGTTTTGCCCGCAAATCCCAGTGTGCGCATCAAGTAAGCGCTGCAGGGAATGTTTTCAAAAATAAAAATGGTTTTGCCGTCAGCTTGAAGGCTGGCTTTGAAATGAATGATTGCCGCGGTATCATAATATACACGCAGGGGGAAAAAAAACAGCAGTCGCGAAGTGGCACTGCCGGAAATTTGATATTCCATCCTGTAGTGCAGTTCAAAAGCAATTCCTGACGTCGTCCAAAGAAGGAATATGGCGACAAAGAACATCTTTTTCATTGTTTTTCGAAAGCACGCCGGGTGGCAGCAATCTGTTCATCGCTCAAACCTTCCGTTTCAATGCCCATGCTTCTCAACAGCAAATAAATGGCCGCGGCCTTCTCAACGACCTCGATGCGGTCAAGCGCCTCGTTCAGGGATTTACCGCAAGCGATGACCCCGTGCTTGTCCCACAAGGCCAGGCGGAATTTTTTCAATTTTTCCTTGGTGGCTTTAGCCAGCGCCTTGGAGCCGGTTAGGGTATAGGGAATCAAGCCAAGCATTTCGGGAACCATTAAACGCGTCTCGTGCTGCATCCGGAATATGCGTTCATTCATTTCTTCTTCATCGGCAAAGACGTGGCTCAAGGTGATCAGGTTGAGCGGGTGGCAATGGAGCACGGCCCGCTCGCCGTGTCGGTTTTCTTTGAATAGAGAATGCAAGCCGGCGTGGGTCGGCCATTCACTGCTCAGTGTTGTGCCGCCATCCAGAAGCCAGAAGCGCCGCTTGTCAATGATTTTGACCAGACACAACCCTTTTTCTGGCTCACGGGCAATATCGCGCATGCGACTGCCGCTGGCGGTGACCAGGAAGTAATCACCGATCAGGTCGGTCATATCCAGATTCGTTACCTGGAATTTCGCCGGATCGGAAACCCGCCGGGCGATGTTTTCCGGGATCGCGGCCAGTCGCAGCGACATGTTGCCAGCATTGGCTTCAGACCAGCCCCTGATGAACAGGACCTCGGCAACGGAACGGAATTCCCGTGTTTCCGGCAGCAATGAAATCATCAGTGCTCCTATTTTTGAAAGGATAGTGTAGCGTGTTTAAAAATAGCAGTCAAGGTGGCCTTTTTATCCCCGTTTGGTCAAAGGGGCTTTTACTGCTATAATCAGGCGAATCTTTTAGAGCCTTATAACAAATTCTAAAATTTGTTAGCTTTTTAGAACAAATTTTGAATTTGTCATCTAAGGCTCTGATCCAGCTCTGCTGGGCAAGGAGTACAGCATCCATGGTCCAAAAAACAGTATTGCCCTGCGGCCTGACCGTCATCTCGGAAAAATTTCCTGAATTTCCTTCTTTCGCCCTCAGTTATACCCTGAAAAGCGGCAGCCGCGCCGAAACCATGGCCACCAACGGCATCCATCATCTGATCGAACACATGCTGTTCAAGGGCAGTGCGCATTATGACATGAAACAAATCGCCGATATGGCCGATCGGCTGGGCGGACGGCTGAATGCTTTCACCGGCAAGGAGATTACCCAGTACTATATTAAATCCATTGATGAAAAATTGTCGGTATCTTTCCAGCTCCTTTCCGATATCATCGTTAATTCCACTTTCCCCGAGGATGAATTCCTGAAGGAAAAAAATGTCATCATCCAGGAAATCAGGGAAAGCGAAGACAATCCCGACAGCAACGCCTTTGAGACCCTTTATGAAAAAATCTTTAATGACAACCCCTTGGGCTACCCCATCGGTGGCAAGAAAAAGCAACTGGCCAGGCTTGAGCGCAACCAGGTTCTCGGTTTTTACAGGGAAAAATATGTGCCGGGGAACCTATTGCTGTCCGCAGCAGGGAATATCGAACACCGGGAATTGGTAGAATTGGCAGCCGATTTTTTCAGCCGCTTTCCGGCCCGGCCGGCGCTGGATTTCGAATTTGCCAGAGCCAACTTCCAACCACGCCATTTTTTTAAAAAAAATGTTTCCCTGAGCCAATGCTATATAATCACGGCCCTGGACAGCATTTCTTTACTGGCGCCCTTCCGCCATCCTTTCATGATCATGAACGACATTCTGGGTTCCGGCATGAGTTCGCGCCTTTTTCAAAGTATCCGGGAAGAAAAAGGACTGGCCTATACGGTCAGTTCATTCATCGATTCCTACCTGGAATGCGGAGTGCAGATCATTTACGCCGTGATCGACCCCGAAAAAATCGCCCCGTACCTGCAGGCCGTCAAGGACGAAGTGGAACTGCTGAAAAAAGAAGGCATCCGCCCAAACGAACTGGAAAGGGCCAAGGACCACATCAAATCATCGATTATCCTCAGCCTGGAGAACAATGTGTCCAAGATGAGTTTCAACACCAACCAGGAGTTGTATTTTAAAAAAGAACTGGACGTGGCTTCTATCATCACCGAAATCAACGCAGCGACCCGCGATGACATCAACGGTTTCTGTCGGCAATATTTGAACCTGGACCAGGCGGCCCTTTTCACGTACGGTCGTCCCGCCGCCGCCCCGGCCTGGCCGCAGCAAGACGACTTTTAATTTTTCTTAATCCATGTCGTTTTGGTATCACCCCATAATTTTCAAGTAGAAGTCTGGAGAACGTTTACTAATCTTTATTTTGGGGTTTTTAGATATAGAAAAGCGCCTCGCAACCTGATAAGATGGGTTTGTCTGAAGAACCGCATCAAACCAAGAGGAGGCGCCGATTGATGATAGCACAAAATCAGCAGAAAGTGAAAAAAGAGATCACCCGGATCGTGCAAAAGGCGGGAAAAGGTCTCAGCGTGCCGGAAAAGAAGTTTTTGTTGGAGATGATGACCGGTATGTTGGCCACGGGGCAGAGCAATCTGACACGGATCGCGGCCATATTGAAAGAGCCTATTGCGGTAAAGAACACCTTGAAGCGGCTGCAACGGATGTCGAGCCATGAGCGGATACTGGAAGCAGCCAACCGCTTGAGTTTGCAGGAAGCGAGCGGCAAGGTAACGGATGAAACGGTAGTGGCCCTGGACGATGGTGACATCACGCACCAGTACGGCCGGCGTTTTGAAAACCAGTCCCGGGTTTATGACGGCAGCGCCAAGGATACGAAGCCCGGTTACAACTTGAACCAGGTGAGTGGCTACAACCAATCGAGCGGAGAGACATTCCCGATCCTGTTGGATATGTTCAGTATGAAGGAACAAGGGTTCCTCAGCAAGACCAATGAAGCCCTGGAGATGATCAAGCAAGTGACGGTCAAAGTGGGTCGGAAAGGCTTGTGGGTGGCCGATCGCGAGTATGACAACGGCCGGGTGCTGGAGTGTTTTTTGCAGAAAGGGTTGACGTTCATCGTGCGGATGAAGGAGGCGCGGGACATCTGGGTGAATGGGAAAAAGCACAATATCCGCGAGTTGGCCGATGGGGTGAACCGGCGGGTGAAGTACAGTGATTATGCCCGCTTTGGGGCCAAAAAATGCACGCTGTGGTTGCGAGGCCGGGAGTATCAGGTAACATTGATCTCTTACAAAGACCGACGCAACAAAGATATCGTCATGTGGGTGACCTCGGGCTGGGTGAAATCGACAATAGAGATGAAGCGGCGCATACGGGGTTACTTCAAGCGCTGGGGCATTGAGGAATGTTACCGGTTCGAGAAGCAGGGGTTCGGGATCGAGAAGGCAACCGTGCGCAGGTATGGCAGTATCAAAACGTTGCTGGGACTGAGTCTGCTCAGTTGGCTGGCGTTGATCAGGATAAATGAAAACCCCATTTTGAAAACCGAAGTGCAGAAAGCGGCGCGCATGGAGAAGAACAAGAAGAAGCATCAACCGAAGTTCGTTTATTACCGGCTACTGCAGGGCGTAAAGAACCTGCTTGTCGGGGTGAAAAGAATGTTCCTGTTCCGCTGGAAACGCAGAGCCAGAAAAGCTTTGCTCAAAACCATCCCGCCCATGCTCCCGTTCCTTGCCAAACCAACTGCGCTTACTTATGCCTTGGAGTATGGTTTATGAAAAAATGGGGTGACGCCAGCATGTCGTTCATTTGACAGCATGGCCGAAATATGTTATAAAAATGAGCTTGTTTATCTCAATTGGAAAAAGAGAAACCAATGATCATCAATGTCAACAGGATTTCTGAGCAAGGCTATGCGCTGAACGACACCATCGACATAGACAGTACCCTTTTGCTGGAGGATGAGAGTTTCTTTCTCGAGGGATTGAATTATCAGGTATTTTTCAAGAGGGAAAACCAACGCGTCCAGGCCCAGGGGAAAATAAAAACCATCATTTCTCTGGCCTGCGTCCGCTGCCTGGAGCAGTTTGAACTCAAAATCAATTCGCGCTTTGATATTGTTCTTTTCCCCAAAGAAATGATCGATCCGCGCAGCACGTCCCTGGAAGAAGAAGAGCTGGAGTACATTTTTTTTGAAAACGATCAAATCGATCTGGAAAAAATCCTGATCGAGCAGGTCAATCTTTTTATTCCCTTCAAGCCGATATGCGACCCCGGCTGCAAAGGGATCTGCCCCGGTTGTGGAGTCAATTTGAACCACAGCACCTGCCCCTGTGAAGAAGCAAAAAACGAAATAAAGTTTTTATTCGAAAAAGTAAAGAGGTGAAAAATGGCCCAGCCTAAACGAAGACATTCCCATGCCAGAAAAAATAAAAGGCGATCCCACCACGCCCTGAAGGTGGAAGGGTTGTCCATTTGTCCCAAATGCACGGAACCCAAGTTGCCACACCGCATATGCGGAAACTGCGGCTATTACCAGGGGAAGCAAATCGTGAAGGGTGCTGAAATTTGATCTGATGGAAATCATAAAAATAGCCGTAGACGCCATGGGCGGCGATCACGCACCGGCCATCGTCATTGAAGGCGTTGTAGACTATATCCGGGAAAACCAGCATGATGACGGCTATAAAATCATGCTGGTCGGCAAAGAAAAAGAAATCAACCGGGAATTAAGAAAATATAAAAATTTTCGCCTGGATCGTCTGGAAATCATTGACGCCCTGGAAGAAATTTCCATGAAAGAACATTTCCTCACCTATTGGCGGAAACGAGAAAAAACATCCATCAAAAAAGCCATTGATCTGGTAAAAAATAACAAAGCCAAAGCCATGGTTTCAGCCGGCAATACCGGCGCCGTCATGGCCTTGGCCAAAACCGTGCTGGGTTCCATAAAGAATATCGACCGCCCGGCCCTGGCCATCATGCTGCCTACCCTGAAAGGCACATCGTTGCTGGTCGACGTTGGCGCCAACACCAACTCCAAGCCTCACAACCTGGTTCAATTCGCATTGATGGGCAAGGTTTACCTGGAAAACATCTACAGTATCAAAAATCCCCGTATCGGGCTGATGAATATCGGCGAAGAGGAAGTCAAAGGCAACGAACTCACTAAAATCACCCACAACCTGCTGAAAAACCTGGACATCAATTTCATCGGTAACATCGAAGGCCGCGATGTTTACCTGGGTGAAGCCGATCTGATTGTAACCGACGGTTTTACTGGCAATGTTGCCCTGAAAGTTTCTGAAGGTCTGGCGGACGTCATGTTATCCATGCTGAGAAGAGAAATCATGTCCAACATTTTTTCCAAGATCGGCTTTTTCTTCCTCAAGCGTTCACTCAAACGTATCAAAAACAAACTCGACTACGCTGAATATGGCGGAGCCCTGCTATTGGGGGTCAACGGCATCGTGATCATCGGTCATGGCAGCTCCAATGCCAAAGCCATTAAAAATGCCGTGTACCTCAGCTATAAATTCATCTCGCAAAAAGTTTTGCAAAAGATTTCCCAGGAAATCGAAAAATCAAAAATTTCATTAGCGGAGTTAAAACATGTCTGAACCTCGGCAAACGGCGATCATCACCGGAGCGGCTCGCGGAATCGGCAAAGCCATCGCCCAAAAACTGGCCCAAGCAGGCATGAACATCGTCATCTCCGATATTATGCATGAGGAAGCCGTTAGAACCGCCGCCGAGATCGAAAAATCAGGGGCTTGTGTTCTGGCCGTAAAAACCGACGTGTCCAGCGCCTGCGATGTCGACGCATTGGTTAAACAAACCATGAGTACCTTTGGTGCCGTCGACATTTTAATCAACAATGCCGGCATCACCCGCGACAATCTCTCGATCCGCATGAATGAAAGTGATTGGGACCTGGTATTAAGCATCAACCTCAAGGGCACTTTTCTTTGCTCGCAGTATGCGGCCAAGGAAATGATGAAAAAACGCTTCGGCCGCATCGTCAACATGGCTTCCGTCAGCGGCATTCTAGGAACGGCCGGACAAGCAAATTACGCTGCTTCCAAGGCTGGAGTTATTGCCTTGACCAAATCCATGGCCCGTGAACTGGGCGGCCGCAATATTACCATTAATGCCGTGGCTCCGGGGTTCATTCTCACTGAAATGACGGAAAAACTCCCCGACCATGTAAAGGAAGCCTACATTTCCCAAATTGCACTTAAAAGGGCAGGCACTCCCGAAGATGTAGCTGCAGCCGTACATTTTTTGATATCGCCTGCCGCTCAGTATATAACTGGAACAGTTATCAACGTTTCAGGCGGACTTTTGATTTAAAATCCAAGGAGGATAAAATGAAAAAAGAAGAAATTTTAGGAAAAGTGAAAGCAGTGGTAGCCGAGAAACTGAATGTCGGTGAAGATCAGGTTACTGAAGATGCCAAGTTCGTTGAAGATCTGGGAGCCGACTCTCTGGATCAGGTTGAATTGATCATGGCTCTGGAAGATGAATTCTCGCTCAAGATTCCCGAGGAAGATGCCGAGAAGCTGATGACCGTTGGATCCGCAGTCGATTACGTATTAAAAAAAGCCGAATAACCCCTGTTTTAAAAACATGACGCTTTTCAGCAGCAAAACCATACCATTGCGCCGGGTGGTCGTCACCGGAATCGGACTGCTCACGCCAACGGGAAAAAACAAGGATGAAAACTGGGATAATATTAAAAATGGGCGCAACGGCATCGGGAAGATCACACGCTTTGATGCCAGCCTTCACAAAAGCCGCATCGCCGGAGAAGTGAAGAATTACGACCCCAACCAATATTTTGACAGGAAGGACCTGAGAAAATATGATCCATTCATCCAGTTCGCCCTGATCGCGGCCGATGAAGCGATCAAGGATTCGGGGCTGGCTTTAAATAAAGTCAACAAGGAAAAATCCGGAGTTTATATCGGTTCCGGTATCGGCGGCATTCAGACCATTGAGATCCACAAGGAAATTCTCATGCAGAAGGGACCAGACCGGATTTCCCCCTTCTTCCTGCCCGCCTGCATCGCCAATCTCGCCGCCGGCCATGTCTCCATCAATTTCGGCTTTAAAGGCCCAAACATGGCCAACTGTACTGCCTGTGCCACTGGCACCCACGCTATCGGCGATTCCATGCGCATCATCCAACGCGGCGATGCCGACATCATGATCGCCGGTGGAGCTGAATATCCTATCACACCGCTGGGCGTAGCCGGCTTTACGGCCATGAGGGCGCTTTCCACACGCAATGACCAGCCCGAAAAGGCATCGCGGCCATTTGACAAGGATCGCGACGGGTTTGTCATCGCCGAGGGATCATCGTTGCTTGTCCTCGAATCCTTGGAGCATGCCCTGAACCGGGGAGCCCGTATCTACGCCGAGGTTGCCGGCTATGGTCTGACCAGCGATGCCTTTCATATGACCGCCCCCGACCCCGAGGCCGATGGCGCATACCGGGCCATGAAGATGGCCGTGGCTGACGCCCAGCAGAAACCTGAAGACATCGTTTACATCAATGCCCACGGCACATCAACCGAACTCAATGACAAACTGGAAACCCTCGCCATCAAACGTCTTTTCGGCGAACACACCTCTACATTAGCCATCAGCTCGACCAAATCCATGACCGGCCATATGCTGGGAGCCACCGGCAGTGCCGAAGCCGCTTTCACCGCCCTGGCCATCACCGACTCTTTTATCCCTCCAACCATCAATTATGAAATCCCGGATGAAGAATGCGACCTGAATTACACTCCCAATCAAGGCATCAGTCGGGAGATTCCATTCGCCCTTTCCAATTCCTTTGGCTTCGGTGGCACCAATGCATCCCTGCTTTTAAAAAAATTCAGTGAATAAACAAAGGGAGAGGCATCCGCCTCTCCCTTTTTTACTGGGAAAGCATCCATGAAAAAAATATCATTTTCCCTCGCTTTAATCCTGGCCTTGAATTTCATTTCAACGGCCGCGGCAGCCGTTGCTTCCCCACCGAGAGTCCCGGTCATTGTTTTGACCCACCCCACCCTTTTCCAGGTTCAGAACATCGTCGAACTGTATGAAAAGGATATCCTGGCGCTGAAAAAATTTATTTTGCTTGGAATCTACCACGAAGATGAATTCGCCAATACCAATGAAGCTCAAAACTATGCAGACGCTTTCGAATATGTACGGCAGAACCGACTATCCTGGGTACAGTTCAGAAAAGTCACCGGCCGGGTCGACATCGCCGACCTGTTCCATGAAAACAATTGGACGGCCCAATTCAAGGAAATTTTTGCCCTGGCCGACGGCATCATTTTCACCGGCGGCATGGATATTCCGCCGGCGATCTACAAGCATAAAACCTCCTTGCTTTCCGAGCCCACGACGCCGATACGTTCATTTTATGAAATTTCATTTCTCTTTCACTTGGTGGGGGGCAAGCAAAACCCGACCTTGACTCCATTTCTGGACAGCCGGAGGCAGCTTCCGGTTATGGCCATCTGTCTCGGCATGCAAAGCCTTAACGTGGCAGCAGGCGGTACCCTGATCCAGGATATCCCATCCGAAGTCTACGGCCAAAAGACGGTGGAAGAGGTTCTGGCTTCAGCGGCCGACCAGGTCCATTCGGGCGTCTATCTGGAAAAACTCTTCCCCAATGAGGCCGATTTGATAATGACCTTTCATCGCATCCGCCTGGGCAAGGAAAGCGTCATTTTAAGTAACATGGGTTTTTCTGACAGCGACACGCCGTTTGTGGCCAGCGCCCACCATCAGGCTATCGGCAAGTTGGGAGTCAATTTACGCATCACCGCGACATCGCTGGACGGCAAGATCGCAGAAGCGGTCGAACATGTTCTTTTCTCTAATGTCCTGGGCGTGCAATTTCATCCAGAACGCCACACCCTTTATCGCAAGGGGCTTTTCCAGCGCCGCAAGAGCGGCTCTCCCCTGGACTTCAACCCTCTGGATTTCCTGAAGGCGAATCCGCCGACATACGCCTTCCACCTGGCGATCTGGAAATGGTTCGCCGAGCAGGTGCGGGTTCAATAGTAATCGATTCAAGATATACGATCTACGGCAAGCAATAAAATAATTTCCATAAATTTCAAATCACAAGCGCCAAATCTCATAACGGTCTTTCTCAGTTTGGATCATTGATACATCCCGAAGCCCCCTTGACGAAAAAGTTTAAAATGCTAAAATGGATCTTAAAATCAAAACGAGGTGTTTTCATGGAAAAATACAGTTCTGAGCAGTTGATGGACATCGAGCACAAGTACGGAGCGCACAATTACCACCCCTTGGAAGTGGTCATCGCCAAGGCCGAGGGTATCTGGGTGGAAGACCCGGAAGGCAAGCGCTACATCGATATGCTGTCAGCCTACTCGGCCGTCAACCAGGGTCACCGACATCCGGCCATCATCCAGGCCCTCAAGAATCAGGCGGATATCCTGACCCTGACTTCGCGCGCTTTTTTTAACGACCGCTGGCCGCTGTTCGCCAAAAAACTTTCCGCATTGACCGGCAAAGAGATGATCCTGCCCATGAACACCGGCGCCGAGGCCGTGGAGACGGCCATCAAAACCATGCGCAAGTGGGGATACCTGGTTAAGAGAGTCGAAACTGACAAAGCCGAGATCATCGTTTTCAGCGACAACTTCCACGGCCGCACCACCACCATCGTTTCTTTCTCCACCGACCCCGAAGGCCATGATTATTACGGACCCTATACACCGGGTTTCAAGATCGTTCCCTATAATGATCTGAAGGCCGTCGAAAAAGCGGTCACGAAGAACACCGTCGGCATTATGGTCGAACCCATCCAGGGCGAAGCCGGCGTCGTGGTTCCCGACGAGGGTTTTCTGGCCGGCCTGGGAAAGATCGCCAAGAAAAACAACATCCTTCTGGCCGTGGATGAGATCCAGACCGGCTTCTGCCGCACCGGCAAGCTGTTCGCCTACCAGCATGAAGATGTCGATCCCGACATCATCATCATGGGCAAGGCCCTGGGCGGAGGCGTATTCCCGGTCAGCGCCGTCGCCGCCAATCAGGACGTGCTGGGCGTATTCAAACCCGGCACCCATGGTTCCACTTTCGGCGGCAATCCCCTGGGCTGCGCCGTGGCCATGGCCTCGATCGACGTGCTGCAGGAAGAGAAACTGGCCGAGCGCGCTGCCGAAATGGGTAACTACTTCATGGGCCAACTACGGGAACTTCAGAAAAAATCGACTAAAATAAAACTGGTGCGCGGCAAAGGGCTGCTGATCGGCGTGGTGCTGAACGAATCGGCCGGCAAGGCTCGCCAATATACAACCGCCCTCAAGACCAAGGGTTTGCTTTGCAAAGAAACCCACGATTGGATCATCCGCTTCGCACCGCCCCTGGTCATCGGCAAAACCGATATCGATACCGCCATGGAGAAGATCAAAGAAGTTCTGGGCTGATGATCCTATTCCGGGCGGACTTTTCCCCAATGACCGGTCTCCGGCATCTGCGCCGTTGCGCGCACCTGGTTTCACTATTGAAAAAATCCAACCGGGTCCAGTGCTGCGCCCGCGAAGACAAGAAAACCGCGAAATTTCTTGCTGAAAGAAATATCCCGGCCCGGTTCATAAAAGATCCGGGAGTCATTGATTTGAACGGAGTCAGGGCCCTCATCTTCGACCTGCCCCATTTTTCAAGCGCCGACAGCACCCTGTTGGAGAAAGCGGCGAAAACCGGGATAAAAACGGTCCAGATTATCCCTGCCGCCGGCAACGGTCACGCAGTTGATATCCAAGTCTCCGGAGCAGAATTTACGCTGCTGCACCACAAATTTCGCCACTTCAACCGGATCAAAAGAAAATATCACCAGAACATCAAAAATATTTTCATCAACCTGGGCGACTTGTTCCCTTACCGCGACCTGCGCCACATCGCGGACATACTGCACCGGCTGCATTTTAAAATGAAAATCACGCCAAGCTTGAACCTCAAAAAAGCCGACCGGCGCAACCTGATGAAAATTTATCCGGGCATCCACTTCCGCGGCAGGAGCGAAAGCCCGGCCCGTTCCTATTTCGAAGCCGACCTGGCCCTGGTTCCTGCCGCTGAGGAAGCCCTGGAAGCGGCCTGCGTCGGTACTCCGGCGCTTTATATCCCCCTGGGAAATAGTCAGGAAGCCCTGGCCGAGCAATGCGTCAACCTGGGACTTGGCGTCAAAATTCCTTCCCTGGCCGATTTTTCCGTCCAGGCGCTTCACGACGCCATTGCGCCGCTGACTCGGGAACACCGCGAGCATATGGGCGCTGCCGGAAAAAGACTGGTTGACGGTTTGGGAGTGCAGAGATTTTTTAAGGTACTGAAGGATAACGAAATTATTACATAACCATCATCTGTAGGGACAGGTCGCGACCTGTCACTACCAACCCGGATCGAAATATAATCAACTATTCTCATTTTTCTTCACCTTAAACCGTAAACCTTGCACCGATTTCATTAAAGGATCAAAACCAACCCGGTAGCAATGGCAATCATCAGCAGGATCGGTACGGCCATGTAGCGGTAGACATCGAGGAGCGAGGCTCCGAAATATTCGTTGGTCAGCACCAGGCAGAGATGCAGAGGTGAAACCAGGATGCCGGCAAAACCAATAATATATATGTAAAGGGAGAGGTAGAAATAATTCGGCAAATTCTGGATCAACGGCAGGAGCACCGGAAAGGCAATGGCAATATAGGCCGTGTTGACTCCGGTCAGGAAAGCCACGGAGAATGAGACCATGAAAATAAACAAAACCGCCATGCCCAGTGAAATGTTCATGGTTTTGAGCACGTCGAAGGCGGCCGAAACCTCGATCAGGCGCTGAAAAACGATGACCGCGGCAATGACCAACAGGCTGCGGATGGTGGTTTTGGCGAAAAGGATGGCTCTGATCTCCCTGATGCCGACTTTTTTCATTAGACTCAGCAGCACGGTGACCAGCAACAGCGCCCAGTGCAGGGGCAGCGGCAGCAGGGGCGGAACCTTGATAAAAAACAGTAAAATCACGGCCAGGATCGGCCAGGTGCCGGAAATAAAATCAATCGCCGTCGCAGGGAAACCGTTTTTCTGACTGTGGACCTCACGCTGAATGCCATAACGGCGGAAATACCAGAAAGAAACGCCCAGGCCGGCAATGACATGCAGGATGGAGAAAGGCAACTGGAAGAGGATGATGCGCCGCATCGGGATGTGCGACATGGTCTGAAAAAGCAGCAGACCGGCATAGAGCGGCCAGATCAACTCCCAGTCGTGGCGAAACCAGAAATTGAGGAATGCGTTGAATGCCGGTTTTAATTTCATTTTTTCGGTGCTGACGTCGACCAAAGGCGCTGACAGCAGGGCTCCACCCGGCATGGGCAAAAAACCGATGATCGCCGGCGAAACCATGGCCACCAGCCGCTTGTCGCGGATCATGGCGTTCAGAGCATCAACCAAGCGATCATACATGCGTCGGTTCTTTTGCACGGCGCCGATGAACTGCACCAGCACGATGATCAAGAACAGCTCGAGGGTTTCCCTGGCGCTGATTCCAGCCCAGGCGCTGTGGATGGCCACCTTCAGGTTGATGGCAAAGAGGATGATCGTAAGCAGGCTGACCGCCATGACCGCCAGGGAAAGATCTACCTTCCAACGCAGCAGCAGGACCAGCAGAACGATCAGCAATAGAAACTTGGCAGCCAGGATCAATTCGAACACTCCTTGCTGAAATATATCAGGTGTGATTATAGTTAAAGACAGCCGAAAAGGCAACGATTTACAGCCGTAAT
>JAFGSF010000064.1 GCA_016934745.1 Candidatus Aminicenantota bacterium | reverse complement strand
AGGATAGGTGGATAATTTATGCTGCCCCTACGGGACAGATAAATTAGATCCACCAGGATAGGTGGATAATTTATGCTGCCCCTACGGATGTTGATCTTGTTTTTTCCCCTTGCGCAATAGAAAAAACAATGCCAGCAAACCGCCGGTAACCAGGCCGATGTCTTCATAAATTCCGCTGGCAATGGGTACGATGCCGCCGAAGGAATATAAAACCGGGATGGCAAAAACATACCAGGGGAGTTTTTTGTCCGCCAGCAGGAGAATGGCCAAAGTGAATATCGTGGTCGGGCAGGGGACCAGCCCGAAGGGGAGTGTCCGGGGATAACCGCGGCCCAAAAACATTTCCAACAGGGGATAACCAACCAGGGCGTACAACGCCATGAGCTTGGCTGTGAATGTCCGGGCGTTATGCTGGAAGCTGAAAGAAAGTTGCGGCTTTCCGGCTGCGGCGGCCGCGAAAATAATCCCCTGGATGACGAAAAGAAAGACAAATACGATGGCCAGGGGGTAGAAGGGGCGGAAATAGACAAGGTTAAACACTGCCCCGGTCCACAGCCAGAAGAACGCCAATATGGCCATGATAAGGGATCCCGAGTATTTCGTTTTCAGGGCGGCCAGCAGCAGCGCCGCTATCCCCAAAACATAGGCGATTACCTGCAAGGGCCAGATGGCCAGGTTGTAACCTTGCAGCAATGTCAGGAATTGATCCAGATTGAAGGAAAGATCCATTCTTCACCTCCCTTGTGATGAGTATCAATTATAACTCTGTGAAAAAAAAATCAAGGAAAAAGGTACAGCGATGCGAATAGAATGTTTTGTAGGGGAAACCGCCACCTTCGATGGCAAACAAACCATATCCGCCAAGGTCGGCGGATAGTTTGTGTTGCCGGGTCGCCCTTACCATTGTTTCCTTTGAATCCCATTTGTCCTTTGCCACTCTTTTCGGTTATAATGTCTCCCGGAGGCCCCATGAAACGCATAGTTTTGTTACTCTCTGTCTTTCTGTTTTCCTGTCTCCTGCCGGCCGGGGATATCATTACTGTGGCCGAAAGTTCGAACTATACGAGGACATCGTTGTACGACGATGTGATGAACTTTCTATACCTGGTGCAGAAAGAATCGGACCTGGTCAAGATCCTGCCCCTGACCACTTCCAGCGAAGGGCGCCTGGTCCCGCTGGTGGTGCTCAGCAGGGAAAAGGTCAGCCGTCCCGTTGATTTGCGGATGGTCGGCAAACCGGCGGTTTTGATCATGGCTAATATCCATGCCGGCGAGGTCGAAGGCAAGGAAGCATCGTTGATGCTCATCCGTGATATCGCCCTGGGGAAGCTTCCCGGCATTCTGGACACCCAGGTACTGCTGTTCATCCCGATTTTCAACGCCGACGGCAACGAGAAGCTGGGGCACAACCGCCGCGACCTGGGTCCCGAATTGGCCGGAGTACGTTACAACGGCCAGAACCTGGATCTGAATCGCGACTACCTGAAACTGGAATCGCCTGAAGTGCAAGCCCTGGTAGACGTATTCAATTCCTGGGACCCGCTGTTGGTCGTGGACATGCACACTACCAACGGCTCCTATCACCAGGAACCGGTAACCTACTCAACCCTGCTCAATCCCAACAGCGACAAGGGTCTTGGCGATTACATGTGGCAGAAGCTGTTTCCCTCTGTGGCCCGGACGCTGAACATTGCCTATGGCTACGACAGTGTGCCCTACGGTAATTTCGTTGACCGTGAATTTCCCGAAAAAGGCTGGGAAAACGATTCTCTGGATGCCCGCTTTGGGTCTAATTATGTGGGTTTACGCAATCGTTTCTCTATTCTGAGTGAGAATTACGCCTACGCCGACTTCAAAACCCGCGTGCTGTCGGCACGGGCTTTCATTTTATCGATCCTCGGTTTCACTGCAAAAAACAATAAAACCATGAGCGCGTTGGTCCGCCAGGTTGACCTGAAAACCAGCCGTAATTTCGCCAAGGCTGAATTCGTCCTGGAATTCCGGACCGAAAAACTTTTTGAGCTGACGATAAAAAGTTATGAATTTGTCAAGGAAATCATCAAACCCGAGGATCGCAGCAAGTATCCGCCCTGGGTCGGCGATTTCATCATGAAGAAGACCGACAAGCCGAAGAACTACAGGATTCCGTATTTTGCCCTGGCCCTTTCCCTCCGCAGCGTCAAGTTGCCGGTTGGATATATTCTCACGGCGTCGCAGCCCGATGCGCTGTTGAACCTGAAAAGGCACGGCATTCGTGTCGAACGTATCCTGGAAAGTTTCAAGGCCGAGGCGGAGGTTTTCAAGATCAGCGCAGTGGAACTGGGCAAGAATATTTTCCAGGGCCATGTGCTCAATACCATCAAGGGGCAATATGAAAAGGAGGTCGTCGACATCCCGGCCGGATCATTCTATATCAGCCTGGAACAACCGTTGGCCCGCCTGATTCCGGTGCTGCTCGAGCCAGAATCCTCGGACAGCCTTGCCGCCTGGGGATTTTTCAATCGCGTCATTGTCCAGCAATGGAGCAACCGGCCCGGACCTTACCCGGTCTACCGGCTGGCAGAAAAGCCGTTGTCCGCCATGGTGAGCGAGTAAGAAGCGCATGCTGGAAAATTTAACCCACCGTTTCAGCAAGGTGCTGCGTTATCTCAAGGGGGAAGTGCAGATCAGCGAAGAAAATATGCGCCAGGCTTTGAAGGAAATCAAGCTGTCGCTGCTGGAAGCTGATGTCAATTTCAGGGTGGTCAAGAAATTCATTGAAAATATCCGGGAAAAAGCCACGGGCCGCGAGGTCCATGAAAGCCTGAATCCCAGCCAGCAGGTGATCCGTATTGTGCAGCAGGAATTGGAGGCGATACTGGGTTCGGAATCCAGGGAATTGAATAAAACGGCGGTCAAACCGGCTTATATCATGCTGGCTGGACTGCAGGGATCGGGTAAAACGACCACGGCTGGGAAGCTGGCCTTGCATCTGAAGAAACTGGATAAAAGCCCCTTGCTTTGTTCGCTGGATTTGAAACGATTGGCAGCCGGGGAGCAGTTGGCGATCATTGCCCGTGAAATCGGGGTTCCATATTTTACCAGCTCGTGCCGGGACATGGGGCTGCTAACTGCTGAATTGAAAAAAAATGCTGCTGATTTCGGTTATGATTATGTTATTGCTGATACGGCCGGCCGTTTGCATATCGATGATGAACTGATGGAGGAATTGCGCTTAGTCAAGGGGACGCTGCAGCCTGTCGAGGTCATCTTCGTTGCCGATGCCCTGACCGGGCAGGATGCGGTTAATTCCGCCCTCAGTTTTTCGGAAAAGATCGGCATCGATTCGATTATCCTGACCAAGCTCGACGCTGACGCCCGCGGTGGGGCGGCACTGTCGGTCGTCAGTGTCACCGGCAAGCCGATTAAATTCATCGGCAACGGCGAAAAAATCGCGGATTTAGAAAAATTTTATCCCGAACGCCTGGCCGCGAAAATACTGGGCATGGGCGATATATTGACCTTGATCGAAAAAACGGAAAAGGAATTTGACCACCGGCAGGCTGAGATCATTTCAAAACGCATGCTGGCCAATGAATTCGGTCTTGATGATTTTTTGAGCCAGTTGAAACAGATCGAAAAAATGGGTTCCATGAATGATCTTATGGGCATGCTGCCCAACATGGGGTTCAAGGGTAACATGGACCATGTTCATGTCGATGAAAAGCGCCTGTGCCACCTGGCCGCGGTCATCGAATCCATGACCGGCAAAGAACGGGAGAATCCCAAAATAATTGACGGCCGGAGGCGGCTGCGCATTTCCCGCGGTTCAGGCCGCCCCGTTTCCGAGGTCAATCAGGTCCTGAAAAGCTACCAGGAGATGAAAAAGAGCTTTAAAAAGCCGTTTTTCAGAAAGATGTTGAAAAAATTTGACAATTTTTCCAAAATGATGTAAATTTGATTTTCAAAAAGCCAGATAGAGGAGCATTTCATGGTCGTTATTCGCTTGACAAGATTCGGTGGAAAAAAGAAACCCTATTACCGCATTGTGGCCGTAGACCGGGAAAAACCCCGTGAAACAAAATATATCGATTTGATCGGTCAATACAATCCTCTGACCGATCCAGCTCAGATAAAAATAGATTTTGAAAAATACGACCTGTGGATCAGCAAAGGCGCCCAACCATCCGAAACGGTTAAATCGCTGGTTAAAAAAGTAAATACAGCAAAACAAGGAGGACAACGTGAAAGAACTAGTTGAAATCGTATGCAAAGCGTTAGTTGACAATCCTGACCAAGTTGTGGTGACTCAAATTGACGGGGAACAAACGACCATCCTGGAATTGCGGGTGCATCAGTCCGATCTTGGCAAGGTAATCGGCAAGCAAGGCCGGACCGCCAGGGCCATGCGTACCATTCTGGCCGCCGCTGGCATGAAACAAAGAAGACGCTATAATCTGGAAATAATCGAAAATTTCGAACAGTGATAGGTGTTGGTTCTTTTCGGCAAAATTTTAAGGACAAGGGGGATTAGGGGGGAAGTCGTTGTCAGCCTTTCCCCAGGCATAGTTGTTCCGGGAGAGGGTATTTCGGTAGAACTGAAATCGAGCAAGTATCGTTTATGCAAAAAAATCACCCGTATTTCTTTGGCAGGAAGCGATGCCATTATAACTTTCAACGATGTCCATTCCATCAACGACGCGCTGAAAATCGTCGGCTACTCATTGTACGCTGATGTGAGTGCGGTCAAGAAAAAGCCGGCGATCACCGTACTCGGATTCACGGTTTTTGACAGCCAGGGCAATCGCTGGGGGCAGGTCACGGCCCAGCCGCAGTATTCCCTGAACCAGTTGCTGGAGATCACGGACGGGCAGACCGATGAAATTTTCTATGTGCCCTGGCATGACAGCATCGTTAAAAAAATCGATCGTCGGAGCAAAACCATCTGGATCGATCCGCCCCGGGGATTACGGGAATTGAACCAGTGAGATTTTCCGTCATCACGATTTTTCCCGACTTGATCAGGAATTTTCTCAATTACGGATTGCTCGAAAAAGCCATCCGCAGCGGCCTGGTTGACGTCGATGTCTATGACTTGCGCGAGTTCAGCCGCAACAAGCATCGCAAGGTCGATGACCGGCCGTTGGGCGGCGGACCCGGCATGGTGCTCATGCCCGATCCGTTGTTTCGTGCCGTCGAATTCATCCGCACCAGGCAGCCGGGGCGTGTCATTTTATTTTCCGCCGCCGGCCGGGTACTTGAGCAGGAAAAAATCAAGTCTCTGGCGCACGCTGAGCACCTGATCCTGATATGCGGCCGCTATGAGGGGGTCGATCAGCGCGTCATTGACAATCTGGTGGACGAGGAAATTTCCCTCGGCGAATATGTCCTGATGGGGGGCGAAATTGCCGCCGAGGCGCTGCTGGAATCGGTCAGCCGCATGATTCCCGGCGTGATCGGCAATCCGGAATCGGTGCGGGGTGATTCTTTTTATCATGAAGATCAGGTTGCATTCCCGCAGTACACACAACCCCGTTTTTACCGCGATTGGGCCGTACCTGAACTGCTGCTTTCGGGCAACCACAAGCAAATCGAGCAATGGCGATTGAAAAACAGAAAAAAAAGGAGAAAGGAAAATGAAAAAAATAGTTGAATGCGTGCCGAATTTTTCCGAAGGCCGCGACACCGGCATCATTGAACAAATCACTGCGGAAATAAAAAAGATAGCCGGAGTTGAATTGCTCGACGTCGACCCTGGCCGGGACACCAACCGCACGGTGGTGACGTTCGCCGGCAGCCCGGTCGCAGTTGAAGAAGCGGCGTTCCAGGCGATCAAGAAAGCGGCCGAACTGATCGACATGTCCAGGCACAGCGGCGCCCACCCGCGCATGGGGGCGACCGATGTATGCCCGTTTGTACCGGTGGCCGGGGTGACGATGGACGAATGTGTTGAGATCGCCAGGAAACTGGGCCGGAGAGTGGGAGAAGAACTGTCCATCCCGGTATATTTATATGAGGAAGCTGCCAGCAGCGCAGAGCGTCAAAGCCTGGCTTATATCCGGGAGGGTGAATATGAAGGCTTGGCGGAAAAACTCAAGAAAAAAGAATTCAAACCCGATTTTGGCCAGGCGGTTTTTAATCAGAGGGCCGGGGCCACAGTCATTGGCGCCCGTGAGTTTTTAATCGCCTATAACGTCAACCTCAACACCCGCAATGTTAAGCTGGCCAAGGAGATTGCCAACCGCATGCGTGAAAAAGGCCGTGTTGTCAAGGATCCCGAGACGGGGGTCAAGAAAACCATTCCCGGCACGCTGAAAGCGGTGCGGGCCGTAGGCTGGTATATTGACCAGTACCAGATGGCCCAGATCTCGATTAACCTGCTCAACTACAACATCACGCCATTGCACCAAGTGTTCGAAGAAGCCGAGCGGCTGGCTGTGGAATTTGGAGTGCGGGTGACTGGAAGCGAACTGGTCGGACTGATCCCCCTGGAGGCGGTCCTGCAGGTCGGCCGTCATTATTTGCGCAAACAGGGAAGCTGTATCGGCGTGGATGAGAAGGAGCTGGTCCGTACTGCCGTGCAAAGCCTGGGATTGGCTGAAATTTCGCCCTTCAAGCCCGAGCATAAGATCATCGAATACCGTTTTCGGAAAACCGGTCCCCTGGCCGCCATGAACCTGGTCGATTTCTGTGCCGAGCTGGCTTCAGATTCTCCGGCTCCCGGCGGCGGCAGTATCGCCGCTTTGAACGGAGGCCTATCGGCGGGTTTAAGTGCCATGGTCGGCAATCTGACCTATGGCAAGAAAGGCTATGAAGCGGTGCGGGACGAGATGGGGAGCGTTGCTGAAAAAGCGCAGCCGCTGAAGGATTTTTTCATCGAAGCCATCGACAAGGATACTGAAGCCTTCAACGGTTTGATGGCTGCTTTTGCTCTGCCCAAAAAGAGCGATGAAGAGAAACGTCTCCGCCAGGAAGCCATTGAAGAAGCAACCAAAGGCGCGACCCTGATCCCTTTTTCAGTATTGGAAAAATCGCGAACCGCGGCCGAACTGGCGCTGGTCATGGTCATGAAAGGCAACCGCAATTCCTTGTCTGATGCTGGCGTAGCCGGCTTGACCGCCGCCGTTTGCGCCGAAGGAGCTCTGTACAACGTGCTGATCAATACCCAGGAAATGGCTGCCGGTCCTTTCCGCGATGACACCCGATCCCAGGCGCGCCAGCTTTGCTCGGCTGTTCTGGAGATCGTGGCCAAAATTAAGGCCATCATGGACAAGGAACTGGGGGATTAAACTGGGATATGTAACGCGTGACAAGTGACGCGTGACGAGGAAGAAAAACATTTAGAATAAAAACGCAATGTAGGGGCGGTTCGCGAACCGCCCTTACACAAAAAACTAAATTTAACGCACAATCTCATTAGGGAGTACAAGTTGCGGTTACCAAAAACAAGAAAATCATGATGGAATGATTGGAGGTTAAATGGAAAGTAATCATCGGACAATCGTTTTGGTTTTTATTTTATTGCTGGCGTTGCCGGTCTGGGCTGCCGAGGACAACGCCCTGGACATGCTGCCTTTGGGCCGCTCGCCCCAGCGCCTCGCCACAACGGCGCTGCCGGCCGGCAAGATCATGGACACGGCCTCCGGCCAGGAGATCGACCTGCCCGCACTGGTCCGGCAAAATCTCAGCCATGATGTGTTCATTATCGGCGAGTACCATGACAGCTACGCCTGTCATGTCTGGCAAAAAGACTTCATCGAAGCACTCGCCAAGGAACATCCGCGCTTGGTGGTGGGCTTCGAGTTTTTCAATCGCCGTGACGACCAAGCCCTGGCACTTTACCTGGACGGCAAGATCGGTGAAGCGGAACTGCTGCATAAGACCGGTTGGTATGGACGCAGTGCCATGAATTTCGCCTATACGCGCCTGGTCCTGGAGACCGTGAAAAAGTTGGGCTTGCAGGCCGTAGGGCTAAACGTGCCGCGCGAGCTGGTCCGCCGGGTGGCCAAGCGGGGTTTGAGCAGCCTGTCTCCGGACGAGCAGGCTTTGTTTCCCGGAGTCGAGCGCACGGATCCCGAGCATGAGTATTATGTTCGCAATACCCTGGGTGAATTCGCCGTGCAGGTGCCGATCTGGTTCCGGAACATCTATTGCGCCCAGAAGTGTTGGGACACGGTCATGGCTGAATCCATGCGTCAAGCCCTGGCTCGTCCGGAATGGAGCGGATATAAAGGGGTGATCATCGCCGGCAGTGCCCATGTGGCTTACGGTCTGGGCATTCCCTGGCGTTATCGCCAGCAAAACAGCAGAGCAAAGATCATGACCCTAATCCCGGTGAATGTGGCTGACAAAAAAGGCAGACCCGAAGAAGACGAAAATCCCATGGTCAAAGCCCTGGCCGGCCAACTGCAGCCCGCGGCCATCTTTTCGTGCGGCCTGGCTGATGCGGTTTTCGCCGTGGCGCCAGAAAGAAAACCCCATTTTGCCGAAACGGGATTCAGCGGCAAGCTGAATGCTGGAGGTGTTTTTGAAGTGACGCATGTCCAAAAGGCAAGCCCGGCTGATAAATCGGGTTTGCGCGCCGGAGATATTATTCTGGCCATTGACGGTATTCCGGTCAAAACAGTAGAAGGTTTGCGCCTGGTTCTGGCCCAGAAGCAATGGGATGATTCATTGGAATTGGAAGTCAGGAAGAAAATAATCCTGGCTAAGGAAAAGGATGCGGAAAAGTAAATTTGTATCCGGGTGCGGATTGGATGGCATGCCTCAATATGTCCCCATTGTTCATTTTTATTGCATTCCGAGGATTGAATTTATTTCATTTTGTATTTAAAATGACTATATGGAAATTTCCAGCGTCCGTTATTTTTTTCATGGATTTTTAATACAAATTTACAAGGAGTATGAAAAATGAAATCATTGAAAACTATGGCTTGTTTGGTGCTGGTGTTGATGCTGGCTATTTCGGCGTCCATTGCCTGCGGCGGCGGCAAGTACGCCCAGGCGAAAAAACTGATCAACAAGCAAATCGACATGATGAACGATTACGCCGATGCCATGGAAAAGGCGGAAAACGCCCAGGACGTTGCCCTGGCGACGAATGCCTATGCCGCCGCCACCGCGGACCTGGCCCCGGATATGAAGAAGTTCCAGGAGCAATATCCCGAGATGAAGGACCAGGCGGATCCGCCTGCAGAATTGAAGCCGGAAATGGACAGGATGCAGCAGTCCATGGGGCGTATGATTTCCGCCTCCATGAAAGCGGCCCGCTTCATGAGTGACCCGGCCGTCCAGGAAGCCCAGAAAAAACTTGGCGAAGCCATGAGCGGGATAAAATAAAAAAAACACCAAGGTCTGAAAAGCAGCCTTTATCAGCTTCTGCAGGATTAGTTTATATTTTTCACCAGGTTCAATTCTGGCCGGGCGATTGACCGCCTTGATTTTTTATGTTAAAAAGAAAATTAAAACGGAGGCATGATGGCGCTCGAAAAAAAACTGCTGGACCTGGTGACGCGCAAGGAGAAAGCCCGCCTGGGCGGCGGCGAAAAGAGAATCGCCAGCCAGCATGATAAAGGCAAGTACACGGCCCGGGAACGGATCGAAAAGATACTGGACGCCGGCAGTTTCGAAGAGTTCGACATGTTCGTCACCCACCGCTGCCACGACTTTGATATGCAGAAAAACCGGCCGTTGACCGACGGCGTCATTACCGGCTACGGCACCATCCAGGGCCGGCTGGTCTTTATTTTCTCCCAGGATTTCACCATCTTCGGCGGGTCGCTCTCCAAGGCCTATGCTGAAAAAATCATCAAGGTCATGGACATGGCGGCCAAGGTGGGGGCGCCGCTTATCGGCATCAACGATTCGGGTGGGGCGCGCATCCAGGAAGGTGTTGATTCACTGGCCGGCTATGCCGATATTTTTTTACGTAATGTCCTTTATTCCGGCGTCGTTCCACAGCTTTCGCTGATCCTCGGCCCCTGCGCCGGCGGTGCGGTTTATTCGCCGGCCATCACCGATTTCATTCTGATGGTAGAGAAGACATCCTATATGTTCCTCACCGGACCCAAGGTTGTCAAGCAAGTGACCCAGGAGGATGTCAGCACCGAGCAACTCGGCGGCAGCGTCGTGCATGCCAGCAAGAGCGGCGTCGCCCATTTGACCTATGTGAGCGAGGATGCATGTTTCGAGGGTTTGCGCCGGCTGTTTTCCTTCATTCCCCAAAATAATACGGCAGCGGTGCCGCGACTTGAAACCGGCGATCCGTTGGATCGCCTGGAGCCCTTGCTCAACGACGTGGTCCCTGAAAACCCTAATAAACCCTATAATATGAAGGACATCATCACCCTGGTGGTCGATGACCGCGACTTTTTTGAAATGCAGCCGCTCTTTGCTCCGAATATCATCACCGGTTTCGCCCGCTTGAACGGGCAATCAGTGGGCATCGTGGCCAATCAGCCCAAGGTCATGGCCGGCGTGCTGGACAATGCGGCTTCGATCAAGGCCGCCCGTTTTGTCCGTTTCTGTGATGCCTTCAATATTCCCCTGGTTGTTTTTGAGGATGTGCCCGGTTTTATGCCCGGCACCAACCAGGAATACAATGGAATCATCCGCAACGGAGCCAAGCTGTTGTATGCTTTCGCCGAAGCCACGGTGCCCAAGATTACCGTCATCGTGCGCAAGGCCTACGGCGGCGCCTATTGTGTCATGAATTCCAAGCATATCCGCGGCGATGTCAACCTGGCCTGGCCCTGCGCCGAGATTGCGGTCATGGGGCCGGATGGAGCCGTGGAGATTATTTACAGCGAGGAATTGAAAAAAGCCACCGGGGATGCCGCCAGAAAAAAGGATGAATTGAAAGAGATATACCGTGACCTGTTCGCCAATCCATACAGCGCGGCCAGGAAAGGGTACATTGACGACGTGATTGAACCGGCCGGAACGCGTCTCCGTTTGATCAAAGCCCTGGAAATGCTTGCCGCCAAACGTGACAGCAATCCGGCCAAAAAGCACGGCAATATTCCGTTGTAAGGAAGCAGCCAATGGCCATCAGCGACGCAATCATTGTTTCCCTGGTAGGAATTGGGGTTGTTTTTTTTGGTCTGCTGATCACCAGTTGGCTGATATCGGCTATTGCCCTGGTGCCGGCCTGGCTGGAACGACGACGAAAGCATATGGTGCTCCCCCCGCTTGCGCCCATGGCCAACCCATTCCCTCAACCGGCCATTAATCCCCCTCCGCCCCCTGATACGGCTGCCGTGATCGCGGCCTTGCTTGAGGTGGAAATGCGCCTGCATGGAGGCGATCAGTCCAGCCGCTTCACTTTCCGGCGCGATTCGCAGTCCAGGGCTTGGAGCCGTGACGGCGGCAGGTGCGACAATGAAACTGCCAGAGGAGTAAAATAATGCGCGAATATGTCATGTCGGTCGGCAGCAAGGAATTTCATGCCGCCATCAAGGAGCTTACCGTTGATTACGCACTGGTTCAAGTCGATGGCCAGGAATACAAGGTCGTGCTGAAGCAGCTGGGCAGTGGCCAAAGCGTTTTTAGCAGATTGGCGCGCACCGCCTCCCAGCCTGATGCTGTCGGAACCACGGCCGCATCAGTCCAGGAATCGTCCCCGGTTGTGACCCCGCCGCTGCCGAGCGCGGCCGGTTCCCAGGAAGGCTCCGGGATGGTGACGGCTCCGTTGCCGGGACTGGTCCTAGACCTGTTTGTCAAGGAAGGGGACATGGTCAAAGCCGGCCAGAATTTACTGGTCATGGAAGCCATGAAAATGGAGAACCAGGTGCAGGCTCCTTTTGACGGCACGGTGAAAAAGGTATTCGTGCTGAAGGGAGCCAATATCAGTGAAGGCGACAAGTTGATCGAAATATCCCGGCCGTTTATGACTACCCTGTAGGCAAACTGAGTCATTCGAGGTCAAAGATGAAAAATTGGTTGCTGTGGCTGATTGTTCTGGCGGTACCGCTCACGGGGCTGGGCGCGGACAGGCTTGCCGTAACTCCTTTTGATATTCCGGTCATCCGGCTTTTCAAGGGTGGAGAGAGCGGTATTGCGGTGGGCAGCCGCGGAGTTTTACTCGACAGTCTGGATAAAGAGATCGGTACCTGCATCGTCATGGAAAGTGAATTGGCCATGTCCCTGGCCAAGGTCTTCCTGCGCCCCGGCCGGCTGATGTTCGAGCTGGAAACAGTGGATATGACGAACCCCGAAATGCCTGGAGTCGGCTTTAAAGTCGAAGATTCCGGTTCCTATTTATCTCTGGACATGGCAAGCAATCCGGGTGTCCGCACCGGGATGAAAGGCAGGCTGGATACGGCACAGGGAAGCCTGGTCGGATTTTTCAAGGTGGTGGCCGTTGAAAATGATCGGGCCATTATCGTGGTGACCTCGCTGGCTGCGGGCATGGGCCCTGAAAATGCCGCCACGGCGAAATTCCAGGGCTATGTCGAACAGATTGCCGGTTCGAGCGGCGTGCTGAACTTCTCCTATAAAAATCTGATCATGATCGTTGTCGGCTTGCTGTTCATTTTTATCGCCATCCGCAAGGATTATGAACCGCTGCTGCTGGTGCCCATCGGCTTCGGCATCCTGGTCGGCAACATTCCCCTGCCGGTGCAGCTTTTCAACAGTTTGTCGGTCTACATGATCGATCCGGTAACCCGCCAGTATGTTTTCAATACTACCAGCAATTCGGTGCTGGGAATTATTTATCAATTCGTCACTTCCGGTGTATTTCCACCGTTGATATTCCTGGGCATTGGCGCCATGACCGATTTTTCCACTCTGCTTTCCAATCCCAAAACGATCATGCTGGGTGCTGCAGCCCAGATTGGCATCTTCGCAACCTTCATCGGAGCGCTGCTGCTCAAGTTCACGCCGGCCCAGGCGGCTTCCATCGGCATCATTGGCGGTGCGGACGGGCCGACGGCCATCTTTCTCACTTCCAAGCTGGCGCCGGCGTTGATTGGTCCCATTGCCATCGCCGCCTATTCCTACATGGGGTTGGTGCCCATTATACAGCCACCGATCATGAAACTACTGACCACGGACAAAGAACGGCACATTCGCATGAAGCCCAGCCGCAAGGTGACGCAGACCGAGAAGATGATCTTTCCCATTGTCGCCTTCCTGGCTACGACCTTCATTGCTCCCGGTGCCATTCCGCTCTTGGGCATGCTCTTCTTCGGCAACCTGCTCAAGGAATCGGGAGTGACCGGACGCCTGGCCAAGACTGCATCCACATCGCTGATCGATATCAGCACCATGCTGCTGGGGCTGGTTGTCGGTGCCTCTACCATGGCGCAGGTTTTTCTCAACACCCGCTCCATATTGATATTCGTGCTTGGCTGCACCTCGTTCGCCGTGGCCACGGCCGGGGGGGTGATGTTCGCCAAGCTGATGAATTTATTCCTGCGCGAGGGTCGCAAGGTAAACCCATTGATCGGTGCGGCCGGTGTTTCGGCCGTTCCCGACTCGGCCCGGGTCGTGGAAATGGTCGGACGCCGCTATGATCCCGACAACCATCTGTTGATGCATGCCATGGGGCCCAACGTGGCCGGGGTGATTGGTTCGGCCATCGCCGCCGGCATTTTGCTGGGAATTTTTTAATCTGGAGGAAAAGCCATGAACAAGATCATTTCCTGCGTTCCCAATATCTGCGAGGGCAAGGACCAGAAATTCATCGATGCCCTGGTTGAAAAATTAAAGGCTGTCAGCGGCCTGGTCATGCTGGATGTTTCGCGTGACAGTGTCCGCAATCGCACCGTCATTTCCTTTACCGGCCCCCAGGATGCCTTGTTTGAAGCCGGAATGCTCCTTTTCCGGGAAACCCTGGCCCATGTCGACATGCGCGAGCACCAGGGGGAATACCCGCGCCTCGGCGCCGTCGATGTTTTTCCCTTCGTGCCGCTCAAGGACGCCACGCTTGAGGAGACCGTTGCCATGTCAACAGCCTTCGCCCAGAAAGTGGCCGAAGAATTCAAGATTCCGGTTTACCTGTATGGCGAGTCGGCCCGCTTTCCCATGCGCCGCTATATTGAAAACATCCGTGAGGGAGAGTATGAAGGGTTGGAGAATAAGCTGAAAGACCCGCGCTGGAAACCCGATTTCGGACCCGTGGTCTTTAACCCGGTTTCCGGGGCCACCGTCATCGGCGCCCGCTATCCCATGATCAGCTTCAAGGCCATCCTGGACACTCCGGATGAGGGGGTTGCCGAATACATCGCCCGCCTGATCCAGCACGCCGGCGGCGGCCTGGCACACCTCAATGCCTATGCCGGTCTGGACAGTGAGCACAAAGCCGCCCAGATCACGCTGACCATTGCCAATTACCGGGCCATGCCCATGTACCGGGCCCTGGAAATGCTGCGCTCGGAAGCACGGCGCTTCGGTGCGTCGGTCCGCAAGGTCGAGATGATCGGACTGGTCCCGGAAACAGTCTTCATCGAATCGGCGTTTTACTACCTGAGTATCCAGGACTTCACTTTCGACAAGATCCTGGAGCGCAAGATCCAGACAGACCTGGACGAAAAGAACCAGCCGCGCTGATAATTTTCCGGCTCCGCACCGCCTGTAATCCCTGATTCTGCAGGTTGAAAAGAAATTTTTTTCATTGACTATTTTTATTGTTTTTATTAACATTAATCTCAAGGAGAAATCAACCATGCAAAAAAAACAGCAGAAATGGATCGCTTTGTTTGTGGCTTTGACGTTCATCTGGCTGATGCAGGTTTCGACCATGCCCGTGGCCGCGGCCGGCATGGGCGGGCAAGCCGGCATTGAAAATGGCGAAGCCGGGCCGGACTATTTGGAAGCCATCGGCCAGAAAGCCGCCCCGGCCAAGAAGAAGAGCATGCTGCCCATCATCCTGATCGGCGTGGCCGTCCTGGGTGTGACCGCCGCCGTCCTGTTCCTGGTCGTTTTGAAAACCAAGTACGACATTCTGGGTTCCTGGACCGTCAATTGGGTGTTTACTACGGGAGGGAGCGACTCAGGTGCGTATACGATAACTTTTTCTGGAACAAAGACGTCCGGCAATTTAACTGATAGTTATGGCGATAGCGGGACGTATACGGTTGACGGAAAAAATGTCACCTGGATATTCACTAATGTTTCTAGCGACTTCACGTGGACGGGTAAATTCGACACCAAGGATACCATGAGCGGTACGGTAAGTTGGCCTTCGGGAGGAGCCAGCGGGACCTGGACCGCAACCCGCGTAAGCGCCGCCACGGCGCTTTCCAAAAATGCCACGATGCAAGCGGTGAAAAGTCCCTGGAGCAAGACCGGTAAAAACTGACCGGAAATAACCCGCTCTTTGAAAAAGCTTTCAGAGAGTTGCCATTTTTGACCCGGGGATACAGGTTTTTTTCGGGAGGGTGGCCGCTGGAAAACCAGCTCAGGTATTGAGAAAATATCCGGTTGTTGAAAACTATTTCAAGGTTGCGTACAGGCTGAGAATTAAGATGGTTGACTTTTTTTGAATTAAGTTTGTATAATACCAATTCAAATATTTCGTGAGGAGATATTCATGAACAATGAATTCAAACCGTATGTTTCCGCGGACAAAAACCTGAAAGAATTCACCCTCCGCGCCCTGCTGATCGGACTATTTTTAGCGGTTCTTTTAGGAGCAGCCAACGCCTACCTGGGTTTGAAAGCCGGCATGACCATCGCCGCCACTTACCCTGCGGCTGTTTTGGGAATGGCCTTCTTGCGCTTGTTCAAGGATCATAATATTATCGAGGAAAATTTTACCCGTACCGTCGGTTCTATCGGCGAGTCAGTGGCCGCCGGCGCTATTTTCACCCTGCCGGCTTTTCTGATTGCTGAAGTTAATGGAAAACATATTTGGGAGCCAGAATTCTTTGCATCTTTTGAAGGCTGGTTCAAATCAACGGCCATCATGATGGTCGGCGGCATCGTGGGTATCCTTTTTGTTACCCTGCTGCGCCGGGTTATGGTCGAAGATCCCGAACTGAAGTTCCCCGAATCGGTGGCGGCCTCTGAAATTCACAAGGCGGGACGCGGCGGCTCTACCGGTGCCAAGTACCTGTTTTACGCCATGGGTATCGGCGGATTCATCGAACTGCTCAAGGGCTTCAGCCTGCTCGCGGCACAGTGGCAGAAATTCAGCGCCTTCGCCGCAAAAATTATTCCGCGCACCGGGCTGGGCGAGAATTTCAAGGGCGTGGCTACCGGCGGCGGCTTTCTATTCAAGACGCCTTCACTCAGCCCCGCTTTTCTGGGCGTGGGCTACATCATCGGCCCACGTTTGGCTTCCCTGAATTTTGCCGGTGGCGTCCTGTCCTGGGGACTTTTCGTACCGCTGCTGACGCTGCTGCTCGCTCCCCAGTACGCTCCCTCGGTGGCGGCGGGGCTTCTGAGTTGGGCCGACGTCTCCAACGCCATCTTCCAGAACATCGTCAAGACCGTTGCCATCGGCGGTATGCTGATGAGCGCGGCCTACACCCTGTTCCGCATGCGCAACAGCCTGATCGGCGGCATCCGCCGCTCGGTCGATGACGTCAAGAAAGCGGCCACCAGCAAACAGGCCACACTCAGAACCGATAAGGATATCAACATCAAGTTCGTCTTTGCCGGATTGATCGGCATGTCGCTGGTCACCTTTGTCGTCTATTGGTGGTTCATGGGCTTCAACCAGGCAAACTTCGTGCCCGCCCTGGTAGCGGCGCTGGTCATGCTGGTCGCCGGTTTCTTTTTCGCCGCGGTTTCGGGTTATCTGGTCGGCTTGATCGGCTCCTCCAACAACCCCATTTCGGGCCTTACCCTCTCCACCCTGGTCATAGCGGCCATCCTGATGGTGCTGCTGGGAGCCAAGGGCATCCCCGGCGTAACGGCCGTCCTGGCCGTGGCCGGCGTCATCTGTGTCTCGGCGGCTGTGGCCGGCGAAATGCTGCAGGATTTGAAAGTTGGACACATCCTGGGCGGCACACCCTGGAAAATGCAGGCCGGTAATCTTATCGGCGTGATCGTCTCCTCCCTGGTCATGTGGATCCCGCTGTTCATCCTCAATGCCGGAGACCTGAAAATGGCCGCTTTGAAAGGATACAAAGGCGGTTTCGGCGGCGAAGTGCTGGCAGCCCCGCAAGCCGGACTGATGGCCAAGCTTTCTACTGGCATTGTCGGCGGCGAAATGGTCTGGCCGTTGATCGTGGTCGGCATCCTGATGGCCGTCGGTTTCATCCTGGTCCAGGTCAAGAGCCCCATGCTGGTCTGTGTCGGCATGTACCTCTCTTTCGAAACCGTGGCCGCCATCTTCGTCGGCGGCATCATCCGTTGGGTGGTGGACAGTATCATTGCCCGCCGCAAGTACAACGACAACCAGAAGTCACGCATCGAAAATCGAGGCGTGCTGTTGGCTTCGGGGCTGATCGCCGGTGAAGCGCTGATCGGCCTGGTCTTTGCCGCCATTGCCTTTTTCAATGACGGCCGCGTCCCCAACCTGGCCGAGAAATTTTTCAACATCAGCCAGCCTTCATACCTGATCAGCGTGGCCATATTCGTGGGCTTGGGTTACCTGCTGGTGAAGCTGCCTCTGGCCAATGCCGGCGATCCCAACGAACCGGCCGCCCCGGCTGTTATGTAGTCCCATGTTGCTGAGCCGCAGGCGAGGCTTACATGGGACTATCCATGTTGCTGAGCCGCAGGCGAGGCTTACATGGGACTATCCATGTT
>JAFGSF010000018.1 GCA_016934745.1 Candidatus Aminicenantota bacterium | reverse complement strand
TTCCGCGATGATATCCAGAACTCGCTGGTGAATGATGCCGTTGCTGGCCAGGATGCCGCGGTTGGCGGCCAGGGTTTTGCCCATGGAAAAATCCAGTTTTTTCCCATCAATGTCGCTGACTCGGCCCCCAGCCTCTTCGACAATCACGCTGCCGGCGGCGTGGTCCCAGATTTTCTCGCGGTAGTCGGGACTGGCCGGATGGGGAATGCGCAGGTAGATCTCGGCAGCGCCGGCGGCCACGATGCCGTACTTGACCTGGCTGTCCATCTGCTCGGGAGGGTAGGCGATCTGCAGCAGTCTGGAAATTTCGAGTTGGCTGTCCTTGTCGCTGTGCGAGGACTCGTAGCTTTCCACGAATTTCATCTGGCGCGGATCGGTTTTAAGCGAAGCGCGAAGTGGTTCGATATGGCCGCCCAGGGCCGGGATCTTCCAACTGCCCTGTTCGGGGATGGCCCAGAACAGGGTACCTCCGGAGGCAAGCGGCAGGTTCGGGCAGCCCAGGATGCCCAAACGTACCTGACCGTCCATGATCAGGGCCAGAGCGATGGCGAACTGCTCGCCGCGCAAGAAACCCTTGGTGCCGTCGATGGGATCCAAGGCCCAGAAAGTCCCGTCGGGTTCAGCCCCCCCCATGTCGATATAGTCGCAGAGGCTCTTTTCGTCAAACCCGGGATTTGTCTTTTTCAGAAAAGAAAGAATCTTGGCATACAATGCCTTGTTTTCCGGCTTGCGGATAGCCTGTGAATCTTCCTCACCCACGATGGGCAGGCGGGGGAAATGGCTGCTCAGTGTTTTGCAGATCAAGGCCTGGACGGCAAAATCGGCAATGGTCACCGGACTGCGGTCGGGCTTGGTCAGGGTGTCGCGACCGGTCAACTCCTTCTGAATGGTGCCGGCCATAGCCATGGCCGTGCTGACCGCCTGCAGGCTGATTTCTTTTTCTTTTTGCAGCATTGAATTTCCTTTTTTTCTTGCGGCCGCGAAAAACAACGGCTAAACGCGGTTGAAATCGTCCTGGAATCGGGTGATGTCGTCCTCACCGAGATATGTCCCGGTCTGAACTTCGATAAAGACCAGATTTTCCTGGCCGGGATTTTCGATGCGGTGCTTGGCTTTTTCTGGAATGAATACCGCCTGGCGCGGTCCGAGGTGCAGCGTTTTCTCGTCTAGAGTAAACAGTGCCTGTCCCTGGGTAATCACCCAGTTCTCGGCCCGGCGTTTATGGCTTTGCAGGGAAAGCCTTTTGCCGGGCTTGACCATGATGCGTTTGATCTTCAGCTGCGCTTCTTCGTATAGTATCTCGAACCAGCCCCAGGGGCGCTCTTCCTTATAAATCATAGGTTGTATTCCTTTTTTACCACGGCCAGATCGGCCTCGACCATCATTTTAATCAGGTCGCTGAATTTTACCTGCGGCTGCCACCCGAGTATTTTTTTGGCCTTGCTGAAGTCGCCGCTGAGCAGGTCCACTTCGGCCGGGCGGATGAATTTCTTGTCCAGAACGACGAAGTCCCGGTAATCGAGGCCGACATGGGAAAAAGCGATTTCGACCAATTCCTTGACCGAATGGGTCTCGCCGCTGGCAATGACAAAATCATCCGCTTCATCCTGCTGCAACATCATCCACATGGCTTGCACGTAATCCAGGGCATAGCCCCAGTCCCTTTTGGCGTCCAGATTTCCCAGGCGCAGTTCCTTGCTCACCCCCAGCTTGATCTTGGCCGCGTTGTAAGTGACCTTGCGGGTGACAAACTCAATGCCGCGACGCGGCGATTCGTGGTTGAATAGAATGCCTGATGCAGCAAACAGGTTGTAGCTTTCCCGGTAGTTGACCGTGATCCAATGGCCGTAGACCTTGGCCACTCCATAAGGGCTGCGTGGATGGAAAGAGGTTCGTTCCGTTTGCGGGATTTCTTTCACCTTGCCGAACATTTCCGATGACGAGGCCTGGTAGAAACGGATGCGCGGATTGACGGCGCGGATGGCTTCCAGCATGCGCGTAACGCCGATGGCCGTGAATTCCGCCGTCAGTACCGGCTGGTCCCATGAAGTGGGAACAAAGCTCATGGCAGCCAGATTGTAGACTTCTTCAGGCTGGACCTCTTCAATGATCTTGCTGATGGAATACTGGTCCAGCAGATCGGCCTGCCTGATATGGATGCGTTCCTTGATATGCTCGATGCGGTCGAATTTCTCCATGCTCGAGCGGCGGACCATGCCGTATACTTCATAGCCTTTTTCAAGTAGGAAATCGGCCAGATAGGAACCGTCCTGCCCGGTAATGCCTGTAATCAATGCTTTTTTGGCCATTTATGCTCCTTATCCAGCGCTGCTGGGTTAAAAATGCCATTTTATCCGAATTGGGGCGGAGTGTCAAATTGAGGCTGTGGCGCCGATAATGCCACTGCCAGGCCGTTTCACCATGAATTTGAAAAGTGCCGCCAGAAGTTTTATAATTAGTTGACAAACAGCATCACTATGCCGAGGCTCGGCGAGGCATCTAGTGATGCTGCAGTCGGAGCAAGCCGATGAAGCTGGATGACTACATTGAAATATTGCTGATTAAAGTGAAGTTAACTCGAAAAAAAATGGACAATCAGCTTCTGCACTGGCTGCTTGAATTACGAACCCTGCGTGGACAGGCTCGGCATCTTGAAGAGGAAAACAAACGCTTGAAGATCGATTATGAAAAATATCTGCGCCAAAGCCGACGCCGCTAGTTTAAAATTAATTTCCTGCTTAAAGAAACTTTTTTAATTCGTCTTTCAGCAGCGGCACGATGACAAACAAGTCGCCGACAATGCCGTAGTCGGCTTTCTTGAAGATGGGCGCCTCCGGATCTTTATTGATGGCAACGATGATTTTCGATGTTTTCATGCCCACAAAATGCTGGATGGCTCCGGAAATCCCGCAGGCGATATACAGCTTGGGATTGACGACTTTTCCAGTTTGCCCGACTTGCATGTCAGCCGAAGCGTATTCGGCGTCAACCGCCGCCCGCGAAGCACCGACCCCGGCTTTGAGCACGGCGGCCAGGTCTTCCAGGATGGCAAAATTTTCCTTGTTTTTCATGGCGCGGCCGCCGGAAACAATGGCTTCAGCCTCGGTCAAATCGATTTTTTGCGCCGTGCTTTTCACCACCTGCGTGATTTTTGTTTTCTCAGCGGCAGGATGGAGCTGGAAAAACTTGATTTCGGGTCGAGCATCGGCTGCCGATTCTTCCATGGCGATGACATTGGGCCTGATGGTGAACAGGGCCGTCTCGTCGTCAACCTGATATTCGGCCAGCAGCTTTCCCGAGTAGACCGGTTTGATGGCTTTGCGTGCGCCCAGATCAACAGCCAGGCAGTCATTGACCAGGCTGGCCTTGGCCTTGGCGGCCAGGCGTGGAAACAAGTCCTTGCCCCGGGCGGAAAAAATGCCGCAAAACGCCGTTAATTTGAATTCGCTGATGATGGCGGCCAGGGTTTGGGCGTAACGGTCCGGTTGGTAGGTGAGATCGGCTCCCTGAACCTGGATGACGGTCTGGATTCCCTTCAGTTCGGGCAAATACGGCTGCAGGTCGGCGCAGAAAATTACGGCATGGACATTCTGGCCGCTTTGCCGGGCCAGGGTGAGCAGTTCGCGGTTTGATTTCTTGAAAACGCCTTCTTTCAATTCGATATATAATCCGATGTCGGCCATGTTCGTCTCCTATATTACCTTGGCTTCTTCGCGCAACAGCCTGGCCAATTCCCTGACTGCGTCGGCCGCTTCGCCGGGGATGATCCGCCCCTGGGGCTTTTCGGCCGGAGCCGACAGCTTGAGCAAATGGATCTTGTTCTGGCTTTCATCGATGCCGATTTCATTCAAGGTGATTTTCTTTATTTCAATTTTCTTCGCTTTCATGATGCCCATCATCGACGCGTAGCGGGGAGTGTTCAATCCCTTGGCAGCCGCGACCACGCAGGGGACGGACATTTCGATCATCTCCTTGGCGCCTTCGTCGATCTCGCGCTGGACCTTCACCTTCTGCCCATCGACGGCGAAAACGGTGACGTTGGTGGCCACCGGCACGTCCAGGCTTTCCGCCAGCAGGATATGGACCTGGTTCGAGTCATTGTCAATGGCTTGCTTGCCGGTGAATATCACGCCGAAAGCCGGGTCGGCCTTGATGGCTGCGGCCAGGGCCCTGGCCGTGTTCTGGTCATCCAAATAAACGCCGCTTTCAACGTGGATCGCCTGGTCGGCGCCCATGGCCAAGGCCGTGCGCAGGGCATTTTGCACCCGCTCGGGACCCAGGCAGACGGCGGTCACCGTGGCGCCTGGAGTTTTTTCCTTCAGCTTCAGCGCTTCTTCGATGGCGTATTCGTCATAGGGGCTGACGATCCATTTGATGGCAGCCTCGTTAATGGCATTACCGCCCTTGACCAGAATACTGGCCTCGGTATCGGGAACTTGTTTGAGGCATACGTATATATTCATCGCGACCTCCTGAGTGTAAAAAGCGGCTTTTTTTCCTTAATTGTTCCGGGGAAAAGCATATTTATAGCGCAAAATTGATGAAAAGTCAATCGCTACAAGTGAATGAAAATCCCGCCGCCAATGCGCGTATCGGTGACATCGGAAAAGCGGAGCCAGCGCAGGTCGACACGCAGTGAGACGATCGAGGAAAACAAAATATGTAAACCGCAACCCATCATGGTGTGGAAGCTGTACTCGCTGAAGTGAAAGTTTAATTTTTCGAACCTGCCGCCGGCGCCCAAGAGCACAAAGGGCGCGAACTTGCCGAATTTGGGCCGGACTTTGACGGCCGCGCTCAGGTTGTTCAGTGCCGAATCGTCGAGTCGGTAGCCTTCAACCTCAACCTTGATCATGGGCACGATGATCCCGAAACCGGCGGACAAACCATAGAAAAAACTCGCGGGCTGGCTGACGGATCCGGCGATCAACCCCACTTCCAACGCCGCGGCATTCGCTGTCAGCAGCAGGCATATGGTCAGGAAGACAGTTTTTTTAATCATGGCCGATGTGTGCCTTTTGAAAAAGAGGCCTCCCATAATAATCGACTTCCATTGCCTGGCATGCATTGCGGACGTAAAGCGAATATTTTTTTTGGAACAGGGGGAAAATAAATCCGTCGTTGATGATGGCTTCGCTGATGCGGGCGACCTGCTCCATGAGCAGCTCCTGGGAGTTGCTGTACTTGACTTCGTTCAGTTCGCCGAGCATGCGCAAGTACTTGACGTTAAACTGATTGAAACTCGATTCCTTGAGGATGCGGCTGATTTTTTCTTCAACGGGAACCTTGATTTGAAAAATTTTATCAATCAGCACATATTTGACGGCGGTCGAATTTAGAAAATTCATCATCTGGCTGTCATCGATGAAGAGCGTTTCAATTTTCAAGTTGCTGTTTTTCAGAAAAGCGGTCAGGTCTTTTTCCAGGTAGGAAAGCGAAGCCAGTATATACAGCTTGATGTCCGAAGACTTGAGGATCGAAGCGGTTCTTTGCCGGGAAATGGTCTTGATCTGGATGGAAACCGGTGATTCTTCATCGCTGGTCAACGTGTGTAATTCGCTGTACTTGGATCCCGTCGTCTCGTTGAATTTTTTCAATAATGTATACAGGGCGATTTTGGTGTTTTGGCCGACATCACCCTGAAGAAAACAAAGGTAAACATTCTGGTATATTCCCGAATCGAATTCCTGAAAATTTGTTTTGAATGCCTTCGGGCTGGACAGAAAAACATCTGGAATCGATTCGTCGGTAAACGTGATCTTGACTGCGTCCAGGTAGGTTCTGCCTCCGGCGTAAAACGGATTGGCCTTGAGCGTCAAGAGTTTGTTTTTTTCCCACTGGTCGGGATAAAAGGGCCCGGAAAAAGACTGTTCGTTTTCGGCCAACACCACTAACTCGGGAACAGTCATCATGGCGATGATATCGGGATTGTCCGCCAGCAATTCTATTAAAACCTGATTCGCAGCAACCCGGATGTTTTTAATCAGTTTATTCAACTGGCTGGCTGCGAAGAGATTCGACGCCAAGAACATTCTGAGGGATAGCTGGATGTTTTTTGCGGTCAAAGGCTTGCCGTTGGAAAAACTGAGATTATCCTTGACGGTCAGGATCAGTGTTTTGCTGCCAGCATCGACATGATAATCTTTAAAAATATGGGTAAACATCGCCCCGTTTTTTTTCAAATAAAAGAAATTCTCGTAAATCAGCGAATAGAGAATCAAATTGGAATAATTGGCGGTGTTCAGGGTGAATGAGGTCGGCTCATTCAGCTTAATGCTTATTTGCCCGCCGTAGTCAGGCTTAATGGCAAAGACAAGCAAACACGCCAGCGGCAGGGTAAGAACCTTAAAATAAATTGTCTTCATTTTTTGAGCAGATAATTTATTTTCTAAGGTTCTTATCCAGACAGGCTGGGCCGGCAGCTTGCGCTTAATCATGACGCTTTCCCCAGAATTGCACGATGGACCTGCCATAACCATCCTGTGTCAATCGACTGCAAACCCAGAAGCCATTGATTTTTTGCCAGATCCCGGCGCTGATGAACTCGATTTCACCAGCAACCCTGCCCGTATATGCCGGCCGTTGACCGCCGGCCTTGATATCGTAAAAAAATATCTGGTCTGTTTGCCGGGAATAATCGCTGACAGCAAGCCATTGGCCGTTGCTGGCAGACAGGCTGGCGCCTTTTTGGACCTGTTCCGGAGTCTCCTCGCTGAAATCGGCGGTCAGCAGGTGGTAAAAATAATTCCGGTCGATCACGTGGATGCCCTGCAGTTGACCGTCCTGGATTGAAAAATCCATGTCATAGGCGGGAAAGATTTTTTTTTCAACTATTCCCGAATGGACAGCGGGGTCGGTGAAAGGCATGAAAAAAATTTTATCCTTGAAATAATTTTTGCCTTCATCATAAATGGCCCCGACCAAGTAAAGGTTCTGGTTGAACATGAGTTGCTTGAAGGGGATAAAACCTATTTTGGCGGTTGGCAGCCATTGGTTGTCGCGAAAAATCAAGACCTGGGCATAGGGGGAAAAATTACCGCCCACCGTCATGACCAGCTCCTGATTAAACGTGAATAAGAGGAGCTTGCCCTGGAAATGCAATACCGGGTAGAACGGCCGGGTCCATGTGAGGATGAATGACGACTGCTTTTCCAGGCGATCCCCCCGGGCCAGGTAAATGATGATCTCATCGGGATAGTAGAAAAAATAGCGTGTGATCCCATCCGGGCCGCAAACGCTTTGAACATCCAGTAAATTGTTTTTGCTTTCAAAATCGGCCAGCTTGGAAAACCCCATTTCAGAAAATGCAAAATTATTGACATTCAGCAATTCCATTTCGCTTTGGCTGATATTTTTTTCAGTGTACTTTATAGAGACCAGTTTGTCCTGCCAGCGGGAAAAAATAGCCATTCCGAGACCGGTTTTGCTTTTATTTTGAATTAATTTCAGATAGATCAGGTAATCCAGCTCATTCACCTTGCTCAAATTAAACTCACCCCGTCCATTGACAAAATTGAGCAGCAGGTCGGACGCTTGAATGCCTTGATTGTTTTCCAGACGCGCGGCCAACAATTGATAAATCTTTTGCATGGCCAGATCGGTCAATTCGGAATAATTTTCAAATTGCACCACGGCCACCCGCACGGCGGTTTTGTCTTTAAAAAACACCTGCACGGTGTCGGCAGCCTCCTGGACCAGGGATTCAGCGCTGGATTGGGGAAAGATGAAGCAAGGATATAAAAAAAGAATCAGCAAATGCGGGATTACTTTTTTCATGACGTTCTATTTACTTTTTTTTTATGGTGAGCCGCAAGTTGAGGCTAATTTGGATGTTGCCCGGGTCTTTGGAAATATCCAGCGTAATCGGCACATCGATGCTCTTTATTTTCCCTTGCGTGTTTGGCGAATGGTCGCCTGTATTTCCATCATCTGTCACCATCCCGGACACTTTGACGGCATCGGTATCTTTATACTCTTCATCTTCGAAATTCATTTCCAGAATCTCGCTGTCCGCTTCATCGTGTTTTATTTCCTGGGCATCGTCCAAGTCGAAAATGTCATCATCCGCAGCCGGCTTGAACGAATCTTCAGCATCAACCATGGGCGAGGACAGTTCAAATATTTCTTCCTTGTCGGTGTCTCCGGGACCCTTTTCCTTGTCTGGCTCGCTTTGAAGCGCCGGGTTGTCTTTCGTCTTGGGCGTGGAAGAGGTGATTTCCTCCCGGGAAAACATGATCGTTTTGTCTTTTTGAAAAATAGACAGCTGGTTTTTCAGATAAATAATGACCAGCTTGATGATGGCGTACAAGCCTTCCAGAACATTTTCACCGCTGGTCGCCACAGTGGGAAAAAAAGATTTGTTGTCGGGATTGAGGTCTTTATTCAGGGAGTTGACGGGCAGGATTTCCTTTAAATCTCTTTTATTGAAATGAAAAACCAGCGGGATTTTCTCAAATTGCAGGTTGTTCAGCTTCAAGTTTTTCTTTAAATTGGCAAAGCTTTCAATGTTTTGTTCGCGCATGACCATTTGGGAATCGGCAACAAAAACCACACCGTCAGCTCCTTGCAAGACCAGCTTCCTGGTGGTATCGTAAGCGACCTGGCCGGGAACCGTGTATAGCTGGATTTTAATGGAATAATTTCCCAGTTTTCCAATCTCGAGGGGCAGAAAATCAAAAAAAAGGGTGCGATCGCCGTCGGTATCCAGGGTGATCAATTTACCCTTGTTTTCAATTTCTTCGCAGTTGAAAATATAGCGCAGGCAGGTTGTCTTGCCGCTTAAGGCCGGTCCGTAGTAAACAATTTTGGCCGTGATTTCCTTATTGTTGTAATTGACAAAGGCCATTAGAATGGATCCTCTTCCTCGTACGCGGCATTTTCTCCATCTTGGGCGCTGGCAAAGGGCGGTGTGCCGGGATCACTGTGGTTGGGGAATTGATTTCGGTTGCTTTTCCCGGAAGGATAGGAAGAACCGCTTCCGGCAGCCTGGTCCTTGCGGCGGTCCAGGACAACGATGTTTTCAGCCTGAATATCGGTATTCCACCTGTCCTGCCCGTTTTTATCCTGCCATTTGCGTGTGTGTATCTTGCCTTCGACCAACACCATGTCGCCTTTGCCCAGACTTTTTTCGACTTTTTGGGCCAGTGGCCCCCAGGCGACGATATTGTGCCATTCGGTTGGCAGGTCCTTCCAAGCGCTGCTGCCCTGGTCGAAGTATCCTTCGTTGGTGGCCAAGCTGAACTTGGCAAGTTGCCTGCTGGTACTGGCTACCACGGTTATTTCCGGGTTTTTTCCAACCCGGCCGACCAGGATCACTCGGTTCAAGCTGCGGACTTGGCTCATGTTATTCGTTGAACTCCTTTATTTTTTGTTGGGCCAGGGACGATTCCTCAGACAAAGGAAAACGGGAAATCAACTCCTTAAGAATGCCAACGCCTTCACTTTGTCGGCCCATCTCCAGCAATGCGTAACCTTTTTTTAAAAAGGCGGCCGGAGCTTTATCGCCGTCCTTGTACTGGCTCAGCAATTCATTGAAGGTGTTGATGGCATCCTGGTATTTTTTTTTGGCGTAATAACACTCACCGATCCAATACAATGAATTATCAGCCAGTCCGCTTTCCGGGTAATTCCGAATGAACTGCCTGAATCCTTCGATGGCCAGGTCAAAATTTTCCTTGATGTAATCTGAATACGCGGCGTAATATATGCTGGATGGATCTTGGGTCAGCGATGTTTCGTTGGCCCTGCCGCTGCTTGGGATCGTGTCGGCGCTGTTCGCGACCGCGCCCATGGTCGTGGTGGGAATATTCATGATCCGGTCGTTCAGCCTATTCAGGGAATTTTTAATGTCGTTCAATTCTTCCTTGAAAAACTGCATGCTGAGCAGCAAGTTTTCCCTGCTTTGACTCATATCGGCCTGGTTGCGGGACATGGCGCCGATTCGTTCTTCGCTGATGTCCGACTTTCTTTTCAATCCGGCCAATTCCGTTGCCATGATGTTGATTTTGTTATCCAGCGCGGCAACGGTCTCGGCCAGTTTTTGAATTTCATCCAAAATTAAGCGGGTATCTTTTTTTACCGCCTGCAAGGGAGACCCGAGCAACAGCAATGTCAACAGCGCCGGGATGACCGATGGTTTCATGAAAACTACTTTTTGGTAATGACAAATTCAGCCCGGCGGTTCTGGAAATAAGATTCTTCATCCATGCCGTGAACCAGGGGTTTGCTTTTGCCATAGGAGACGATTTTGATTTTGGCGGCATTTACGCCGAGGGAAGCAAGGTAATTTCTGGCCGCTTCGGCCCTTTTTTCACCCAGGGCGATGTTGTATTCGATGGTGCCCCTTTCATCGCAATGACCTTCAATCAAGATTTGTACAGTCGGAAATTTGAGCATCCAGTCGGCATTGTCCTGCAGGATGGGCTTCATGTCTTCCCGGATCTGGTACTGGTCAAAATCAAAATTGATTTTTTTCATGGTCTCGTCTTTATTCAGGTCTTCGATGGTTTTCTGCTGGAAAATTTCTTCTTCGCTCAGCACCGGTTTTTCAACCTGAGTCACCGGTTCTTCGACTTTTTCCACTACTGGTGCCTGTGCAGGAGCGACTTTCGCGGCTTTTTTCCCGCAGCCATTGAACAGTAGAATAAGCGATAAAGCAACCAGTACAAACAATAATTTTTTCATGGGTCCTCCTAAATTTAATCTTTTATTATATAATATATTAATATTTTTTTGTCAAATTCAAAGTAAAACTTTTATCGGGGCAGTCGCTGCCATTTGGGCATCTTGTTCTCACTGCCGGTAGTCAGCTGACGGATATGGCGGCCATCATAGTCGACCAGGTAAAGCTGGTAGCGGCCGCTGCGGTTCGAGGAAAAAACCAGGTGGCGGCCGTCGGGTGACCAGGATGGATTTTCGTTGCGGCCGGAGTTTTCGGTCAACTTGCTCATCTCGTTGCTTTTCAAGTTGTACACGTAGATGTCAAAGCGGTTCGCGATGCGCGAAACGAAAGCCAACCTCATGCCATCCGGGGACCAGGCCGACGAGTCGTGGTAGGAGCCTTCCATGGTGATGCGCCGGGTATTGCTGCCCTCGGCGTCCATGATGTAAATTTGCGGCGTACCGTTGCGCTGGGAAGTGAAAGCAATCTCCCGTCCGTTTGGGCTCCAGCAGGGCGTCGTGTCGATGGCGGGATTGAAGGTCAGCTGTTTTTCCCGTCCGGTTTTCATGTCCTTCAGGTAAATTTCGGCGTTGCCGCTTTTCGTGGATGTGAAAACGATCTGGTCGGACACCGGGGACCAGTCGGCCGCGTAGTTGCTGCCGCCGCTAGAAAGCAATTCGGTTTTTCCCGAATACAGGTCGAATATGAAAAGCTCGGGGGTCAAGTTGCGATAGGAGGTATACAGTATTTTTTCATTGTTGCTGCTCCATGAAGGCAGCATGTCCAGGGCGTTGCTGTATGTAATGCGCGTCGGCCGGAAACCGTCGTAATCCATGATATAAATATCCCGGTCATTTCCCGTTTCAGAAACATAGACGATTTTGGATGTAAACAGCGGTTTTTCGCCGAAATGCTTCATCATTTCATCGGCGGCCTTGTGGGCGATGGTGCGACTGAATTCCTTTTTGCCGCCGTAATTCCTGCCGAAAATAAAACGGGCGCCGTTCACTTCGTAAACCTTGAATGAGAAAATAATCCGTTCATCAGCGGCTATTTCCAGCTGGCCGGAAATAAGGAAATTCGCCTGGATCGATGCCCAATCCTTGAAATTAATGGCGTTGGCATTAAACCGTGATATATAGCTGTAATGCTCGCGCGGCACCATTTTAAAGACCCGGGAAAATTCAAGGTCTTTCCACAGGGTTTCATAAATCGTGCTGACAATGTCATTGCCTGGCAGGGATTTGTCCGTGAGTTGAAAGCCGGGCATGGCCACCGGGATCATGGGCATGCCCTCCCTGATGCGGATCGTGATTTCTTCCTGGCCGGCCAGGGACAGGCTGAATAAAAAAAGGAACGCGGCCATGGTAATTTTCGTGCTTTTCATTATTTCTCCCACTCGAATTCGAAATGGACGACCAGGTATTGCGACGGGAAATCGGCCGGCAGCGGCGCAAACGGCGCGGCGTTCTCGATGGCCCGCCGGGCGGATAAATCCAGCGAAGCGATGCCGCTTGAATTTTCAATGCGCAGGGCGCTGATCTTTCCGTCACGATGAACGATAAAATACACGGCGGCAACGTATTTTCCCTTCAATCCCGGAGCCACCAGTGAACTGTACCAGGAAGATGAAATCCGGCTGCGCAACAGGTCGACGTAATAGGCATAGGGGAAATAACCGCCAATCCCGGAGCCGTTTCCGCCGCTGCCATATCCGTCGCCGCTGCCATCGCCATATCCGTCGCCGCTGCCGCTGCCGCT
>JAFGSF010000063.1 GCA_016934745.1 Candidatus Aminicenantota bacterium | reverse complement strand
TTGCCGTGATCCACGTGCCCGATCGTGCCAATATTCAAATGCTCCTTCGTACGATCAAATTTCTCTTTTGCCATGCTTGCCTCCTAATTAGTGGTGTATATGCCCAACTGAGTCTTCAGAACTTCATTCATTTTTTCCTCAGTCATTTCACTGTATTTAAAAAACTCCAAAGAATAGTTGGCCCTGCCCTGAGTCAGCGTGCGCAGAGACGTTGCGTACCCGAACATCAGCGACAACGGCACGATGCCGTCAATGACATGCAGGTTGTTTTTGAGATCCATGTTTGTTATTTTGCCTTGGCGCGTATTGAAATCCGACATCACTTCGCCAAGATAATCATCCTGAACGATTATTTCTATTTTCATGAAAGGCTCAAGTAAAATCGGATGGCCTTTGCGAAAAGCGCTTTTAAAAGCCATGGCCGCCGCAATTTTATAAGCCAGTTCATTGGAATCTTCTTCATGGAAGGAACTGTCGAGCAGGTCCACTTCGACTTGGGTAATGGGGAAGCCGGCGATCACGCCAATATCCATCGCCTCCAGCACACCCTGTTCAATGGCTTTGTAAAATTCCTTGGGAATAATTCCGTGCTTGATCTTGGTATTGAACTTGAATTTATCGTTGCCCGGAAGCGGCTTGATTTCCAGAACAACGTGCCCGTATTGGCCCTTGCCGCCGCTCTGCTTGATATACTTTTCTTCAGCTCGAGCTTTTTTACGGATCGTTTCGTAGTATGCCACCCGCGGTTTTCCCAACTTGGTTTGCACCTTGAATTCACGTTTGATCCTTTCCTGAATAATCTCCAGATGCAGTTCGCCCATACCGGAAATGATCATCTGACCGGTGTGGTGATCCACATAGGATTTCAAGGTGGGGTCCTCCATGGACAATTTGGCTAACACATCATCCAGTTTCTGATGCTCGGAAGTCAGGCGTGGTTCAATGGTGGCCGATACAACCGGCTCGGGAAAGTGAATGGTTTCCAGTTGGATGGGATGCCTTTCATCACACAAGGTGTCTCCGGTGGAAACATCTTTCAATCCAACCGTGGCCGCGATATCACCCGAATAGACAGCATCTATTTCTTCTCTTTTATTGGCATGCATTTTCAACAGTTTGGCAATGCGCAGCCTTTGATTTTTATTGCTGTTGAAAATCGTGCTGCCGACCTTGATACTACCGGAGTAAAGGCGAAAAAAGACAAGCTGCCCGACGTAGGGATCGGTAATGATCTTGAATACCAGCGCCGACATGGGCTCATCATCCGATAATTTGCGGCACAGCTCCTTGCCGGTTTTGGGGTCTTTACCGCCTACATCGTCCTTGTCCAAAGGCGATGGTAAAAAATCGACGATGGCGTCCAGCAGGTTATGAATGGCTTTGTTTTTAAAGGAAGAACCAAGGAGAACCGGAATGGCCTTGAGATCCAGCGTGGCTGTGCGCACCGCCTTCTTCAAAAAGCTGTCCGGAATATCCTTTTTATCAAGAAACAGCTCCATGACATCGTTGTCAAATTCGGCCAGTTTTTCGATCAGTTGTTCTCGATGCAGCAGGGCGTCATCCATGTACGGTGCCGGAATTTCCATATTTTCAACCCTGGCCCCCAGCAGTTCACCGTTGTAGCGATAAGCTTTCATGGCAATCAGATCGATCACACCGACAAAATCGTCCTCACTGCCCATCGGCAGCTGCAGCAACAGCGTGACAACCTTGAATTTTTTTTCAATTTGTCCGACGACGTCCAAAAAATCGGCGCCCTTGCGGTCCATTTTATTTACATAGGCCAGCTTGGGAATATGATACTTTACCGATTGATACCAGACTTTTTCCGTCTGCGGCTCCACCCCGCCGACACCACAGAGGACGATAATGGCCCCGTCGAGGACGCGCAGAGATCTTTCCACTTCGGCAGTAAAATCCACGTGGCCAGGAGTATCAATAATATTGATGCGGCAATCATTCCAGAAACAGGTGGTCGCCGCGGCCGTGATGGTAATGCCTCGTTCCTGCTCCTGCTCCATCCAATCCATGACAGCCGTACCTTCGTCAACCTCGCCAATTTTATAGGTGACTCCGGTATAATACAGAATCCGCTCGGTGGTGGTGGTTTTCCCGGCATCGATGTGGGCCATCAAGCCGATATTGCGAATTCTGTCAACCGGAACCGTTCTCATGATTTTTGTCCTTGGATTTTCCTGATTCTTACCAGCGGTAATGGGCAAAAGCACGGTTGGCTTCGGCCATCTTGTGCACGGTTTCTCTTTTTTTTATGGCCCCGCCCTTCTCTCCATAAGCATCCAGGATCTCGCCGACCAGTTTTTCACGAAAAGACTTTCCACCGCGGCCGCGGGCGTTCTGTACCAGCCAGCGGACACCCAGGGCATAGGAACGGTCCTTGCGGACTTCCATGGGCACCTGGTAGGTCGCACCGCCGACCCGGCGTGAACGGGTTTCTATCTGCGGACGGACATTTTCAATGGCCTTGGTAATGACCTTCAACGGGTCTTCCTTCATCTTTTCCTGAATCGTATCCATGGCACTGTACACAATATGCTGGGCAATATTTTTTTTCCCGCTCTGCATGACCTTGGTGATCAGCTTGGCCAGGATTGAAGAATTGTAGACCGTATCGTACAAAATTTCTTTTTGCTTGGTAATTTTTTTCCTGGGCATTTATTTCTCCTGGGCCCCTTTCTTGCGACGGGCACCATATTTCGAACGGCTTCTCTGTCTGTTTTCCACGCCGGTAGTATCCTTGGCGCCGCGCACAATATGATAACGGACACCGGGCAAATCCTTGACCCTGCCGCCGCGGACCAGAACAATGGAATGCTCCTGCAAGGTATGCCCTTCACCGGGAATATATGCCGTCACTTCAATTCCATTGGATAAGCGCACCCTGGCCACCTTGCGCATGGCTGAATTGGGCTTCTTGGGATTGGTGGTGAATACGCGGGTACAAACACCTCTTTTCAACGGGCAGTCTTGTAGCGCTGGTGATTTACTCTTCTCACTCATACGGCTTCGGCCCAAACGGACCAACTGATTAATTGTAGGCAAATTTCCTCCTGTACAAATTTCAGAGCTTGATAGCAAATTTAAAAATTTGTTAGCTTTTTTGAGCAAATATTGAAAGTGCTATCTTAGGCTCTTATCCAGCTCTGCTGGATTAGGATTTTTTTTAATTTTCCCTAGTTTTTAAGCAAGAAAGTGAATTTATACCATGAAAACAGGGTAAACGTCAAGTTTATTAGGGGTTTAAAAAAGAATGATTGTTTTTTTTTATGAAAATCAAAAAATGCCGGGGAAAATAAAAAACCCGGTGACGACCTACTTTCCCACTCCGTTCCCAGAGCAGTATCATCGGCACTGAAGAGCTTAACTTCCGGGTTCGGAATGGGACCGGGTGTGGCCTCTTCGTTATGGTCACCGGGAA
>JAFGSF010000017.1 GCA_016934745.1 Candidatus Aminicenantota bacterium | reverse complement strand
GCGACTTTGTGAAACGTGATATGGCGAAACCTGTCCTTCAGTGCCAGCAGCCTTAGCCAGAGGTCTTTATTTTCCACCGGCTTCTTGGCGGCCGTCAGCCAGCCATTTATCAGCCAGCGTTGGTACCATTTCTGTATCAGGCAGTTGTGCAGGTAGGCGCTGTCGGTATAAACGGCGATGGAGAGGGCGGGATCCTTGATCGTTTCCAGGGCCTTGATGCAGGCCAGCAGTTCCATGCGGTTGTTACTGGTATTTCTCTCAGCTCCTGAAATTTCCCTGGTTTTGTTTTTATACTGAAGAATGGCCCCCCAACCGCCGCGGTTTTGCCGTTGCTGGTTGTTGCTGCAAGCGCCGTCGCAATAGATGACGATTTTTTCAGTGCTCATGCGAGCCGCCATGGATCATATCATGACCGTGCAGCATGATTCCGGCCATCAGGGTCGCACAAAGCTCGGCCCCAGGACGGGACCCGGGAAAATTGATGATGATGGTTTTTCCTTTCTGACCGCTGTAGGCGCGAGAAAAAACGGCATACGGGGTTTCCCGCAGGGATTCATGGCGCAGCCATTCACTGATTCCCGGTAATTCGCGGTCACACATCCGGGCGCACGTTTCCGGGGTGATGTCCCGGGAAGAAAGTCCGGTTCCGCCCGTGGTCAGAATATAATCGCGGTCCAGGTTTTTCAGCAGTTCCGAACGGATCGCCTCTTCTTCATCAGCGACTACGGCGTGAACGATATCGACCCCGGGCAGCCGTTCAAGTAAAATCTCTTCAATACGCGGCCCGGACAGGTCGGCATATTCTCCCCTGGCAGCCCTATCGGATACGGTAATCACCGCTACTTTGAGCATGAATCCTGCCTCCCTTGATAACTTTAGCGAATACTCCCTGGCTGGGCATGATGCATTCCCCGGCACTATAGTAGATGGCGCAGTGGCTGTGGCATTCCTTGCCGATCTGGGTGATCTCCAGTTCCACCGGACCGATGACAATGATTTCTCCAACCTTGGCTCGGCTCCAATCCACGCCGCGGGTCACTATATTCTCACCGAAGGCGCCCGGAGAAAGGGCAAGCCCCTTGTTCTTCATGACGTCAATGGCTTCTGCGGCCAACAGGGACACCTGGCGGTGCCAGGGGCCGGCATGGGCGTCACCCTCGATTCCGAAATTCTCCTTCAGGGTGATTTCCGCAACTTCATTCTTTGGCACGCCTTTGGCCGCCGAGATATTGACCGATTCAACCTTGAATTTCATGTTTATTCTTTTCAATAAGGGCGATGGCGCCGATGATCATGTTTTTGTCGACCGCCTTGCACATGTCATAGATGGTCAGCGCGGCCATGCTCACGGCAGTCAGCGCCTCCATCTCAATCCCGGTTTTGCCCTGGCAGACGGCCTTGGCGGTAATTTCAATGCCGTCGTTCACGATGTGGAACTGCACGTCCAGATGGTGGATGGGCAGCGGGTGGCAAAGGGGAATTAGTTCGGATGTTTTTTTTGCGCCCTGGATGGCGGCAATGCGGGCCACGGCCAAAACATCACCCTTTTGCAAAATATTTTTTTTCACCATTTCCAGGGTTGTGGCAGCCAGGATGATTTTCCCAGCGGCCACGGCCTCCCGATGCATGGGTATTTTGGAACTGATATCGACCATGTGCGCTTTCCCCGAATCGTTGACATGACTCAGTTTCATTTAGCCTCCTATCTGCCAATTCTCGCGGCTGTGGCAGGCAACTCCATTTTTTGGTTTGGCGAGCACGGCTTGTTGCAAACAACCTCGGATATCGGCTAAATCTACCGCGAATTCGCGATCTGAAAAAAGACAGGGCTTCAGTTTGCCGTCAGCCGTTAAACGCAGGCGGTTGCAGGTTTGGCAGGAAAGCGGTCTTTCTGCTGCCAATGTATGATTGGTGCTTTTCAGGTCATGCAGCGAATAATGGTGAATGCGCTGTAAGCGCAGTCCGTTTTCTTGGCAAAAGAGTTTCATGGCATCCACTTCATTGTCATTGAATCCGGGAATCAGAACCATGTTGATCTTGGTACCCAGGAACCCTTCCTGCCGGGCCGCGGCGATTCCGGCAAAGACCATTTCAATTTCACCGTTGCGGGTGATGTGGCGGTACTTGCCGGCATCCAGGGTGTCCAGCGAGACATTCAAACGGTCCAGGCCCGCCTGCTTGAGTTCAGCGGCCACACCTTCCAGGAGCGTTCCGTTTGTAGATAGGCTCACTTCGCTGATGCCGGTGACCTTCTTCAGTTCGCGTACCAGGAAAGCGATGTTTTTTCTTACTAGCGGTTCGCCCCCGGTCAAGCGGATCTTGTTTATCCCCAATCTTGATGAAACGGCAACGATCTTGACGATCGTCTCATAGGGAAGGATATCGCTGTGCCTCTTAAGTTCAATGCCGTGCTCGGGCATGCAATAGGTACAACGAAGGTTGCAGCGGTCGGTCACCGATACCCGTAAGTAATTTATCTGTCGCTTATAGGCATCGAACATTGATCATGCTCCCGGCGGAAATTTTATTTTGCCCGGCAGGAATGTAAAGCAGGCCGTTGGCCTGGCCCAGGGCATGCAGGTGTGCTGAACCGTGGTAGTCCATGACAATGGCCCGGCCTTTGTCAATGCGGATTGGCAAGAATGCGCTGCGGGCAGCTTGGGAACGGCAGTATTCATTTCGCAGAATGGCTTGACACGTCAGTGGCTGGAATTCATGGCCCATCAGGCGCATGATCAGTGGCTTGATGAATACGTCAAATATGACGAACGTGGAAACCGGATTGCCGGGAAGGCCGAAAGCTGCCTTTTCTTTGCGGCTGCCGAAAATAGTGGGCATGCCCGGTTGGACGGATATTTTTTCAACATGCAAGGTGAGACCCGCATTTTTCATGGCCGTGGGGACATAGTCGAAATCACCGGCTGAAACTCCTCCCGATAGGATCAGGACATCGCAGTCCTGAAGGCCGGAAACGATCGCCTTGACGGTGACTGCGGCATTATCAATCACGCGGCCCAGGGATACGGGTTTAGCACCCAGGGCCCGGATTTGGGCGGCGAGGGAATAATAATTACTATTGTAAATCTGCCCGGCCTGCAAGGGGGTGCCGGGTTCAACCAGTTCCGTTCCGGTAGTGATGATGCCAATCCGCGGCGGCTTGGCCGTCGCCACCTTGACAAACCCCAAAGATGCAAGCAGGGCGATTTGTGCGGGGCGCAGGAGCGTGCCTTTTTCCAGGACCATTTGTCCGGCTTTGAGATCCTCGCCCTTGACCCGGATGTTGAGCTTATTATCATCGGCTATGACCTTCATGAAACCGTTTTCTTCATGGGTACATTCACGCTTGACCACGCGGTCCGCTCCAGGCGGAAGCATGGCCCCGGTCATAATCTTGGCGCATTGGCCGGGAAGTACTTTTTTACACGGTGGCTTGCCGGCAGCGATGGTTTCGATGATTTTATATGCGGCGGAGCGATCTGCCGAGATATACGCATAGCCGTCCATAGCCGATTTATTGAATTCGGGCATGGGAAAAGGGGCCAGGATATCTTGGGCCAGTATGCGGTTGCGGGCGGCCAGCAATGATACGGTTCTACGGCGGACACGAACCGGAAAAGAGGCGATGATTTTTTCCGCTGCTTCCACGCTCAGCATAGATTTGTCAGCCATGGTTCATCCTGTGCTTATGGATAAAGGAAATCCTTGTTTCGGCCATGTTTTCTCCTTTCCGATCAGGGAGGCAGAACCGTTTCCGAATCGGCCCTCGCGGCTTAAAGGCATGGCCACCCGGCTTTAGCGCTTTAAACTCGGAGAAGTTTCATCTTAGCAAAATTCCTTTGGCTGGTCAATCCGCTGGTTGCGCCAATGGTAAAAAAAACATCGGGGGGAGCCTCACTATCGAACATTTTGGCGGCCATATCCATGACTTCAGTTTCTTGCCTGATCTTGACAAAACTGGCCCTATGGCATATATTGTCTGCATACTCCTTCACTCAAGAACGGATATTGAAGGGGACTGCCTGCGGTCGTTTTGAAGGGAAGTTTTTTCCCGGTTATGCGGTTTACGCGTAGAGGTATCATGAGTGCCAAGTCCATTCAATCCCTGATTCAGAGTTGGGAAACGGTTCGTTTCGAGCTTTTGAACAGCAGGATCTCCGACCTCAACCTGAAGATCTTCGGTTCGCCGGTAGAGCCACTGGTGCGGCGCCTGCATCGGGAAATGGAAATAAAAGGCTTTCGATATAAGCCCAATGTCTACCTGACCGACAGCTGGGGTTGCCCCGACAGGTCGCCGATCATCGGCATACCGTTTTATCTGGCCGATGAACGCTTGGCACGGATCGAAGCAGAGCAGACCGGGGAAATCGAAGACAGCAAACGGATCATGGCCCTATTGCGTCATGAGGCCGGCCATGCCGTCAACTATGCCTACCGGTTGTGGCGCCGGCCGAGTTGGGAGAAGATGTTCGGACGATTTATGCGCCCATACCGGGATGTCTTCCGGCCCGATCTTCTAAGTCGCGAATATGTCAAGCACCTTTCCTCCTACCCTTATGGCCGCACTTATGCCCAGAAGCACCCGGACGAAGATTTTGCCGAGACGTTTGCTGTTTGGCTGACACCACGCTCTGGCTGGCGTTACCGTTATCGGAACTGGCCGGTAATGAAGAAGCTGCAATACGTGGGCGGACTGATGAAGGAAATTCGGCATCTTCCTCCAGAAAATTCCCGGGAACGGCTTCTTCATCCCGTTGATGCGCTGACCATCCTTCTCGCCGTCCATTATGGAAAAAAGGCCGGGCGCTTCCGGCGCGCGGCCCGGGGTTATGTGGACGATCGGCTCCGGGAGGTTTTTCCTCCGGTTCGCGGCATGCTGCTGCGCCCGGCTTCAGTACTTTTGCGCAAACTACACTCACAACTTCTTGGCCGTGTCATCCTTTGGTCCAAGCTTTCCGAGCGCGAAGCTGCCGCTATCCTGCGCAAATTGGAAACCCGCGCCGATGCCCTGAAGCTTTCTTACCGGTTGGGTCAAGAAGGGGAGCGGATCATGGATGTCGTTTCACTGGCCGTTGCCCTGGCGCTGGATTATGCCTATACCGGGCGTTTGACCGGGTGAGATCGTGAAGAGCGTTTTTTTCGCAAACCGGGTTTACTGGTGAATATCGGAAGTTGCATATCATACGGCGGTCCTTCGAAGGCCGCCTGGATCACGATTTGCAGGAGTTCGGGATATCTGATTCCCGCCCGCTCCGCAGAACGGGCTAGCCCGATTCCCTTGTCAAGGCAGGGATTGCAGTTGACCTCAAGGACACGGGGTTGTCCATCCCCATCGAGGCGGATGTCGACGCGGCCGTATCCCCAGCCGCCCACTGTCCGGAATGCCTTGATTGCCGTATTGCTGATCAAGGCTGCCAGCCGTGACTCAACTTTGGCCGGACAGATGACCCGGGTCCGCTTGTATTCGACCGACGTTTCCACCCATTTGGCCGCATAAGACATGATGGGGGGAATCCCTGCCGGGAGCCGCGAATAGTCCACTTCGGCCAATGGCAGGACGCGAAGCTTGCGACCGCCCAGGATGCCGACGTTGAACTCGCGGCCGGGTAGAAAACCTTGGACAAGAGCGGGTTGTTTGAATGACTTGATGACCTCCCGGGTTATTTCGCGCAGGGCCTTTTTGGTATAGACCACGGAATTCCTTCCCAAGCCAATACCGGCGTGTTCCTGACCCGGGTGCACAATGAGTGGGAAATACCACTTGTGATGATCGACTTCGGATACCCGTTCGATGAGGGCGGTATTGCTTGGAATGGCGATGCCGGCGCCTCTTAGCAGACTGAGTGCCATGTATTTGTCGCGGCTTAGTCCGAGCCCCAAGGCGGGGGAACCGGTGATGGGATATCCGAGCATGCGTATAAAAGCGGCAAAGCGCATTTCGTAAAGCGCCCCATGAACCACGTCGTCATATTGATTGAAAACAACATGCGGACGGAGACGATTGAGCTTGCGTTGCAAGGAAGACAGATCTCCGGATAGATGTACGATGATGACCTCGTGGCCCAAATTTCGCAGTGTCCGGGCCATGCGGCGGATCATCAGGCGCAGGTGGTAAAGCGAACTGTTGTCGCCGCTTCCTACTTCCGCCTGAGCGTCTTCGTAAGAATTATATACGACGGCCACTCTGAGTTTTCTCATGCGGCTTTTTCCATGTCCATCATGTTGCTATTTTAAAATAAAATTGTTTTATGTTCAAGTCCCTTGCCTCTGCTCGGCGGCATGAATGCCTGGAAAATTTTGCTTCAAGAAAATCGCGGCTACTGATCTGGATTCTTACTCGTAACGCAAGGCTTCGATGGGATTGAGGGCGGCGGCTTTGCGCGCCGGGTAATAACCGAAGAAAATGCCGACGGCACCGGCAAAGCCAAAAGAAAGAAAGACATTCTGGGGCGCGATAACCGTATTCCAACCTGTGGCCTGGTGTACGATCCAAGTGGCCCCGAAGCCGATCAAAACGCCGATCAAACCGCCTGAGAGACTAAGGACAATGGCCTCGATCAAAAACTGCACCAGGATATCGCGGCTGCGGGCGCCGATGGCCATGCGAATGCCGATCTCGTGGGTGCGCTCGGTGACCGAGACCAGCATGATATTCATGATGCCGATGCCCCCAACCAGCAGAGAAATGCTGGCAATGGAAGCCAGCAGGATCGTCAGGACCTGCGTGGTTTCCTGGGCGGTGGAAGCGATGTCGGTCTGATTGCGCACGGTGAAGTCATCGTCCTCGCCTTCAGGCAACTTGTGTGATTCGCGCATGATGGCGGTAATCTCGACTTGAGCTGCTTTCATCTGTTCCAGGGATGATGCGCGGGCGATGATCTGGTTGATATGCACGTGGCCGCTCAGGCGGTAGAGGACGGTGGAGTAGGGCGCGATGATCACGTCGTCTTGGTCCATGCCGAAAGCATTCTGGCCCCTTTCCTTCAATATGCCGATGACTTTAAATGGGACATTACGCAGGCGCAGCTGCTGGCCGACCGGATCTTCATCCGGGAACAGATTTTTAACGATGGTCTGGCCGATGACACAGATTTTATTTTGAGCGCGGATATCGTTGGCGGTGAAATTATCTCCTGAAGTCAGATCCCAGTCGCGGATCTCCAGGTATTGTTCGGAACCGCCGTATACGATTGTGTTCCAGTTGCCACTGCCGCCGATGACCTGGACGCCGGTCCGGACTACCGGCGAAACGGCGTCAATCAGGGTGGCGGTTTTTTTAAGTCTGTCGACATCGTCCAGGGACAAGCGCACGCCTGAATCGGCTCCCATGCGGACGCCGCGCGACTGCATCGAGCCGGGGTATACCATGATCAGGTTGGTACCCATGCTGGCGATTTGGTCCTGGATTCGTTTCTCGGCTCCCTTGCCGATGGCCACCATGACGATCACGGCGGCGACGCCGATGATAATACCCAGCATGGTCAGCAGTGTGCGCATTTTATTCTTGACGATCGATTTGAAGGCTACTTTGATGAGGTTCTTCCATTTCATGGGCGCTCTCCTAGGCCAGATATCTGAAATTGGCCGGTTTCAAGGTCCCGGTGCGCATCGCGGGGATGGGCTACTTCCTGGTCGCGAATGATGTGGCCGTCGCGGAACTCGATGATGCGCTTGCAATAATCGGCGATATCGTGTTCGTGGGTGACCAGGATGATGGTGATACCCTGACGGTTCAGCTCCTGGAACGTGGCCATAATCTCGATGCTGGTGCGCGTGTCGAGGTTGCCGGTAGGTTCATCGGCCAGTACGATGGCCGGATGATTGACCAGGGCGCGGGCGATGGCCACCCGCTGCTGCTGGCCGCCGGAAAGCTGGTTGGGGAAGTGGTGGGTGCGATCGCCAAGGCCAACCCGCTCCAGTGCTTGCCGGGTCAGTTGCTCCAGGTCGCCGATTTCCTGCCGTCGTGAATACAGCAGCGGCAGTTCGACATTTTCGAAGGCAGAGGTCCTGGCCAGGAGGTTGAAGCCCTGGAAAACAAAACCGATTTTTTTATTACGGATATCGGCCAGCTGGTCGCGGTCCAGGTTGTTGATGTGGATGCCGTCGAGGTGATAGTCGCCGCCGCTCGGGTAGTCCAGGCAACCGAGGATGTTCAGCATGGTCGATTTTCCCGATCCGGATGCGCCCATGATGGCCACCAATTCACCGGGTTTGATGACCAGGTTTATTCCCCTCAAGGCTTCGACCTGTATTTCTCCGCTGTCGTATATTTTGGTCACCCCGCTGGTGCGGATAACCGCTTCCTTGTTATTCATTTTCTTAATCCTGAAATCCCGATCACAGTATCCGCATTCGCGGCGATCTCTGAGCGGCTTGCTCGGAAGCCGACAGGGTAATGGCCTTGATGACTTCCATGCCTTCCTTGATCTCCTTGGCACGAACCTCGGTCATTTGGCCGTCACTGATCCCGAGTTTGACTCGGATGGCCTTGGGTTTGCCGCTACTATCGAGAAACCAGAGCAGACCCACATCTTTCGGTCTTTGGCGGGCGCCATTGGTTCCGCTTCTCGGGAATCCAGCGTTGCCGACGGCTGCCGGTCCGGACGTCATGACGCCCGGAGTTCGGCCCATTCTGGCCGCGAATTGTTTCATTAGTTCCTGCACCATTTCCTGGCTGGGCTTCAAGCGCAATGCGGCATTGGCCACGCGTAGTACGTTTTTCGCCTGGCCGATCAGGAAATCGATGGTCGCGGTCATGCCCGGCAGCAGGAGCCCGTCGTTGTTGGCCACGTTGATGACGACGATATAACTGACCACGTTTTGTATGGTTGTTGGTTCGAGGCGGATCTGGCTGACCTGGCCTGAAAACTTTTTATCGACGTGTGCTTGCACCGTGAATCGCACGTCCTGGCCTTCCTTGATCTGGCCGATATCGCTTTCATCGACATTGGCCAGGATCTGCATTTTGGAGAGGTCGTTGGCGATCAGGAACAGGGTGGGAGAAGAGAAGCTGGCGGCAACAGTTTGGCCGACGTCGATGCTGCGCGAGATAACGATGCCGTCGATGGGGGCGAATATGGAGGCATAACCCAAGTTGATCCGTGTCCGCTCCAGGCTCGATTGTGCCGATTTCAAGGTGGCTTGCGCGAGTTCGTAATTAACCTGAGCTTGCTCCAAATCGTTCTTGGTTTTAATGTTTTCCTTGAAAAGGTATTGCATACGATCCAGATCCTGCCGGCTCTGCTTGAGCTGGGCCCTGGCTTTTTCATATGATGATTCGGATTCTGAAACGGCCATCTGCAGGGAGGACGTATCGAGCATGGCCAGTAGGTCACCTTTTTTTACTATCTGGTTGAAATCGGCATATATCTTGGCGATACGCCCCGAGACCTGCGTTCCGACCTGGACCGTGGTCACGGCGCTGAGCGTACCGGTTGAGGAAACAATGGACTCCAAATCGCCGCGGTCGATCTTGACCAACGTGTATTTGCCTTCACGTTCGTTACCGTTGCGGGTGAAAAACCAGGCCAGTGCCGCCATCAGCAATACGGCCGCCATAACAATGATCCATTTCTTTTTACTGCTCTTCATGCCCATTTTTTGCCTCCTGGGTGAATTCTTTTATTTCCGCTGTCGTCCTTTACTTGAAATTATATTACGTTTTCCTGGCATAAATGTTCTAACATCGCCCATAACAAAGTATCCGGTATTTTCTTGCAGTTTTTCAATGATCAGCCCTGGCCAGCCAGGAGCCGAGACAGAATGACCCAACCGGCTTGTTCATCGCCATGAAGCTGGAAAGTGAGCACACGGCGATTTTTCTCCAGCAAGGCCCGCCTGTCCCCGAACGCCTGGGCCGTGATCAACGTTGCGAATGAGACGCTTGAATGGTTGAACCCGGCCTGATCGGGTATCGGGGCATCGACACCCAGTGCGGAAAGGATCTGAATGAAGAAACCCTTGCCCGCGTCACCTTTATGCAGCTGCCCGGTTGAATGCAGAAATCTCGGTCCATAGCCCACGGTGACGGAAGTTTGAAATTTTTGCTGCAGGAAAACCTTGATGTCCTGAAGTACGTGCCAGGTTTTTTCATCCGGCTGCACATAGGCCTGGATGGAAATATATTCATGGCCCGTGCGCTCGAAATCACGGGCATTGCTTCCCAACCAGCCGTTCATCAGTTCCTTGAAATCGTCGGCATGCTTTTCGGCGTAGACCCTGATCCCCGGAAATTCAAATTGCGCCGCCAGCTGCGGTAGTTTCCCTTGCCGGCGATACTCAGCCAGCATGTCTCGGGCAAGAACTTTTGCAGATTCCACGTCGGGTTGGTTGAAGGGCTGGACTCCCAGACGCCAGCATGCGATCGCGGTGGCCATTTCCCAGCGAAAAAACTCGCCGCCAATATCGAATACGTCACGGCAAAGAATTTCTATAACCGGATGGCCGGCTTCACGTAATTCCTGCACGGCATGTTCCTGCTCATGGTCGTCCTGCCCATGGAGATGGACGAAAAGCCTGTCCCCAGCATATTGGCCCGGACTCATGATCGTATCATCGACAACTGGAAGAATGCCCTTGCCCATTTTCCCGGTGCTTTCGGCAATGAGTTGCTCCAACCAGTCGGCGAAGGGAGACAGGCGTTCGGAAGTGATGAAAGTTATTTTATTCCTGCCTGAATTAGCGAGTTGCCCCATGATCACCCCCAATCTTACTGTGGTATTTTTGTTGGGAGTTGTGCCGGGGAGGGCCTGGCAGCTGCGACCCATCATATCGGCCCGGTGCAGGATTTTTTTAATATCAATGCCGAGCATTGCGGCCGGGATAATGCCGAAGAGCGACAGGGCCGAATACCTGCCGCCGATATCCGGATCGTTCAAAAAAATTCTCCTGAAGTTGAATTCCTTGGCGACGCTTTCCAGCCCGCTGCCCGGATCAGTGATGGCGATGAAATGCCTGCCCGCTTGCTTGCGGCCGACTTGGGCGAGCGTTTGATTGAAAAAGAATTTCATGAAAGAGATCGTTTCCACGGTGCTGCCCGATTTGGTGGAAACGATGTACAGGGTTTTTCGCGGATCCAGATTTCGGGCCTGCTGCAAAACTGCTTCGGGATGTGTACTGTCCAAAACCTGCAGATTCAGATATCCCGGCTGGGAGTCAAATGATCGGCTGAAAACTTCACCGGCCAGGCTTGAACCGCCCATGCCCAGCAGCAACGCGTTGCGATAGCCATCCGCCTTCAGCGAGGACACGAAATCAATGATTTCATCGGCCAGTGCTGCGGAAACGCCCGGGCTGTCCAACCAACCGAGCCTGTTGGTGATTTCGACAGGGTCGGTGCTCCAAACGCTGAAATCCTTGCGCCATATTCTTTCCAGGATCCGCTGCTGGTTGAATTCTGCCTCGGCCTGGGCAATTTCGCCTTGATACCCGGCCAATGATGTTTGGAAGTGTTTTTCCTGTTTTTCCACGCTGCTCTATTCTATGTCTGATGGTTTTTTATGCTTGACTTGGCGGCGCCCACGAGGGCATCCACCGTGAAACCGAATTCGTTGTAAAGGCTTTCTGGTTTTGCGGAAGCGCCGAATGTGTCCATGCCGAGCATATGGCCATCGCCGGGCAAGCCAATAAACTCGCTCCAGCCGAAAGGTGAGGCGGCCTCCACCGCGATCCTTGCTTTCACCCCGGCCGGCAGCACGGTTTCTCGGTATTCCGGGCTTTGCCTGGCATACAAACTCCAGTTGGGCATACTGATTACCCTGGATTTTATGCTCTCTTTTTTCAGTTCTTCATGGGCGTCAACAACGAGTTTCACTTCTGAACCGCTGGCGATGAATATGATATCCGGAGTTCCGTCGCAGCCTGCCAGGATGTATCCTCCGCGTAAAACACCCTCGGCCGGAGCGTAATGTGAGCGGTCGAACACAGGCAGATCCTGCCTGCTCAGCACCAGGGCAAACGGCGTGCCTTTGGCAGCCATGATGTATTTCCACGCCACCGCCACTTCATTGGCGTCCGCCGGTCGGACTACTTCCAGGTTTGGCATGGCCCTGAGTGATGCCAGCTGTTCGATGGGCTGATGGGTTGGACCGTCTTCACCGACACCGATGCTGTCATGAGTGAAAATATAGATGACCGGAAGCCTCATCAGTGCCGACAGTCTAATGGCAGGACGGGCATAATCCGAGAACACAAAAAATGTTGAAGCGAATGTTCTTAAGCCGCTTAAAGAGATGCCGTTGGCCACGGCGCCCATGGCATGCTCCCGTATTCCGTAATGCAAATTTCGCCCGCCGTAATTGCCTTTTTGAAAACTTGGCGAGCTTTTAATGAGGGTTAAGGTGGACGGGGCGAGATCGGCGGAGCCGCCGACCATAAAGGGAACTTGTTCAGCGATTGCATTCAAAACCTTGCCGCTAGCGGCCCGGCCGGATATCATGCTGGCCGCGGCAAATTCCGGGAAACCCCGATCCCATCCTGTCGGCAGTTCATTCTTCTGTATCAGCTTCAATTGCTCGGCAAGTTCCGGGTATGCTCTGGCATATTGCGCAAGCAGTTTATCCCATTCCTGATTTTGATTTTTCCCCCTGGTCATAATCTGCCTTGAATGTTCACTCACCTCATCGGGTACGAAAAACTTTTTTTCAGGATCCCAACCGTATAATTTCTTGGCGGTCCTGATTTCTTCTTCGCCCAGAGGCGAACCATGGGCGCTGGCGGTATCCTGCTTGGTCGGCGCTCCATAAGCGATATGGCTGTCGACGATAACCAGTGAAGGCCGTCCATTTTTCTTCCCGGCCGCTTTGAGGGCGTTGTCCAACATGGCCAGGTTATTGGCATCGCTGACCCGTTCAACGTTCCATCCGGTGGCCGCAAAGCGTGCCCCAACGTCTTCGCTGAAGGCCAAGTCTGTTTTCCCCTCGATGGTGATGTGGTTGTTATCATAAAGCCAGACCAAATTATCCAAGCCGAGATGGCCGGCCAGAGACGCCGCTTCGGACGTCAGGCCCTCCATCAGGCAGCCGTCGCCGGCCAGGGCGAATATATTGTAATCAATCAACTGGTATCCCGGCTTGTTGAAATAATTGCCCAGCCATTTTTCGGCAATTGCCATTCCGACGCTGTTTGCCGCGCCCTGCCCCAACGGGCCGGTGGTGGTTTCGACTCCGGGGGTTAAACCGAATTCGGGATGGCCGGGGCAGCGGCTATGAAGCTGGCGAAAGTTCTTGATGTCGTCCATAGTAACGTCATAGCCCATGATATGCAGCACGCCGTAGAGGAGCATCGACGCGTGCCCGGCGGACAGGACAAATCTGTCCCGGTTCTGCCATTCTGGATTGAGCGGATTGAATTTCATGAATCGGTCGTACACAATGAAAGCGACGGGAGCGAGGGCCATTGCGGCGCCGGGATGGCCCGAATTGGCTTGCTGCACCGCATCCATGGCCAGGGTTCTGACAGCATTGATGCAAAGTTGTTCCAATGAGGAATTGTTTGTGCTCATGATGGCATTTTAGAGTAATTGTCATTGATAATCAAGCTGCGAAAAAAATGGCATAAAAAAGAAACCCTGTCCGTGGGCATTTTTTTAATTGCATTTTTTGTTTTTTAACGCTATGATTGGACAACTAATCATGAACTGTAAAAAATGGCTGAATGAAACCACTGGATTGATCAAGCGCATCGAAGCGGTCGATCTCTTCAGGTTTTTCGTCCTTTTCTTCATGATCCAGGGCCATTTGTTCAGGGCCTACCTGCTGCCTGCTATTCGCCATGAGCATTGGTTCAGTATCCATGACACCCTGCATGGCATGGTCGCACCCGGTTTCCTGTTTTCAGCGGGATTCGCCGCGTTCCTTTCCTTTTACAATAAGCGCCAACATTACATTCACCTGGACCGGGCCTTTTTTAAACGCTTGCGGCGCATCCTCTTCGTCATTGCCATCGGCTACTGGATACACCTGCCTTTTTTTTCACTGCGTAAAACACTGCGTTTCATTGCACAGGGCCAGGCCGACGAATTTTTCAAGGTTGACATCCTGCAGTGCATCGGCATTGGTTTGCTGCTCTTCACAATTATGGCCGTGGTGTTGAAAAAAGAAAAAATCGTCGTCATATTCTCAACTTTGGCCGGGGCGCTTTTTTTTCTGCTGCCCGAAACGGTCCGGCACATTCATTTGCACCCGGCCATCGACTCCTATTTCCAATACGATGTCTCGCTTTTTCCAATTTTCCCATGGGCCGGATATTTGTTTGTTGGGGTGCTCGCGGCTTATTTTTATGTTTTACTAAAAAAGGAAATATTCTTTAAACTGCTATTGCTTTTGGGTATTGTTTTTTTTCCCTGGTTTTTTCTCATATCCAGGCCGTCTTACTACAAGGTCGAACTGACCCTTTCCGGTAACCTGAATAAGATCGGCGGTGTCTTCCTGGTTTTATGGTTGGCCGATTGGCTGCTGCGTCAATTCAAGGGGCCGCTGCTGAAATTTCTAGTCCGCGCGGGCACCGAATCGCTTTTTATATACGTTCTCCATCTATTCATTATTTTCAATTCCATTTTCGGATTCGGGCTGAAGCCGCGTTTTCAGGATTCTATGCGGGTGCCGCAAGCGCTGCTTTTATTTTTGGCCATTGCGCTGCTGGTATTTTCCATGGCAATGGTTTACAATTGGCTGAAACAAAAGCAGGCGTTCACATGGCGGATTGTTTTCAATGTTTTTTGGATCGTTTTCTTTTTGTTTTTCGCAATCAGGCCTTTCTGATTTAAGCATGGCGGCATCGGGTAGAAAAATGGTCCAATTAAGGATATAATAAAAAGGCCAATCAGGATGTGCGAAACATGAAGCGCAAAGAAATTGTACTGATCAAGGAAACCAGGCAGAATGAAGTCGTCAAAAAGATCATGGACGCCATTGCGCCTTTCCTAGCCATTCGTTCCGATGATCGCGTGGCCATCAAGATCAATCTATCGGGAGCCAAGGAAATATATGCCAACACCCACTACGAGACAGTTGAATCACTGATCCGTTATTTGCAGGATAAGTTCGCTCTCAGTCATATATCGGTGATTGAGGGATCGGACGGGGCTTTTTTTTCGGGGAAAACTACTTGGGATATTTTTTATAAATTCAAATACAAGGAAATCGAGATGCTGGGGGTAAAGCTGTCCAACCTGGACGACCTGCCGCATGAGCATATGCTCGCGGTGGAAACCATCAGTGGCGCCCGGGAGGTCCGTTTTTGCCGCTTTCCTGCCGATTATTTGATCTCGGTTGTTCCGCCCAAAACCCATAATATATTCCCGGTCTGTCTTTCCATTCCCAACCTGATCGGATTCGTCAAGCAGGAAGACCGGGTGTTGATGTTCGGCGCTTCCAACCAGGAAATGAAACGTATCAATTTTATCCATAGTGAGAAATATTTTCAGCTGTTGCAACTGGCCAACCGTAATTTTGTGGCCTTGCTGAAGCAGATCCAGCCTTCGCTGGTCATCATCGACGGCCTTTACGGGATGGAAGGCAAGGGGCCAATCAAGGGCAGCCCGGTGTTTCATGGTTTTGCCATTGCTTCCGAAGACGCAATCATGGCCGATGCCCTGGCTACGCATGTCATGGGATTCAATGGCGACGATGTACCCTACCTGGCACTGGCCAACAGCGAGGGCTTGGGCAACAATCACTGGCAAAACATTATTGGTGTCGAACCGCAAATGGTAAAATTCCCCTATCGGCCGCACCCGTTATTTCAAAGGCAGAGAAAGTGGCGGGAAAGCAGAAGCCGTAATGAAGCTGCGGCTGCCAAAGCGACTGAAAACAGAATGCCGGATCATGACGGAAACCATCCGCCGCAAGATTGAGGCGCTCAAGGGCGGCGAGCTTTCAGAAAAAGCTTTCCTGTCTTTTTTGCAGAATTTGCCTTTCAGCAAAGAAACCCATATCAAGCTTGATTTCCACCGCCAGTTACGTCGGGGAATTCCCGAAGTCATCTTTGGCTCAGGAAAAAGCGTGGCTCAACTGCATTCCATCGTCGCAAAATTCAGGGAAGTTGGCGAGAATATTTTAATTACGCGCATCGAACCCGAGTGCTATCGGGAATTGAAAAAGAAATGCCGCAGCTTACGTTTCCACGCTTCGGCCCGGATTGTAACGTTTAACCACGAGCCGCGATTCCTCAATCGGGGGAAAGTATTGGTGCTGTCGGCCGGCGCCAGTGACGAAAAAGTCGCCGAGGAAGCCTATGTTTCATCCCGCTATCTTGGCAATGCCACCGAAAAGGAATACGATGTAGGCATCGCCTGCATTGCCCGGGTCCTGCAGATGCGGGAAAGGTTCAACGAGTTTACGGTCATCATCGCCGTGGCCGGCATGGAAGGAGCCTTGCCTTCGGTCGTGGCCGGGCTGACTTCGACGCCGATCATCGCTGTCCCGACCTCGGTGGGTTACGGCAGCAGCTTCAACGGCGTCGCCGCCCTGCTGTCGATGCTCAATTCCTGCGCCGGCGGCATCTCGGTGGTCAACATCGACAACGGTTTTGGCGCCGCCTACCAGGCGACGCTGATCACTCGGAAAATTATCCAAAACTGTCGATGAATTTCAAGATTTTGAATAGGTGAGTCCCCGGCCAATACAATTTCTGGCAGCGCCGGCAGCGCTGGAAACATTTCTGGGTGCGAAAAACGTAGGGCGGAACCTTATCCTTGACCAGGGCTTTTTCTATCGTTTCCAGTTCGCCATTGCACAGCGAGCAGCGCGGCATCAGCTGGAAACGGCCCAAGTTGAAAAACTTCACGATTTCCTCAAGCTGCTGGCGGGGATAAACGGCGGCAACCAGGTAACTGAAACCGACAGGCATGGCGTGATGCAGGGCTACATCCTTGGTCAGCAGGGTGCGGGTTTCGGTCCGGCACAAATTCCGTAGGAAAGGGTCATCGGCGCGATTGTCGTAAAAAGTGTCAAATCCCAAAATCCTCAGCCATTTGGCAGTTTTGCCCAGCATGACGTCACAGGCGAAACGGGGCGGGGGAGCGTTCAACTCAACCCCCAACCCCTTCTCTTGCGAAGAGAAGGGGAGTAAAGAAAGGAAGGCTGTTCCCCCTCTCTTGTGAAGAGAGGGGGTTAGGGGGTGAGTTGAGAAAGGTCAATATTCCTTGTCGGACGAAGCGCGCACGGCGCGGTTATGGGCCCAGCTGCGGATCTTCTTGATCTGTTCTTCCATGGTCGTGGCCATGGGCACGGAATTGCCGAAGATGGTGAATAAGTCGTCCTCAATCAGTTTACGGTTTTCATTGAATGCTTCATACATACCCGAGATGATTACTTGCTCGATTTCCGATCCGGACCAGTTCTTGGTGATCTGCGCCAACTGGGGGATGTTGAACTTTTTCAGGTCATTGTCGCGTTTTTTCAGATGAATGGTAAAGATCTCTTCCCGTTCCTTGCGCGTGGGCAGGTCGATGAAGAAAATCTGATCGAAGCGGCCCCGGCGCAGCAGCTCCGGCGGCAGGAGATCGATGCGGTTGGCGGTGGCGGCAATGAATATTTCCGAGGTGTGTTCCTGCATCCAGGTCAGGAAATAGCCCAGGATGCGCGAGGATGCGCTGTCGGTGGTTTTGTCGCTGATGCCGCTCTCAATTTCGTCGATCCAAAGCACCGCCGGCGCTACCGAGTCCATAGTCTTGAGGGCGCGGGCGAACACGTCCTCGGCCGGGCCGGCGATCCCGGAGTAGACCAGGTTCATGTCCAGGCGAAAGAGGGGCAGGTTCCAGAGGGTGGCAATGATCTTGGAGGCCAGGCTCTTGCCGCAGCCGGTGATGCCCATGGTCAGGACTCCCTTGGGCTTGTCCAGTCCGAATTCTCGAGCTTCCTTGGAGAAGGCCTTTTTTCTTTTCTGCAGCCAGTCTTTCAACTTGTCCAGGCCGCCCATGTCATCGAGGGTCAGGACATGGGTAAAAAATTCCAGTACGTTCTCCTTGAGGATCAATTGCTTTTTTTCTTGGTGAATCTTCTCGATCAAGCCGATGTGGATGCGCGGCTGACCCTGGAATGCCTTCATGAAAGCCTTGTAGGCCTCATCGAGGGTCAGGCCTTGGACGGCGACTGCGAAACTTCTTTTTTCCTCGGTGCTGAGCTGGATCTGCACCCCGGCTTTTTCCAGCGATTCCAGGAATTTCAGGCAGAGATTTTCCAGTTCTTCAAAGTCAGGCATTTCAAAAGTGAAGATATCAATCTCTTTTTTCAGCATGGCCGGCAAAAAATCATCGGCCGACAGCATGAAGAGGAATTTTCTATTGCTCTTGAACTGCAGGTAGCATTCGCGGATTTTACGCACCAGCTCCGGCGCGTTGCGCAGCAGGGTATTCAGATCCTTGAAGACGAAAAATGCCGGTTCGGTTGTTTTTAGGGCGCTGTCCAGGGCCACGGCAGCGTCCTTGCTGTTGGCGATCTTGACATCGATGCTGCTGAGGCCGTTATGGGAGTCCCAGAAATAAATGTTCTGGTTTTTAAGCATCTGCTGGCAGAGTTTTTTCAGGAAGCTTTCCACCCGCTTCTCTTCATAGGAAACGATCTGCACAATCGGTTGGCCCGCTTGTATGGAATCCTTTATTTGATTAATTGATTGATTCATCAGCGACCTCCGTGAGCGAATAAAATTTGCCATGCCGATACATCATGTGGGTTCGCATTTTTAAATTCTGAAATTCAATGCTTTTTCAATGATGGAAAATTCTGCGGGCAATTTTTCGCCCATTTCGCCATCATATTCGGTATACACGTCTTCCTGAGAATGGACCTGGATATGGCGGGCTTTCAGGATGATGACTTTTGGATTTTTGGCGATTGTTCCCGAATACAACAGCGGGGTATTGCGGATGATCTCAAGTTTTTTCATGTCTCCGATCAGCACTAGGTCGAAAAAGCCGTCGTCGGCTTCGGCTTGCGGGGCGATGATCATGCCGCCGCCGAAAATCCGCCCGTTGGCTACGGCGCCGATCAGGTATTCTCCCTGCAGCTGTTGCTGGCCGTCAACGGTCAGTGTGACGGTTTTACTTTTATAATTCATCATGGTGGCCAGTAAGCCGCGATAGTAGGTCAAGGCTCCCCGTCGGGTCGATTGCACGTTGGACACTTTTCTGATTACCTCGGCGCCCATGCCGAAATCGGCGACATTAATGAAATACTGCTCTTTAATATCGGCTCCGCAATAAGTTATTTTTCCGATATCAATTTTCTTGATTTTCGAATTTTTGATCACGGCCACCGATTTTTCAAATTCGCGAGGGACTTTCATAAAGCGGATAAAATCCGATCCGGTACCGGATGGGATGATACCCAGGGCGGCATCCTGGTTGATGGCCTTTCCCGAGTAATCGCTGAAAAAACCATTGCTGATTTCATTCATCGTACCATCACCGCCGACGCCGATGATCAGATCGAAACCATCCCGAATCAAGCCGCGGGCAATTTCCGTTGCCTGGAGTGGTTTTTCGGTGAACACGTACTTGAATTCCCGGAAATGCATCTTGATTGCCAAGCGGATCGTTTCCCAATTTCTTTTGGTTTGGCCATGGGCGGAAAACGGATTGACGATGATATGAACTTTATCCATGGCGGCTCTCTGGCGGGCGAAAAAAGAATTTTCTGGCGATGAGCCCGGCAATCGCTCCGGCCGCTATCGCCATGAATATGAATAGGCATATGCTGAGAATCATGATGACCCTGAATTGGCCGCTTTGCAAAGTTTGGGTCATATTGGCGTCCAGCATGGGAGCCATGGCCCTGGCTTTTTCCAGCAGCGCCTCCAATTTTTCCTGGGTGATGCCGAGAATGGTCAACAGGCTGATAAAAGCAAATATGCCACTGCCGACCAGGCCGCTCAAGGCACCGGCCAGAAGCGCATCACCCTTGCCAAGCTGATCGTTTTCCTTGCTGAGCATGAAGATTGTCAAGATGGAGCCCACGACGATCCACAGCATGAAAAACAAGTTCAGTAGATTGACAACCGGGAAAATGGACAGAATTCCGGCCGCACCGCCTCCCAAAAAAACGCTTTTACCCATGCCGCTCGTTTGTCTGCTCTTGTTTTGGGGCAAATTCTGTCCTTAGTTAATTATTTCGATGTGGCCGGCAATTTCATCCGGCAACGTATCGGTGATGATTGTCTTTCCGGCAGCAGTCGTATATTTATATATTTTCGTTTTTGGCCGGACGGTTGGAGAAAAAGTATAACTCATGCCCATCAGCGACATGACGCGGCGGATGTACTGCTTGGTTTCCGGATAGGGCGGTATGCCGTTGTACTTCTGGACGCTTTTCTCTCCTGCATTATAAGCAGCCAGTATCAGGGGGATGTTGCCGTTGTATTTTTGATACAGGTATTTTAAATGTTTCACTCCGGCTTCCAGATTATCATGGGCATTGTAGCGATTGAAAACTCCGTATTGTTGCGCGGTACTCTTCATCAGCTGCATCAGTCCCACTGCACCTTTGGGAGAAACGGCAAAAGGATTGAAACTGGATTCGGCTTTGGCTACGGCAATAACCAGGTCCTCACGCAAATCATGTTTTTGAGTCAGGGATTGGATTTTATCTTTGTATTGCGTGGGGATGGTGGTGGAGTACGATGAAGGTTTGAAAGTGATTTTATTTTTTTTGGGATTGAATCCCTCGATGGTATTGGTCAGGATAATATGGCCATTTTTGTCCTGGCGGACGATCAATCCGGCAAAAAGGCTGCCCGTGGAGAGCCAGGCGATTAAGAGAACGGTCGCTTCATGCTTCATGGTTTTCTTTCAGCATCCGGCTGATTTTGTCTTTGAAATCGTCCGGCATGGCGATTGCTCCGCCACCGGCCTGGGCGAAATCATTTCGTCCGCCTCCTTTACCCTTGATTACGGAAGCTATCTTCTTGATAATTATATTCGCGTTAAATTGGGCTGTCAAGTCTTTTAAAACCGACGCCACGACAAGGGATTTGCCATCTACATTGGCAAAGAGGACGGCCATGCCTTGAATACGATTTTTAATCGCCTCGGCCAGGTCTCCGAGTTGATGGCGGTCCGTATTTTCCACGTGGGCGACGACAACTTTTGTGTGATTGACCAGAAATGTTTTTTTGATCAACTCGTCAATGTTGTGCGTAAGGACCGGGGTTTCCTTTTTTGCTTTTTTTTCTTTTTCCTTAAGTCGTGCTTCCAGGTTCTTCAGGAAATCAAAAACAACCTCGGCTTTTTGATTGAAATGGACGAGAATCTGGTTGAAAATGGCATATGTTTTCTGGAGATGGTTGAACGCTGCTTCCCCAGCCAGCGCTTCGATCCTGCGGATGCCGGAAGCGATGGATGTTTCACTGAGTATCTTGAAAAATCCGACTTCGCCGCTGGCTTGCAGGTGGGTGCCTCCACATAATTCCCGGGAAAAATCTCCCATACCGATCACCCGGACCGAATCGCCGTATTTTTCATCAAAAATGGCGATGGCACCGCTGGCCACGGCTTCTTCATAGCCTTGGACCTGTTTAATGATGGCAATGTTTTCTCTGATTTTTTCATTAATCGAACTTTCAACCTTCTCCAGTTCTTCTGCGCTCAAGGCATTGAAATGGGTGAAATCGAAACGCAGCTTGTCCGGTCCGACACGCGATCCGGCCTGTTTGACGTGCGGCCCCAGTACTTCACGCAGGGCCGCGTGCAGCATGTGTGTGGCCGTATGGTGAACGGCGATATTGAGACGCCGCTGGCGGTCTACCTCGAGCCAGACTCTGTCCGCGATGCGCAGGATTCCTTTTTCCATCTGCACGTGGTGCAGGATGGCTCCGCTGGAAATTTTCTTGGTATCACTGATTTGGAAATAAGCCTGATTGTTTTTACCGCTGCCGCTGTCGCCGACCTGGCCGCCGCTTTCGGCGTAAAAAGGCGTGCGGTTGAATATCAGGATACCCTTTTCTTTTTCGCTGATTTGCAGTGCCTCCTGGCCGTCTATGTAAATGGCCAGTAATTCCGCTTCGAGCTGGAGTTCATCATAGCCCCTGAATTCGCTTTTCCAGCGTTCACTGTTCTTCAGGGTGCTTTCATCCTTGCGTTTTTGCTGCAAATTGAGTCGGGAACGGTCTTTCTGCTTTTTCAATTCCTGTTGGAAGGACTCGAAATCGATGCCGATGCCTTTTTCCATGGCCAGGTCGCGGGCAAAATCAAGGGGGAATCCGTAGGTGTCGGAAAGGCGGAACAAGTCGCTTCCGGAGAGCAGCGGCTGTTTTGTTTCAATGGCCGCTTGCAAGATCTCTTCAAAAATTTTCAAGCCGTTGACCAGGGTGCGGTTAAAGCGTTCTTCCTCGGCAGCGATCACTTTTTTTATAAAGGCCTGGTTATGCTCCAGTTCGGGATAAAATGGCTTCATCACGGCAATGACCTCGGAACTGACCTGGTTCAGGAAATGGCCCTTGAAATTTAATGCTTTGCCGTGTTTGACGGCCCGGCGCAGCAGGCGGCGCAACACGTAGCCGCGTCCGTCGTTGGCCGGCATGATGCCGTCGGCAATCAGAAAAGTCAAGGCGCGGCTATGGTCGGCGATGACTTTCAGGTCCACCTGGGTTTCGGGGTTTTGCGGATCGGCTCCGGCCAAGGCGGCGGTAAATTCAATGATCGGTTTAAAAAGGTCGGTTTGATAGTTACTGGGAACATTTTGCAAAATGGCGGTCAGGCGTTCCATGCCCATGCCCGTGTCGATCGCCGGCGCCGGCAGCGGCAACAGGCTCCCGGATTCATTTCTGAAAAACTGCATGAATACCAGGTTCCAAATTTCCACATAGCGGCGGTTGTCGTCGGTAAATTCGGCTGTTCCGAACTCGGGACCGCGATCATAATGGATTTCCGAACAGGGTCCGCAAGGGCCCGTTTCGCCCATTTGCCAAAAATTATCCTTGTTGCCCAGTCGAATGATTTTATTTTCCGGGATGCCGATTTGATCCTGCCAGATGCGGAAGGCTTGGTCATCATCCTGGTATACGGTGATCCACAACCGTTCGGGTGGCAAATGGTAGTGGTGGGTAAGCAATTCCCAGGCGTAGGCGATGGCCTTTTCCTTAAAATAGTCTCCGAAAGAAAAATTGCCGAGCATCTCGAAAAAGGTGTGGTGAAAATCGGTTTTACCTACTTCATCGAAATCGTTGTGCTTGCCTGAAACACGCATGCATTTTTGAATGCTGACCGCACGCTGGTAGTCGCGTTTTTCTTCCTGAAGGAATACGCCCTTGAATTGATTCATGCCGGCGTTGGTGAACAGCAGGCTGGGGTCCTTGGCCGGGATCAACGGCGAAGATAGTACGCGCTGGTGTTTTTTTTTTATGAAATAATCGTAAAAAATATGTCTGATTTCATCATGAGCGGTCATTATTCTATTTCCAGGAGATGGTGGTCCATGTGCATATCGTCGGATTTTTTATTCTCTTTATCGCCTCTGCCGATATCCGACATTCTTTTTTCCATTTCTTCCATGGACATTTCTTTGGTGCTTTGAACACCGATTTTCTTGAGCTTGAATTCGTCGGCATTGGATGCCCATTTCAGAGCTTCCTCAAAAGAAATCAAATTTTTCAGATAGAGGAAATACAACGATTGGTCAAAGGTTTGCATGCCATATTGGGAAACTCCCTGGGAAACGGCCTCCTTGATCAATTTGGTTTTTTCCTGGGTAACGATGCAATCCTGGATGAACGGCGTGTTGATCAGGATTTCAACAGCCGGTACGCGTCCTTTTCCGTCGCTCCGCGGCAGCAGTCTCATGGAAATAATTGATTTGAGAACGGCCGCCAGCTGGATGCGAATCTGCTTCTGATGATGGGGAGGAAACATGGAGATAATGCGGTTGATGGTTTCCGGAGCATCCAGGGTATGCAGGGTAGACAGGACGAGGTGCCCGGTTTCGGCGGCCAGCAGGGCGGTCTCGATCGTTTCCAGGTCGCGCATTTCACCGACCAGGATCACATCGGGGTCCTGGCGCAGGGCGCTGCGCAGGGCCTTGGCGAAATCATTGGTGTCCGAGCCCACTTCCCTCTGGTTGATAATACTTTTTTTGTCACGGTGCAGGTATTCAATGGGGTCTTCGATGGTGACGATATGTTCGTTGCGGTGCAGGTTGACATAATCGATCATGGCGGCCAGGGAGGTCGATTTGCCGCTGCCGGTTGTTCCGGTGACCAGGATCAGTCCGCGCATTTCCTGGGATATTTTTTCGAGAACCAGCGGCAGGTTTAGATCGGCGATGCTCTTGATTTGGGTGGGAATAATCCTTAATACCATTCCCACCGCTCCCCGTTGGTAAAAAACATTGCAGCGGAATCGACCCAAGCCGGGGATGCTGTATGCCATGTCGATCTCATGATCGCGCTTGAATTTTTCCTTTTGCTCGCTGTTCATCATGGCAAAGGCCATGGCGATGGTGTCTTCAGGCATCAACCGTTTCAGTTCAACCAATGGATGCAGGATGCCGTTAATACGGATCACCGGGTGATTGCCGACCTTGAGATGCAGGTCCGAAGCACTCCTTTCAACGCTTATTTTCAATAGATCATCAATGCTCATGAGTCACTCCCGTTTTATCGCCAAACTGGTCGTATTATACAACAATTTGGCAGAAACATAAACATCAAAATGAATCCGCGACAAACGGTTTTTTGTTTTGGCTGCGTTTTTTCTGCTATAATTGAACCATGAAATGGACGCTGGCGCTGTGCGGAATATCCGTGTTGCTTTTTGCAGTTTCCTGTTCGGCGCGAAAAAACTCGCGCAGCGAACCACCGCAGCCTGCGCTGGAAACCGTCGGCAGCAGTTTCTCCCAGACCGGGATCGCTTCCTGGTACGGCGATGATTTCCATGGGAAAAGGACCGCCAACGGCGAAATCTATGACATGCATAAATTGACTGCCGCTCATCAGACCCTCGCTTTTCACACCATGGTGGAAGTGGAAAATCTGGAAAACGGAAAAAAAGTCCTGGTCCGGATCAATGATCGCGGTCCTTTTTTAAAAAACCGGATCATCGATCTTTCACTGCAGGCGGCCCAGCGCTTGGCCATGACCGCCCAGGGAACTGCGGTAGTGCATCTCCGGGTTGTACGTTGGCGCGGTGCAGCCAAAACGGCGGAGAGCACGATTTCCACGAACGATGCCGTGGAATACTGTGTGCAGGCTGGCGCCTTCACGGTCAGGGAAAACGCCGATGATCTGCTTTTGACTTTGGCTGAAATTTTCCCGGGCCTGCAGTTCAAAGTTATTATGGAAGATGGCATGTTCAAGGTACTTTCACAAAATTTCACCGCGGCGGACCGTTGCCGGGACATCATAACTAAAATGGACAATTTTCACCTTCACGGTTTTATCCGCAGGCCCTGATTTTATCGGCATTTTTTAAAAATAAATTGTTTTTAATTGCTAATCATGATATATTTAATTAAACGTTGAGATGGAGACAAGAGAGAAAATGGGAATAGCCGGGAAAACAGTTGCGGCAATGAATCCAGCCAATCCCGACCCGGAAAAGAAAATCCTGATCGTGGAAGATGATCCGGGTGAAAGGGAGTCCCTGGAGGATTTCCTGGAACTTAATGGTTTCAAGGTGCTTACGGTCAGCAATGCCCCGGAAGCGCTGAAAATCCTGATGGAAACCGATTTTGACCTGGTATTAACAGACTTGGTCATGCCCGACATGGATGGCATTTCCATGACCAAGGCCATTCGTGATTCAAGTAAAGATATCCCGGTTCTGGTCATGACCGGATTCGCTTCCATTGAATATGCGGTGGAGGCCATCAAGGCCGGTGCCACCGATTTCATCACCAAGCCGCTCAAGTTGGATCATGTCGTATTTATCATCAACCGGGTGCTGGAGACTCGTTCATTGAGAATAAAGGCCCAGGAGACGGAATTTTACAAGGAGCTTTCCAACCGTGACGAATTAACCAAGATCAGCAACTACAGGCATTTTAATTATGTCCTGCAGCTGGAGGTCGATCGGCAACTGCGCTATCACCGGCCCTTGACGCTTTTGGTTATCGATATCGATGACTTTAAAAAATGCAATGATAACCATGGCCATTTGACCGGCGATCTGGTCTTGGTCAAGGTGGCTTCCCTGTTGACCTCCCAGATCCGGGCATGTGATTTTGTCGCCCGTTACGGCGGAGATGAGTTTACCGTGATTCTCCCTGAAATTTCGGACAAGGAGGCTCTGGCTGTCTGCAGGAGAATCATGAGATCGATTGAACAGTGTGAATTTCAGTCGTTTGACAAAGAGAACATCGGGCCGTTGAGTGTGACAATTGGCATCGCTTCTTTCCCGCAAAATGCCAAGGACAGTAATGATTTGATTGAAAAAGCCGATCGGGCGATGTATGCGGGGAAAAAAGCCGGGAAAAACTGCATCTGCACGTTTGGCGATAAAATCGATATCATGCGTTTGCCGAATTCACGGCCCGGCGGGGCCGACTAAGAACCTTAGCTAGCAAATTCAAAATTTGTTCTAAAAAAATCACAAAAATTAGAATTGGCTGTAAGGTTCTTGCCGCAAAAGGTAGAATTGGCTATTTCCCCAGTGTGGCCACCATGACCGCCTTGATCGTATGCACCCGGTTCTCGGCCTCGCTGAAAACCTGGGAATGCTTGCTTTCAAAAATTTCTTCGCTTACTTCGCAGATACCCGGGAATTGTTTGGCCAATTTGGTTTCGGTGTTGTGAAAGGCGGGCAGGCAATGTAAAAAAATGCAGTCCGGATTCCCGGTTTGATCGAACATGGAACGGTTGACCTGGAAATTTTTCAGCAGCTTGATCCGTTCCGGGATCTGCGCTTCTTCTCCCATCGATGCCCAGACATCCGTGTAAATGACATCGGCAGCGTTCACGCCGGTTGCGATGTCGTCGGTGATGGTGATCTTGGCGTTGCGTTCTTCGGCAAAACCCTGGCATTCCTTGACCAATTCCTTGGCAGGAAAAAGCACCTTGGGGGCGACAATGCGAAAATCCAGGCCCATTTTGGAAGCACCGATCATCAGTGAATTGGCCATGTTGTTGCGGCCGTCGCCCACGTAAACGAAGCGGATGCCTTGCAGTTTTCCCTTGGCTTCCAGAACAGTCATGAAATCGGCCAGCACCTGGGTCGGGTGATAGCGATCGGTCAAGCCATTCCAAACCGGAATACCGGCGTACTGGGCCAGTCCCTCGACGGTCTCATGCTGGAACCCGCGGAATTGGATGCCGTCGAACATGCGACCCAGTACCCGGGCCGTATCCTTGACCGTCTCTTTTTTCCCGAGCTGGATATCGTCTTTGCCCAGATATTCGGGATGGGCGCCCTCGTCAACGCAGGCGATGACGAAGGCACAGCGGGTACGTGTCGATGGTTTTTCGAATATCAGGGCGATGTTTTTCCCCTCCAGGTTTTTGCCGCGCAATCCGGCATATTTATCCTGTTTCAGCTTGATGGAAAGTTGCAGCAGGAAATCGATCTCTTGGGACGTATGGTCCTTCAAGGTCAGAAAATGTCTTCCTTTGAGATTGAATGGCATGGTTTATCCTCCAAAAATCAGAGCCTGACAGCAAATTCTAAAATTTGTCAGTTTTTTGAGAACAAATTTTTAAATTTGTTATCTAAGGCTCTTATCTCCCTGGCAGGGACTTCGCAGCTCTGCTGGGTTAGAATTCATATTACCTTAAAAAACTCATTTTGACAACCGGGTGCCTGCTGGTTGCCTGCTGGTTGCCTTGACAGCCACGGCCATGTTTGCTATTGTGATTACGACCGCATAAAATGAAAAACCAATGAGTCGGGATGAAATTGAAATAAAAATGATCGCTACAGTGGATCGCGATGCCGTCAAAAGGCTTTATCAGGATGCCGGCTGGTGGCAGCCG
>JAFGSF010000062.1 GCA_016934745.1 Candidatus Aminicenantota bacterium | reverse complement strand
CGATCACAAAAACCGCCCATAGCTTCATCGATTGAATTATCAACCACTTCATAAACCAGATGATGCAAGCCGGAAACACCGGTACTGCCAATATACATAGCCGGCCTCACCCTCACGGCTTCCAACCCTTCCAAAACTTTTATATTTTCCGCGGTATACGATTTATCTTCAAAATGGGCATTGGTCTTGTTCACTGTTAGTTCTCCTTTCCAAGTTCAAACGAATCATCAAATTTATCATTCTTCGCTACCGATGTGGCAATGATTTGCATTTGGGGGAAATGATCGATGATAAAATTTAAATTTTTAAAATCCATAGCGACATCATAATCATCAATTAAGAACACAGGAAAATCGTTATGGGCTCGATAAAACATGTTGATAAAAGCAAGATAAATAATGAGCAGGTGCTTTTTCTTCTCTCCCGATGAAAACAGCTGCATTTTTTTGTCAGAGACCATCAGTGCAAAACGATCTCGCTGAGGCCCAAGCAAGCAACCGCGGTATTTCATTTCTGCATTTTTTACCAGTTGCAAGTCCCGCAGCAGCGATGTCTCGGAAATTTCCTTATTGGCAAGCAGGGAGGGGAGATAGTTAATTTTTAATTCCGAAGAAAATGACGCTTTGATTTCATTATTTAATTGATTGATAAAACTCATCCTTTTTTTGACAATTTCAAATCCCGTTACTGATAATAATTTATTCCAACTGTCCAATTCAGAATTGTTAATTGGTTTACCCAATTTTTTCAACAAAAAATTTTTTTGCTTTACCAGATGATTATACCGCAAAATATGGTGTAAGTAAAGGGCGTGTACACCAAATATGAAGCGATCAATCATTTTTCTGAAATGGGGATTGTGGTCGATGAATAAATTATAATTCAAAGAAGAAAAAAATAGCGGATACAAATATTTTCCAATCTCGGCTAAAGGACTCTTTTCGTTATTCAATTGCATTGCGAAATTTTTTTCATAACTTGCATTGAGGGTATTTACGCCAGATTTGCCCGCTATGTCGGCGCGGATAAAAAAACCAGAACTGTTGAAATTAGTCATATCCTGCTTGTTGGCCTGCAAAAACGATTTTCCAAAACCAAGTAAATACAAAGCCTCAATAATGGATGTTTTTCCACTGCCATTAACACCATAGAGCAAGTTTTTTAAATCGCCGAAACGAATATTGAATTTTTTTAAATTTCTGAAACCGTTAATTTGTAAATTTTTTACAACCAATTAGTATCTAAATATTGAGGGGCATGATGATGTAGATAAAATTTGCCCTGCTGCTTTCCATCGGCTTAAAAAGAAATGAACTTTCACTGTCATTCAAGCCAATTGATATTTTTTCAGAACTGCTATGAGTTAAAAAATCAAGGACAAAATTTCCATTAAAACCGACATTCACCGCCTTGCCTTGATATTCAATAGGTATTTCATCATAGCCTTCGCCTTTCTCGGGTGTGGTCCTTTCCAAGACTAATTTGTTCTTTGAAAACTTAAATAAAACTCCATTATTCCTGGTTTTAAAAATCAATATCCGGCGCAATGTCCTCAATAATTCATCAGAATTTACCACCGCTGTTTGTTCGGTTTTTTCTGGAATTACGGTTTTGTAATTTGGAAATTTTTGATCTACAATACGCGAGCATAAAACCCTGTTTTTATGCTTGAAAAAAAGATTGTTTTTATCAAAAGCAAATTCAATTTCTCCATCACTGCCAATTTTTATAACTTCAAGAAGCGTTTTCCTGGAAAGGATATATTCCACAGGATCGGCAATGGAAAAATCAGCATCAAAAAAAGTATAAGACAAGCGATGACCATCGGTAGCTGCCATTTCCAATTTATTTTCAGAAATGCTTAACAACGCCCCACCCAGGTTGAACTTTAATTCCGGCGAAATCACATAATAACAATTATTAATCATTGTCTGGAAATCACTTAAAGAAATCTTCAATGACTGGGAAAGATCACAAACCGGCAATTCAGGATAATCCGAAGACTGCAGACCCAACATTTTGTATTTGCAAGTTTTTTTCTCATTAGTAATAATAATCTGCAAATCATTATCTTCAGAAATCTCAATCATGCCTTCGGGCATTTTCGAAATTAAATCATAAAGATCCTTGCCATTCACGGTGAAGGCCCCGGTCTTTTTCACATCAACTTGTATATTGGTGGTCAGACCAATTTCCAAATCGGTGGCTACCATTTCCAATACTCCGCCATCCAGGGAGGTCAGTTTAATATTTTGCAAAATTTCCATTATTGCTTTTTTTTCAAAGATCCCTTGAAATAAACGCAACTCATTTTCAAGTTTTTCTTTTTCCACAAAAATTTTCATATTCAACCTGCCTTATTATTTAAATAAAATATATAATAATAAAAATAAAAGAAACAAGCAATATGGAAAAGTGGAAAAATTCGCAGATCATTGTGGGGTGTGATTCTTTTGTTTCTAGTGAATGTTGAAAACTTGTGATTAATGTTGAAAAGATCAATCGGTGAAAAATTCAACATAGTAATTAACTTTTCTTGAAAAATCATTGTCGGTTTGAAGCATCCTTTCAATTTTTTTAATAGAATGAAGTACGGTTGTATGGTGTTTCCCTCCAAATGAATTTCCTATTTCCACCAGAGGATAACGAGTAAGCTTTTTGGCCAGGTACATGGCGACTTGTCTTGGCAAGGCTATTTTTGGGGAGTTGTTTTTTGACTTTAGTTCCTCGATTTTTATATCAAATTTTTCTGAGACAAATTCTTGAATGGTATCAATCGTAATAATTTTTCTTTCAATGTTAATATAAGGTTTCAAAGCTTCTTTAGCGAAAGGAAGTGTGATGTCGGCTGACTGCTGTTCGGAATGTTTTAGGTCTGCATAGCCAAGAAGCCGGTTTAGTGCTCCTTCAAGTTTCCTTATATTATCTTTAATGGACGTTGCTAAAAAATAAACCACCTCTTTGGAAATTACAAAATCATTATGGAAGGTGTTTTTTCTTTCAGCGATTTTCTTTTGCAAAATGGCAATTCTGGCCTCCAAGTCATAAGGAAGAATGTCAACAATAGCACCCATTTCAAATCTTGATTTTATCCTCTTTTCAAGGTCAGGCATGTTGTCCGGGTGCTTGTCCGAGCAAATGACAATTTGTTTTTCCTGCTGGATCAAACTGTTAAATATGTAATAAAATTGTTCACTGGTTCCACCCCATTTAGTGATATATTGAATATCATCGATTAGCAAGACATCAATTGAAGTATATTTTTTTAAGAACTCCGAACGTTTGTTCAAGCGAGTATATTCAACATATTCATTCATAAAATCACTAGTGGTTAAATAAATCACATTAATTTTTTCGTTATTGTCCACAATCCGATTTCCGATAGCCTGCATAAGATGTGTTTTGCCAAGGCCGACATCACTGTAAATATAAAGAGGATTGTAGGATTTGCCTGGAAATTCCGATACGCTGTATGAAAAAGAATAAGCAATACGATTGGAATCACTTTGAACCAAAGAATCGAAAGTATATTTTTTTTGCAAGCGCGATTCAAGGTTAAGATTTTTTTTCGCCCTTTCTCGACCATGCTGGATATTTTCTTCTTCACCCAAAGGGACGATCTTGGTTACAAAATTATAATTATTTTTTGTGAAGCTATTTATATTATCAAGCAGATTTTGCTTAATCCAAAGCATATTTTTTTGTTCCGGTGCCCCCAGAAAAAGTGTATTTTCAAGAGAACCAATGTATTTTAGTGGTTCGATCCATTTTTTGTAAGATGGCTCATCCAACACGCCTTTTAGATAATTTGTTAATTTTTCCAGATTATTCATTAGTCCACCATTTTCCACAAATATTTTAACAAATGTGGAAAAACATAATACTTACAGTCCTGAAAACCTTTTCATTGCCTAATCCTAGTGCAAAAAGTATTAGGTGTCAAGCCTTGACAAATAAAAAATTATTTGCTTAGATAGTATCCATGAAAGACAAAGCAATATTCAATCAAGTGCAGAAAAAAATTCAGGAATTAAAGGTAGAATTCTTAGATTTAAAAATCCTTGATCTTAAAGGTAAACTGCACTCATTAATACTGCCAAGCAAAATGTTGGATACCAAATTAATTGAGGGTGGGGTCGGTTTTGATGCTTCTTCTTATGGATTTGCCAAGCCGGAAAAAAGTGACATGGTAATGATCCCAGATTTGGAAACAATGATCATTGATCCTTTCCGGGAAAGAAAAACCGCGGTTTTCTTGGCCAATATCCATATGGCTGACAATATGCGCACCCGTTTTGCCGAAGACCCTCGTTTCGTCGCCCTTAAGGCTGAAGAAGCTTTAATAAAATCAAAATTTGGAACCAGTGCTTTATTTGGACCTGAGTTTGAATTTTTTATTTTCAAAGAAGTCGGTTTTGGGGTTAGTTCTGAAGGAAGTTACTATTTTTTAAAGAAAGACAGTGAGGAAAAAAGAAATTTTTATCACGCTGGCTCGCCCGACGATGAATTTATTGATTTCAAAAACGAGGCAGTTTGTCTGCTGCAGAACTTGGGAATTAACATCAAGTATCATCACCATGAAGTTGCCGTCAACCAGCATGAAATTGAAACCAAATTCCACACTTTACTAAAAACTGCCGATCAAGCCGTCATTATCAAATATGTATTATTCAACCTGGCTAAAAAACATAATTTGTTTGTAACTTTTATGCCCAAGCCATTTTTTGGGAAAGCCGGAAATGGCTGGCATGTTCATCAATATATCAAGAATAAGGATAAGAATGCTTTTCTAAAAAAAGGCAATTATGCCAATCTTTCAGAAATCGGACTTCATTATATGTCGGGACTATTGTTTCATTCTGGATCTTTATGTGCTTTCTCAAACCCATCAACAAATTCTTATAAAAGATTGATAAGGGGATTCGAGGCCCCGGTTTCGGCAATTTTCGCTACATCCAACCGAAATGCCGCTATCCGCATACCCGCCTATGTGAATGAAAGCGAAACACGCATTGAATATCGGCCGGGAGATGCCGCCTCCAATCCTTATTTGTTTTTGTCAGCCATGTTACTGTCTGGTATTGACGGCATTTTTAAAAACATATCGCCTGAAAAATTTAATTTTGGACCCTTTGACACCGCGATATCGGAAGCAAAAGGTTTCAAAAACAAGATCAAAGAGCTTCCAGAAAACTTGGCAGAAGCCCTTGATTGTTTAGAAAAAGACAATGAATACCTTAAATATAACAAGGTGTTCGATTCAGACCTTATACAACAATGGATAAAAATAAAAAAGCAGGAAATCGCCGAAGTGTCCCAGGTACCCAATCCCAAAGAATTTGAACTGTATTTTAATTTCTAATTTTGTTAAAAAAAACACTGAAGCGTGTCGCGGCAATTTTGACCATCCTACTGGTTTCACTTTCCCCCGTGTTGTTATTTTTTGATTTTCAGAGATTTACTCCGTTCGTTTTAACCATTTGGCTCCTTTCCGCGGTTTATTTTGTTTTTATTAAAGATCGGCTTTGAAAGCCTTTAAAAAATTGGTTTCACGTGAAACAATTGTGGACCGATATGCAGGTTGATACATATGTAGATTTTTTGTTAGCATATAATAAAAACGTGAATCTCGTTTCAAAAAAATCGACCCGGGAAACCCTTAAAGTCCTTATTTATGAATCTTTGTTATTAAAAAAACACTTGTCAACCCCGTTCATTATTGATGCGGGCAGTGGAGGTGGAATACTGGGGATACCGTTGGCCACATTTTTTCCTGAAAAAAAACTTGTTTTGGTGGAAGCGATTCAAAAAAAAGCAGTGTTTTTAAAATTGGCTATAAGTAAGCTGGATTTAAAAAACACAGAAGTTTGGAAGGGTTCAATACAAGAATACATGCAGCGACACGATGTGGGCGCCAGTACGATAATATCCAGGGGGTTCCCGCACATTGAGATATTGGTTGATTATGTGCTAACAAAAAGAATCAAGGAATTAATTCTGATAACATCTCCCCTAAAAATCGACATAATTAAAAATAAACTGGCAAATATCCGCCAAACCAGCTATAATGTTCCTTCGAGGGACAACCTGATTATTTTTAAAATGGAGAATGTTTCACGTGAAACATAATAATTATGGGTGAAATTATAGCTGTTGCCAATCAAAAGGGCGGAGTGGGAAAAACCACCACGGCGATAAATTTGTCTGCCGCACTGGCAGTTGCCGAAAAACGTATTTTATTGATCGATCTTGATCCTCAAGCCAATGCCACAACTGGAATCGGCTTGAATAAAAATCAGAATAAAAAAGATATTTATTCGATTTTAAATGGCGAAAATTCTATTCGTGAAGCGATTGTTCCGACCGACTTGAAGTATCTGAAAATTATTCCCTCAACGCGAAATTTAGCCAAGTTTGAACTGGAAACGGTTTCTGAAGACAATAACCACCTCTATTTGAAAAATGTTTTGCGGGACCTGGAAGGGGAGTACGATTATTTGTTCATTGACTTGCCGCCATCTTTGGGCTTATTGACGATAAACGCCCTGACTGCTGCACACAACGTTCTTATTCCAATCCAGGCTGAATATTATGCGTTGGAAGGGTTGTCGGATTTGATGAATACCATTACCCGTATTAAAGAACATTTTAATCCCATCCTTGAGATCAAGGGTGTTCTTTTAACCATGCATGACGAACGTACAAATCTTGCCAAGCAGATTGAGGCTGAATTAAGAAATTATTTTAAATCTAAAGTGTACGAAACGATTATTCCACGAAATATCCGTTTGTCTGAAGCTCCCAGCTTTGGAAAGCCGATCCAGGCTTATGATATTAACTCGACGGGGGCTCGGGCATACCTGTCTTTGGCCAAGGAGATGATGAAAAAATGAAACGAAATGTTTTGGGCAAGGGAATAGCCGCAATAATTTCCAATGAGCCCATCGAAGAAAAGAAACTTTTTGATATTGAAGTCGACAATATCTATCCCAATCCTTTTCAACCGCGCAAGAATTTTCAAGCGGACGCGCTTCGGCAATTGGCTGATTCAATGAAAGAAATGGGGGTTATTCAACCTGTGGTGGTTTTCAAGCGCGAGGGCAAATATTTCCTGGTTGTCGGTGAAAGGCGATGGCGGGCAGCCCAATTATTGAAATGGGAAAAGATTCCAGCTTTGGTCAAGGAATTTTCCGATAATGATGTTATGGCAGAAGCCTTGATTGAAAACATTCAAAGAGAAGAATTGAATGCCATGGAAATTGCTGAAGGCATTGAAGCGCTTATTTCACAGAGCGGTGAAGGACAGCAGGAAATTGCCGATAAGCTGGGCATGAATCGGACTACTGTAACTAACTTTTTAAGGCTTTTAAAATTGCCGGTAAAGATCAAAGAGTACGTGGCCAGTGAAAAACTTGACCAGGGACATGCCCGCGCCTTGCTCTCTTTGAAAAATAATGCAGATATGCTGGAAGTGGCTGAAAGGATAATCAGGAAAAAACTATCGGTCCGTCAAGCCGAAATGATGGTGAAAAATTTTTATGTTTTTTCGGATCCGGTTATTCCCGACCCCGATATTCTTAAAATGGAAAATAGACTGATTCAGTTGTTGTCAAGCAGGGTGAAATTAACTTATAAAAAATCGGGAACTGGAAAAATCGAGATATTTTTTGATTCTCTTGCCGAATTTGAACGCTTGTTTTCCATTTTGACCAAGGAGAAAAAAGATGAAACAAATTGATCCAGCACCACGCATAAGTGGATTTATTGATAGGGAGACGGAACTTATCGGGGATATTAAATTCAAGGAAAACTTTAGAATTGATGGCGTTTTTAAAGGGAAGATTTTATCTGGCAACGGCTTGATTATTGGTGAAACAGCTGAAATTGAGGCTGATATCGATGTGTGCAGCTTGACCATTAACGGGCGCGTAAAAGGTACAATTAAAGCCAAAGACCGGATTGAAATATTTTCCAAGGGCCGGGTGATCGGCACCGTTACCACACCAAAATTAATTATTGAAGAAGGGGCATTTTTTCAAGGATCATGCCAAATGGAAATGAAAGCTTTGGAGAGTAAGAACCGGGGAGTGGATGAAAAAATTGTGAAATGAAAATTGCGGCAGTCATTCCTTCACGGTGGCAATCTAGTAGATTCCCCGGAAAACCATTGGCACGAATTATTGGAAAATCAATGATAGAAAGGGTTTATGGCCAGGTGGCGAAAGCTGGTTGCTTTTCAGAAATTATAGTGGCTACCGACGATCAACGCATTCTTGCCGAGGTTATCGCTTTTGGCGGCAAAGGAGAAATGACCGCCCCGGAAATTATTTCTGGAACCGAACGTGTGTGGTCGGTTGCAAAAAACAAAGATTTTGATGCCGTCATTAATATTCAAGGCGATGAGCCTCTTATTTCTGAGAAATTAATACTTCAGGTGTATGAGGCTCTAAATAAAAACATTTTTGATGTGGTCAGCGCGGCCCGTAAAAATCATTCTTACCGGGAATTTTGTTCAACAAATGTTGTCAAGGTTGTCGTTAATAAGAACAATCAAGCTTTGTATTTTTCGCGTTCGCCCGTTTCTTATTGTGAAAAAGACCGTTTTAAAGGGTTTTTTCAGCATATCGGTATATATGGCTATACTTGTGCGGCACTAGAATCTTATGTAAAAGGAGACGTTTCGGCAATGGAAAAATCGGAAAGACTTGAGCAATTACGGTTTTTATACTTGGGGCAAAAAATATTCATTGTTTCCAGCGAATATGAATCTCATGGAGTCGATATCCCGGCTGATATCAAAAAAGTAGAAAAGATTTTAAAGAGAACCCATGCATAAATGCAAGTATATTTTTATTACCGGGGGGGTTTTATCTTCATTGGGCAAGGGGGTGGCGGCGGCTGCAATCGGAAATATTCTTGAAGCGTATGGTTTCAATATTACGATATTAAAGCTGGATCCATATTTAAATGTTGACCCGGGCACCATGAGTCCTTTTCAGCATGGCGAAGTTTTTGTAACCGATGATGGGGCTGAAACCGATTTGGATCTAGGTCATTATGAACGGTTTACTCGCACCCTTACTGCCCAAAAAAACAATTGGACAGCTGGACGTATCTATAACAGTATTATTCAAAAAGAACGCCGGGGTGACTATTTAGGAAAAACGGTTCAGGTTATTCCTCATGTTACCGATGAGATAAAATCCGCAATTTTTGGAATGGACGCTGGCGTTGACTTGGTACTTGTTGAAATCGGTGGCACAGTGGGAGATATTGAAAGCCTTCCTTTCCTGGAAGCGATTCGCCAAGTAGGCCTTGAACTTGAAGAAAACAGGGTTCTTTTTATACACCTAACCCTGGTTCCATTTATTAAAACAGCTGGAGAACTTAAAACCAAACCAACCCAGCACAGCGTCAAGGCCCTTCAGGAAATCGGCATTCAGCCCGATATTTTATTATGCCGGGCAGAAATCCCTTTAAATTTGGAGATAAGGAAGAAAATAGCTCTTTTTACCAACTTGAAGGTGGAAGCGATTTTTAGCGCCATTGACGCCGAGTCGATATATGAGATTCCCTTGCTTTTTAAACGGCAGGGATTGGGAGAAGTTGTCCTTCAAAAACTCAAACTAAAAAAACGTTGTGATGATTCGTCAGAATGGTCCAAATGGGTAAAAAAAATAAAAAACCTTTCTCAATTAGTAACCATCAGCATCGTAGGAAAATATGTTCGCCATGCTGATTCATACAAGAGTTTGTTTGAAGCCTTGTTTCATGCCGGAGTTTGCAACCATGTCAGGGTGAAATTACACATGGTGGAAGCCGATACTCTATTATCTGAAAATCCTGCCGAGATTTTCCAACATACTCAAGGAATATTGATTCCCGGTGGATTTGGCATTCGCGGTATTGAAGGTATGATCAAAGCAGTGGAATATGCCAGGAGTGAACATATTCCTTTTTTTGGAATCTGCCTGGGCATGCAGGTGGCAACAGTGGAATTCGTCAGAAATGTGATCGGATTAAAAAATGCCCACTCAACTGAATTTGAGCCAAAGACCAACCAGCGCATTTTTTTAAAACTTAAAGAACTCAGTAACATTGAAGAAATGGGACATAATATGCGTTTGGGCAATTATTCCTGCGTTATAAAAAAGGATTCTTTGGCATTTTTAATATATAAAAAATTAAAAATCCAAGAAAGGCATCGCCATCGCTATGAATTCAATCCCATTTATGAAGGACAACTTGAAAGTCATGGCATGATGATTTCAGGAAAAAACCTGGAAAGAAACCTGGTGGAGATGGTTGAAATTCCCGGCCATCCCTGGTATATCGGCTGCCAGTTTCATCCCGAATTCAAATCACGTCCCTTACAACCCCATCCCTTGTTTGTTGCCTTTATTAAAGCCGCGAAATCTCACCCAACGGCCAAGAGAGCATAGTAATACAATAATATCGGTCTTATTCGACAGTTTTAACAAGTTCGAAATAGATTGATTTGACCATGGCTGATAAATTAATCAATTGCGCTTCGCGTGGTCCATCTACGGTTGGGAAAGAATATTCCTTGGCTAACAGTTTTTCGGCGATGGCGTTGGAATCGGTGTTTATCTGCAATTCATGGAAGATCTTGTCTTTTAATTTTTGTGCTTCCACTAGCGCGCGTCTGAAAAATGCCTGAATTTTTTTGCGTCCCTTAATGATCATGTTGTGCGGCAAAGCCAGTATTTCAGCGTCCAAGCCGCTTAATTTTTTAATCGATGCGATGTACTGTGTATAACTTGATAAAAAAAGCGGTTTGATGGTCCGGTCTTTTTCAATAATCCCTGCCGCATCGCCGGGAAAAAGAATATTTTCAGGTTGCAATAGAAAAGAAAGTGAGCAACGGGAATGCCCGGGAGTTTCATAAACCTGCAGCCATTGGCTCGGTGAAACCGGGATCTTATCTCCTTCATGTACCGTAACGATATTTTCAGGCATGGTAACGTGGGTCTTGCTGTCTTGGCCGAGGATACGAAAGAATCCCTGATTAAGCTTATCGATGAATTCAATGGCTTTTGGGTTTTGCAGAATTTCCCTGGTTCTTTGCGAGGCAAGGATTTCAAAATTGTGCGTTGCTTGCAAATATGCGCATGCTCCGGTGTGGTCGTAATGGGAATGCGTTAGTAAAACCGTGTTAATTTTGTCATCCTGCAAAATATTTTCAAGGATTTCCTCGATGCGTGGACCTTTGGAAAGGATACTGCAATCCACCAATATTTTTTTTTGGCCACGAATGATATAAACGGGAAACATGGTGTCGTGAATCACAAAGACATTGTTGATAATATTCGAGAAATTTTTTATTCTTGCCATGAATCCCAGCTGACTAATTCCTGCAATGATTTTCGCGTCTTGGTCGACGGGATATGTTCGGGGTATCCCAGACTCATCAGCTCCACAATACGTGTGTTTTGAGGAACAGCCAAAATCATTCTAGCTTTATTTTCATCGAAAGAACCAATCCAGCAAGTACCCAAACCTTCACGCACCGCTTGCAAGGCAATATGCTCCAGGACAATGGCTACATCGATCAAAAAAGCGGGATGGCCGCAACGCATGATATAGGTGGGATTCAGAGCACATGCAGCAATGATGATGTGTGCTTCTTTTAGGAATTGTTGGTGGGGTGAAGCTAAATCGACAAGTTTGCCTTTAATATCGGGATTTCTCACTAAAACCAATTTCCAATCCTGCTGGTTACGCGCAGTGGGTGCTAAGCGGGCGGCTTCCAATATTCGGGCTATTTTTTCAGGTTCAATGGCTTTTGTGCTGTACTGGCGAATTGAATGGCGATTTGTGATTTCTTCAATGATTGTCACAAATAGTAAACGCCCCCGAGTAAAAATACGAATGACTGACTTTTCACCAACGCTTCTGGATCATTTAAAAAATTACTAAACCAATAGTTATAGCGAATTTCGGCAAATAATCCCCACTTGCCAATGGGGTATTCGTAGCCCAGTAAAGCATTGAATGCCAGGATGATTTTTTTTGTCATATCGCTCAAGTTATAACTCTCATTGCTTTCAGTTAAAAACAAATGGTGTGAAGTGACAAATACAAATTCGGGTCCGAAAGAAAAGTAAGGCGATGCTTTTTCTTTATATTGGTATCTGAAAAAGCATGGAATTCCAATGGAACTATTCTTATAAACACCCGAAACAATCGCGTTCGGAGAATTGATGATGGACACCTTTGCACCCTTCTGATTGAACATGGCGTTGATTTCCAGTTTCATATTCTTATTCAGGCTATACGCCCACCCCAAGCCGAACGCCAATCCCGATTTGTGTTGCTGGTCCAAAGAATCCGTCGAGCTTGAAAACACGTATGTACTGGAATTCAATCCGAGCATGACCTTGATGTCATTGGCAGGCATCGTTTGCGTCAGTAAAAAAAGTAAAAGTACCGTCGCGATTTTATTATTCATTTGCTTCAGAATAGCACAATGATATAATTATTTCAATTGGTTTAATTTTTGACAGCTCGTAAAATTATCATGATTGACCAATCTGCATGGATTGGATATAATCATTATATGATATTTTCTTTGTTATTTTTTTTATGTAATCGGAGAGAAAGCAACCATATCTTCAGAGGTCAGTTCAGCAAACTAATTGTATCGGGAATAATATGAAACGACTTGCCGTCCTTGTGCCCGCATTGAATGAAAGTCGGCGGGTAGAAACCTTGATCGCCGGCTTGCGTAGTATTCAGTCCGCCTTGCCTTCATCTGAGGTTCAAGTAGTCCTGGTCTTGATCGATGATGGTTCGCGGGACGATACATTTAATGTATTTGAAAAGAAACTGTCTGAGGAAAAGATCGCGGCGAAATTGATCCGCTTTGTCCGTAATTTCGGCAAGGATAGCGCTGTATTTGCCGGCATGCAGGAGATGGAAGCTGATTTTTATGTGATCATCGATGCCGACGGACAGACTCCATTTACTCTGGTCCCGGAAATGTACCGCTGCATTGAAAAAGAGAACATAGAAGTTGTATATGCAGTCAAAAAGCAGGAGCCCTATCACTGGCTGAGACGTTCCCTGACGGCCCTCTTTTTTTTCATTGTGCGAAAGTTGGGGATCAGGGAGCTGAAAAAAGGCTCCTCTGATTTCATTCTCTTTTCTCGGATTGTGCGCGATCGCATTTTATTGATGCAGGAAAATGGAATCGTGGTCCGCAACTTGGTGCGCTGGCTTGGAATGGCCTCACGGGAGATCACATTCAATCCCGGGGAGAGCGATGTTACGACCTTCACGTTCAAAAAACTATTTTTGCTGGGCATAAGGAGTATCATTTCTTTTTCCCACATCCTGCGCATTAATTTTTTTATCGCCCTGGGGTATTGGATTTTTTCGTTTTTTTACGGAATCCTGATTTTATACAATAAGTTCACTGGCAGGATCGTCGTGGGTCTGAGTACCATGACGCTTTTGACCCTGATCTCATTTGGATTGATGTTTTTTATGATCGCCATTATTGGCGAATATCTAATCATTTTCTTCGAAGAGATCAAAAATCGCCCCCGTTTTTTTATCGACCGGATCCGCGATATCGAATGAAAATGATTTTTTCTTGATTTCCTACTCTATCCTTACCTTCAGTAATTTTAAAGAAGGGCCCGAGCGTATTTCCAGATAATTGAATTGCAGGGCCAGGGGAAGTTTCTGAAGATTGATCACGATTCTGCTTCGGCTTCCCAGCTGCAGCCGCTGCTTTTTGACCGGTTTTTCATTGAAGCGAAATTCTGCAATCGTTTCCTCATTGGCATCGATGGTGCACACAAGGTTTTTTTTGTCCTTAAGGGCAAAATAGGGGAGGAAATAGCGAATTTGCGGTCCTTGCTCTTGTTCGGCCAGAACCAGGAGGATCCCATGACGGTTTTTTTCAATTTTTTCGAATAAGCCTTTGCTTTCGCCTTTTTTGATCTGATTTTTCAGTGCCAACCAAGTCCGTTGATCTTCATTTTGTTCCGAGTGTATCTTGCTTTTGCAGAGCATGATCAGGCGGATCCCCTTTGCCTTCAGCATCTGCATAAACTGCGGATCGCTCAGGCCGAAAAACTCGCTTTCGGCCTGGAGCAGGGGATTGCCAGTCAATCCGTAATAATCGCTCAAGTAATTGATGAGTCCGTGATAGGTGTGCTTGTTGTGGTAGATGGTAAATAGCGGATAATAGTTGGAATTTTGCGGGAAAAAAGGGAATTCCAATAGGCCGAAATGGTCCGGGTAGAGTGCGAGTTGTTGATAGATCGTCCGGAAGATCGGGAGATCATCTTTCAGCCTTTCCGGATATACCGGCCAGCGTAGGCGTTCGGCGAAAACCAAAAAAAGCACCAGCCCCAGGATGATTTTATTTTTCTGGAAGCGTCTATAAAAATAAGAAAATCCGAAGGCGGAAATTGTAAAAAAGAGGAGCAGCAAGATATATTCCGTGCGGATGCCTCGGGTGCGGAGCAGAAAAGGGAACAAACGAGCCAGACCTTGAAACAGGTTGAAAAAAGGCAAACTGATCTGGCTGGAATAGAATTGCAAAACGATCCAAGTGATTGTAAGTAGAAGCAGCGAGCGGGGAATCTTTTTGCGGATCAGGAAAAGGAGTAGTGAAAGGCTCAAGAGAAATAAAAGGAGTGCCCAACCGCATAGTCGATTCAGTATGTTCAAAGGCAAACCATTGTAGATGATGGGCAGGGCAAAGGCAGGGATAATTAGAAAAAACGAGCAAAACAGAGCAGTGGTTTTTTGCAGGCGCTTTTCAAAGTAAGGTACAAAGGCGAGGAGGAAAAAAACAAATATACTGATTCCCGGCGAAAATGGGGATTGATCCCAGAATATTCGCTTGAAGAACAGGAGCAGGTAGGTCCAATTGCTGTAAAAACTCAGCGGGGTTCTGAAATTTTCTGGGGAGATGGATTTTGTTTCGGGGACAATGGAAAAGGAGGTTTTCTGATTTAAGTAAGGGAAAAAGATCAGGGTCACGAAAAGGACGAATAAAACGGAAGCCATGATGAAGAGCAGCCAAGACCTCCTGGGCAGGAGGCCGAATATAACTTGCTGGACCAGAAAAAAAATCCCCAGGGCAATTCCCAAGAAAATGCCTAAGGAAAGGTCGAACAGAAATTGCGAAAGAAACGAGAAAAAAAAGAAAACCAGGTCTTTTGTCTTGCCCATTTTTAAAAATCGGGAAAAAAATAAAAGGCTGAGGGGAATGGGAAAACTGAACATCAGGTTCAAGTGCGGGATATTGTGAACTCGGAAGGGCAGGAGGATATATAAAGCTCCTGCGACCCAGGCGATCCAGCGTTCCGGAACCCATTCGCGTACAAATCGATACGAACAATATCCCGCTGCAATATATGAAATAAAGGTCAATAGGTTGTAGATGATATATACATTCCGGATCTGAACAAGATAAAACGGTAGGACCAGCAAGGTCTGTCCGAAAAGATTGATTCCCGCAGTTAAAGTATGGGACAAGGGGAAAAGGATGGGAAGTTGGAAAAGATTCAGAAAATCACCCTGGGTGATTTTTTTCAGATTTGAAAACAGGATTGCCAGAGAGAGGCGAATATCTCCATTGGATGCAAAGGGAAGCTGGCTGAATAAACGTGTCAGAAGCGGATAGAGAATCAGCAAAGATACGAGAAAATAGGAAAAAATTATACCGCTTTCTAGGCGATATTTATCCAGACGTTGTCCCATCGGCTGAGTGTAACACAGTCATACCTGTTTGCCAATCACCGCTTAAAAACTCCAGTTCCCGGAACAATTCCCCAAAATAAAAAAAATACTGCAGCTTGCACGATGCCATTTTAACTGTTTTCCCCAGAATTCCGGCGTGGACAAAATCAATCTTCCTGTGGTATAAATAGCCAATGCTCGCCGATAAACGCAAATTGATTGGCGCTTTAGCCCTGATGCTGCTTCTGGTTTTTGCTTTGGCCATGCGCCTGCAGCAATGGAACCGCCTGGGGGTCCCCGATGAAGCCGCGCTACTGAACATAACTCTGCACATCTATGACAATCCTTTCTCTAACGGCAGCTATCCAGGCTATCCTGGTTATCCGCCGCTTTTCTTTTACTTCAACTTTCTGCTAGCCTTTGTCTGCCAGAAAATACTGCTCTTCTTCGGTGTCACTAATTTTCCTTCGCAATTCGTCTACTCAGGCCTGGGCTACGATTTCGTCCTCAAAGCCGGAAGGATCGTGACGGCCTTGGCGGGAACGGCTCTTGTGGCCTTGACCTGGCGTATGGGTCGCGAGTTTTTCGGCCGGGCCGCGGCCTGGGTCGCCGCACTGCTGATGGCTGTCAATTCGTTCCTTGTTTTCGACGCCCACATCTTCAAACCCGACACCCTGACAACCCTGCTGCTCTGCGCCAGCCTTTATTTTGTACTGAAACACGACCGCGAAGCGCAATGGCGCTGGCTGTTTCTCTCTTCTCTTTTTTTCGGACTGGCGGTGGCAGCCAAGTACAATGCGGCGGTAGAGTTCTTTTTCCTGTTGCCGACATTCCTGATCACGTGCCACCGCCACCATCAGCCGCTTTGGAAACCACTGCTCCTGGCGCCGACTGCCATGGCGCTGGGTTTTTTTAGCGGCGCCCCCAACTGGATCATCCATCCTTTCCTGAATATCGCGGAAGCGTATCGCTTTGTTACCTACCATTACACCGGTTTTCATTTTTACGGCCAAAAAAAACTGGCCTACTCCGCTTTCTTCAAAACGATCCTGGAGAGTTTTGGGCCGATCCTCAGCGCCTTCCTGTTGATCGGGCTGCTAACTATCATTTTCAGCCGGCGGCGCCATTCCATACTCATCGCCGCCTATATCATCGTTTATGTGGCCATCCTGGGCAATACCGCTTATTTCGGAGAGCGCATGGTGCTGCCCCTGCTGCCGGCCGCGGCCCTGCTCATTGCCAACGGTCTGTTTTACAATCCCCTGCAATTGCTGGACAAATTCAGACGGTTGCGGCCTCTTTATCAAGTTGCCGCCTGGGCCCTGCTGGGGCTCTATACCGTGAATGGCGCCCTGATGAACATACGCCGCTTCAACCTTTTGAGTACCGCTTCTACCTATGACCAGGCAATCGATTACCGCTTCCGCCATATCCCTTTTGAATTCTCCCTGGCCCGGGAAAACATGACTCCCGGCTTTAGTGGGGACAAGGGATACTCCGATCTTAGCGCTGGTCCGAGGAGTTGGTTTAAAGGCCCTGACGCCATGCAATTTCTGTGCACCGGGCTTTTTACTCGCTATATCCTCGAGGAGACAGCCGATCCGAGAATTAAAAGAACGCTAAAGCGCAATTTGGCCAATTATACGGCCTTCGAGCGCATCCACAAGCCGCGCTTTTCATCTTTCGACGATGACATTACTTACTGGTACAAGAAGCCCTATTGGGTGCAAGAACTGAATCTCGACCACCCCCTGCCGCACTTCTTTCCTGTTTTCAGCCTGCCGCCCAGCGAGCTTGCCAGCGACACCTGCTACCTGCCGTTGCAGAATTTCGAAAAATCGCCGCTTTTCGGAAAAATCACCAAAGAAAACTGGACAAAAAAAATCTACTCCTCGCGCCCGCTCTCACGGATCAATTTTTATATCCTGCCAAAAGCTGCCGGCAAGTGGTTGTTCGTTGCTGTCAATGGCAAAAAAGAAAAATTCCTGTTTGAGCGGGCCGGGCAAGTCCACAGAATCGTTTTCGATCATGTCCGTCGCCAGCGCCTGCACCATGACTATATTTATTCAATGGAAATGGTCTATGCTGCGGGCGATTTTCCAGCTTTTCTGGTCTGTGTGCCAGAGTTCATGTCCGCTGTGGAGTCCGTGCCGGAAAAAGCTATATTCGACCGGCCCCAGAACGACCCGCTTCCCGATCCCTTTTCAGCTGCAGAGATTCCATCCTGGTGCCAAAAGTTTTATAGTCATTCCGGCATCGACCCCATCCTGCACCGTTTCGTCCAGACCGAGCGGCTTTTTATAAATGAAGAGCAGTCGATCCAGGACATGGTTCTCGATGATTTTCCGCTAGTTGCCGGCCAATACCTGCTGCGCATACAAGGTCAAAAAATCGTCTTCACGCAGCCGCTGACAGCGAATCTGAAGCTGACGTGGAGCTCCATAGGCGTGAGTAAAAAAGAGAGCGGTGAAATTGATATTTCGGCTGCGGATATGGCATCCGGAATTGTGAAGCCGATTGTTGTCGATGAACTGACATTCATTCAATTCAGCTTCCAGGGCCAGCGTGAGAGTAATTTCATGATCGGAAAGTTCAGCATTGAGCCCGATTACCTGGCTTATATCAACGCTTTCTGGCAAAAAAAATAAAACTGAGATCCGAGCTGAAGAGAATCGCGGTGATTAGGATTTCCACCTGGACTTGAAACGATGTGTTGGAGTGTGACTATCGGCTCGGATCTGGGGTTTAAAGTCTCTTTTCCTTATAAGTTGAACTGCTGATTTTTAGTGCCTGCGCTTTAACGCTCTCCTTGCCTGTATCGCTTACCGAAGTTAATGCATAGTCGTATACCTGGAGTTGCTGGATTTCAATTGAGTGATCCTCCCAAGCCAGAGTAGCGGCATCGACTGTTTTCCAAAGTGTGTAACTTTCTGCTGATTGTCCACTTAATTTGCGGTACAATTTATATCCTTGTACAGTGATTCCCCTGTCAGTATTGATCGGGTTAAGTGCCCAGCTGATTCGGTTGTAGGCATAGAACTCATTTCCGAAATCGTCCACGCCCAGTACTTTGTAATCGAATTGATCTTGCTTGGAAACACCGTCCGTGTCGATATAAATCAGTTCCGTAGGCCCGATTTCAGCCTGTAGCACCCACGCAGCGGATGCTTTCAATTTACGATATATGCGATATTTGGCAAGGTTGATATTCCAGTCGCTCCAGCGGCTGTCCGCAACCCAGCTGATTTTCCAAAAATATTGGATGGAAAAAAGGTTGCGATTGACGACCGGTTCGACTTTCAGTTCGGCTGGCGTCAGGAAGATTTTCTTGTAATCGGCGACCACTCTGATTGGAGGCTGTATCCCGCTTCCACTGGTCCCGGTTTCGGGATCAAAAAACTGGACAAACACATCACAGCTTCCGGAGCGATCGGTCCAAGCCGCGGCGGCCCCCACCGTGGGATTGTAATCAATACTTGGACAATAACACTGAGCACTGTTGGTCAGGGCCACCCCTCCTTCCTGATTTCCTTCCCGGACAATTGTGTAAAAAATGTTCAGGGCGCAGTCGCGATAAATGTAAAGGAAGCTATCGTCATTGAAAGGGCAGACATCGGAAAAATAAAAATCGTGGTCGTGATGGTTACCGACATCACTGATGATCTGTGGATTTTGCCAAATGCCATTTAAACGGTACGAAGCCCAGTAGCTGGATCCCTGCATGTAATAAAAACAGGAGAGGATGTCATTAATCGAATTGACCGCTACTACTGGCCGAAAAGTCCAAGCATCGAGGTTGTCAATTATTTCTGGTTGGGTCCATCTTCCGTTGCCGCTGTCATGGCACATCTTTGTGGCAAAATAGTCCGTCTCATTTATCCATAGATTATCCTGGAAGACGACATAGATCTCGCCATTCGGGCCGTAAGCCAAGTCGCAATATTTGGAACTGAAAGGCGTATTCGAGACGTTAACCGGGTCTGACCAGCCGTTTTGAAATGTTGCCACGTATATATCCAGGTTCGTCGGGTTTCCCCGCATCCAGCCCACTGCTATACGGCCGTTGGTGGTTGTTGTGATTGCAGGCCAGCTCAATTGGTAGCCGCCAACCTGGGAAACGGTAAGCGGAGTCGACCAGGATCCCTGGTATTGTGAGAAACGGATGCATTCGAATGACTGATCATGCCAGACCGCTACGAATCCCCCATTGATTCCTTTGGCGATACGGGGATTGGCGTTCCTTCCCGACTGTCCAGGAATGCTCTGGGGGGACGACCACTGCTCATTCTGCCGAATAGAGTAATAGATTTGCTGATTTTCGCTCGAGAACTTCTCTACCCAGATTGCTCCAATTTCCCCGGACGGACTAATGGCGATGCTGACATTTTCTGACGGGTAGGGAGAATTCGAAATGTTTTCCGCATCCGCGTATTCGAGCTGCGCAAAAAAAAATCCCGAAAACAGCAAAAAGAGAGCGATTCGCCAACGCATACCTTCATTATAGAAGGCCTAACGATGTTTGTCAATGGCTAGATCGTCTTGATCATCTTGACTTTTTATGAATTTCAGCTAAAATAAAAAATCTGAGTCTTTCTTCAGGAACTCATGAAAAAATAAGCATTTTTGACAAAATGAAAACAAAAATAAGCCGAGTGGCTTTTACACTAATACTTATTGTTCAGATGACGTTTCCTATTCGTATTTCGCCACTACGCAAAAATTATGGCTGAACGGGCCAGACTTATCCTGTTGCTTGCCATATCTGCGGCGATCACCATGATTCCGGCCTGCCGGCGCTCTTCGACGGCAAAAATACTCAATACACCGCATCCGATTGTCGATCGCTTTGGCAACCCGCGCACTTACCGGCTTTTTCTGCCCCGGATGGGGAAAAAACCGCTACCTCTTCTTGCTTATTTTCATGGTGTCCGTTCAGAAGGGTTCAAAAGAATTCCAGCCCTAAAAAAGTATACCGGAGCTCCTATCGAAGAAACCGGCCTGATTTCATTTTGCCGTGTCAACGGGATCATCCTTCTTGTTCCCGATGCTTTGTACGAATACCAATTCCTGAATTGCACGGCCAAGGGCTGGGTGATCGAAAAAGAAATGTACGGCATTGAAAAAATGATCGACAGTGTTGCTGAGCACTATCCTGTTTCCAGGCAAAATATCTATTTGGCCGGATTATCGGCCGGAGCAGTTTTCTCTCACTTCTTGGCCAACCACCGTCCTTATTTCTATAACGGCATCATTTCTCATTCCCAGGCTTATATCAGCGAGCAAGGGACGATCCTGGAACCGGCAGTGCCAGGTCCGCAGTTTGGCGTCATTTTCGCCTATAACAAAATGGATTATCCTGAACTGATAGCGTTCTGTGTCGCATCAGAGCAGAAATACCGCCAGGCAGGCTACCGGACCGTTCTGCTCAAAGACCTGTCTCCGCCCTGGCATCAGTGGTCAGGTGAAAACAATCGCCGCTTTTGGCGGTTGTTGCAAAAAATGGGAAGACAGCCTTAATGCTTTATTTCCAGGCTTCAATAATGTGAAAATTGCCTAATTTTGGAGAATCCAGGTTGATGAATGGGAATTTATGATAGATATTAAGAGATATTGACAATTTGGTTGATTCATGAAATAATTAGCTCCCTTTAAGAAAATATTCATAAAATTATGGAGGTTGAAGTTATGAAATTTAGAAAAGCATTGAGATTTTTACTGGTTGTGGCCGTTCTATTTATGGCCATGTCCGATATGGCATTGCTGGCCGCTGATGACGTTAATACGGAAAGCAACTGCCCCAAAAAAGCACCCGTGGTCGTTGAAGAACTCAAACCATCGGTTTTTATGGAATACCAGTATTTTTCAGCCCAGGGCCGGGCTGAAATCGTTGCTGTTAAAAGCCCAGTAAGCGGTTTAGTTTCAGAAATCAAGGTGAGCGAAGGCAGCTTGGTTGATTTGGACCAAGAGCTTGCCGTCATGAATGCGGGCGCCGATGAAGAGTTAGACAAGCTTGAAGCGGCGGCTGCCAAGGCAAAAAAAATTCTGGTTGCGCGGCAGAATTGGAAGGAAAAAAGTGAAGCAGCCATCCGAAGTGCAGAGAAGGCTTATCAAAACGCCCTGGAACTGATGAATGAAAAGAAATCGCAGGTCAATCGGGTCGTTAAGGCGCCCGTGGCTGGTATCGTTCACCTGGTCATGGCTGCCGGAACGGCAATTGAAGCCGATGCTCTGTTGCTGGAAATTTCCAATCCTCGGCAAATGATTTTTCAAGCGCCCCTGAAGGATGCTGACAGGGCTTCATTGAAAATCAGTGATAAATTCATCGGAACCGGCGAAGGTTTTAAGGGTGAAGTTGAGGCTGAAATTGTTGCGATCAGCGATGCCCTGGTGTCGATCAGAGTAAATAATGATTCCAACCAGGTCAAAGATGGCGTCACCTTCACCTTCAAAAAATTTATCGCCGAGCATGTTGACGCCATTGTCATTCCGAGCGCAGCTATTCAAAAGGACAGCCTGGGTGATTTTGTTTACGTGGTCGAAAAGAAAAAAGCCAAGAAACTGTACGTGACGCCTGGAGCTGCTGCCAATGATAAAACCATGATTGCCAAGGGGCTGGCCACAGATACGATGCTCATTGTGTCCGGTTTGGAATGCGTGGTTGATGGCAAGAAAATCCGGATAGTCAACCGGGAAGAACTGGCCAAAGATAAAGCCAAAGTTCAGGCAAAGGAAAAAGACAAGCCTGCAATCAAGAAAGAAAAGAAAGTTGCTGAACCTGAAGTCAAGACCAAAATAGTGGAAGAAGCGGAAAAAATCGGAGAAGCCAACAAACATCGTTATATTGTGGGATTGACCTTCGAACGCTTCACCATCAATGACAAGAATATGCGTGAATATTATTCTTACTGGTTCCAGCATATCCCCGGACTCGAATTTTCTTACCAAGCTGTCGACAAAATCGACATCTGGGCTACCGCCAAGTTTTACACTGTCAAGCAAACCACTCTTTTTTTTGAAGATACAGTCAGATTTACCCTGATACCCTTTTCGATCGGCGGTCGTTTCCGTCCTGCAAAACTGGGTTCCCTTGAACCATTCGTCGGCGCCGGGATCAATTTCTATTATTATAGGGAGTCGATCAAAGGTGTAGCAGAATTGGACCCCACCAGTGGCCTGGCATTCGGCTTCCATTTTCAGGGTGGGACTTATTTTTACTTTAGCCCTTCTTTCCTGAAAAGCATTTTCGCTAAGCACAACCGCTCTCTGCTGGGAGAAATTTTTGTGAAATTTAACATCGTTAACAAGACTTTGGCCGAGGCGCTTCCCGAGGATGAGGGCAACAAGCTTGACCTCGGTGGATTTGAAATGGGGATTGGTTTGGCCGTTAAATTTTAAAGGAACAAGCTAACGATTCAAATGCCATGAAATGGGCGGGTACTTTCTGCAACATTGAATCATTGCATTTTATTTTAAATTTCCTTAATATTTCTAATATAGAAAAAAGGGAAAATTGATTTTCCTTATAGTCATTGGGGAACAGCTTGTTTGCATTTAATGAACTTCGTCGACCGTTTCTATGCGCATTGTTCCTGATTTTAAGTCTCAGTTTCTTGTTGAATTTAGCTGGCATCGGTTGGGGGCTGCCATCTTTGAATGGCTGGGCCATGGATGAAATTATCCCTGCCGAAGTCCAGAAAGGGATTGATCAGCGCTTTTCGCAAGGGTGGTACAGTAAATATCCCCCGTTGCATTACTATATTTTAAGCCTCACTCATCTGCCGTTCTTACTAATGGAGCGTCTGCAACTCCTGAATGTTAAAAATAATTTTAATGTCTACACATGGTTGTTCTTTTTGGGACGGTTGGTTAGTGTGCTGATGGGCACCGGGATCGTTTTTCTGGTATATCGTTGCGGCTGCGTATTGTTCGAACGTCGTGCTGCCCTATTCGCGGCATTGATCACGGCAACTATGGGCCCATTTGTTTATTATGCGAAGATTACTAATGTCGATATTCCATATATTTTCTGGTTTGCGTTTTCGTTGCTGTTTTATGCGCGCATTTTAAAACGCCATCTTCCGGCCGATTATCTGTTGTTTGCCCTCACGGCGGTATGTGCCGTTTGTACGAAAGACCAGGCATATGGTTTGTATGTCTTAACTCCAATTCCCATTGTCATTTCCGACTATTTTCGACAAAAAACAGATCACCCGGCTTTAAAATTCCACCGTGTCCTGTTAGCTCGAAAAAACTTGATAGCCCTTGGCGCAGCCGGCCTCTTGTTTGCCCTGATCCATAATGTGGGTTTTAATCTATCGGGGTTCCTCAATCATGTCGCGCAGATTACTGGACCGGCCAGTAAAGGTTTTCAAATCTATCCGAATACAGTAGCCGGTCATGCGCAAATGTTTTGGCAGGCAATCAAGCATTTACAATTTTTGTCAGGCTGGCCGATATTCATTGTCTGCCTGATCGGCATTGTAACTGCTTTGGTCAGCAAAAAGCGCAACCTTATCCTTTTCGCCATGCTTATCCCCGGCGTTTCCTACTACTTCTTTTTTATTAGCGTGGTGTTGTATCATTATGAACGGTTTTTAATCCCGATCACTATCCTGTTGTCATTTTTCGGCGGCAAGGTATTGGCGGATTGGTTCACACCGCAGCACCGATGGTATTGGTGTAAGATAGTTTTATTGAGCTTGTTGATTGGTTATTCGGTTTGGTATGCTGCGTCAGTGGATATCAACATGGTCAATGATTCCCGGTATTATGTCGAAAATTGGATGAAGAAACATATCGATTACAATGCGGCCATTGGTTTAATCGGATTTTGGGAGAGTTTGCCCAGGACTCCCCATTTCAACAACATTAGATTGTATTTTCCACCTTCAGCCCAGATCATTAAGGCTAACAAATCTGAATACTTGTTGTTCAATCCCGCCATCACATTCGGGGAACCTAATTTTTACGAGAAACTTGGGTTGGAAGAACTTGGTTATATTTTGGTATTAAAATATCGGACGCCTAAAAAGTGGGTCCTATTCGACTACGAAGCGATTCTCAAGGATGGCCGTGAAGCTATTTTTTCGAATCTCGATAAAATCAACCCGGAAATTAAAATTTTCCGGTTGGTTGAAAAGTATGATAAAAAAAAATAAATTCTATATAGTATTCATGTGAGGAAACCATGCTGGCATTCGTTACGGGCGCTTCGGGATTCATCGCCAGCCATCTTCTCCGGGCCCTGATAATCAAAGGCTGGGATGTCCGGGCCTTGGTCCATAATACTGCTTTAGATGAGATACCGAGTATTGAATCTGTGGCAGGGGATATCCGCGATGGCACGACACTGGAAAATGCCCTGGCCGGTGTAGATGCTGTGTTTCACCTCGCCGCGGCCGTCGGATCAATCGTAACCGATTCCCATGCGTTCCACAAGGTCAACGTTGACGGTACCCAAGCGCTGCTCGCGGCTGCACAACGGGTTGGTGTTAAACGTGTTGTCCATTTCAGCTCTATTGGAGTTCTAGGCGCCGTCAAGACTGGTGAAACAGCGGAGGAAGACTATCCTCCCGCTCCCAGGACCATCTATGATAAGACTAAGCTTGCGGCGGAAAAGGCAGCTGGATTTGCCGCGGCAAATGGGCTGGATGTTGTCATTATCAGGCCGGGTTGGGTTTATGGCCCGGGTGACCGCCGAACATTCAAGTTCATCAGTGCCATTTGTCGGAAAAAGTTTGCCCTGATCGCCGGCGCGCCCGGTCGGCAAACGCCGGTTTACATAGACGATCTGGTGGCCGGGATCCTCCTCGTTGCCGCCAAGGGCCGTCCGGGAGCGATCTATCACCTGGCCGGAGACGAGATCCTGACCGCCGAGGAAATGGCGCGAACCGTGGCCGCGGCTTGTGGAGTTACGATCCCGCGTTTCAAATTGCCCAAGGGACCGACCATTGCGGCGGCATTCATCCTGGAAAAAGTCTTCGCTTTGGCAAAAAAAGAAACGTTCCTCAACCGCGGCAAACTTTCATTCTTTCTTGACCCGAAGGCTATGTCTTCTGACCGGGCGAAAGATGAACTTGGGTTTGCACCAGTGATAGATTTCCGAACTGGAATTGCCAGGACGGTTGGCTGGTACCGTGAGAATGCCTGGCTTTGAGTGTCACCCGCGACGATCCTGTATCTTCAAGGTCCGGACGCCGCGGGCATAAGCATATTCTGCCAGTTGACTTGAGACGACAGAACCTGCGCCGACGACCGAATGGGAACCGATTGTGACTCCGTCAAGGATGATAACACCGGCGCCAAGCCAAACATCATCGCCGATTAGAATGCCGCCCTTGGCCAGCGATGGCTGGTGCATGATGGGCTTCGAGATGTCGGCGAAGCTGTGGTTACCGCCGGCTACGAGATAGCAATTCCCGGCCAGGAAACAGTAGCGGCCGAGGGTGATCACGGTCTCTGAGAGCAGCGTGCAGTTGGCCGAGATGTTGGTGTGGTCGCCCAGGCGGATGGAGCCTTCCTTGCAGCTCAGGATTGCGTTGCGGCCGATATAGGCTTGCTTGCCGACGCAAATGCCGTCGTTTTCTTCGCCCTTGGCGTCGAGGACCGCAAAATCGTCAATGATTGTACCGGCACCGATGCGGACCTTGTGCGGATGGCGAAAAGTTAAATAACGGCCAAAGATAACCCCCTTCCCCACTTCGCCCAACAGGGAGGGATAGAACGCCTTGCGTAGCGCAAAACCGAGCGCCCCCGAAATTCCGGAGAGCCAGGTCAGGAGCTCGTATTTCAGGAATGCGGCCGGTCCGCGCCGGCCGACAAAGATATCCTTGTACTTATTGCCGAGGGACTTACGCCCGGCGCCAAGCTCTTTCTGAATGCTTCCGAAAACATCCTTGGCCATTATTACCTCACGCAGATTTTAATAGCTGTTGCCCCGCAGTTTCCAATTTGCCTTTTAGTGAAAAATCCATGGCTCCTTTGGGACAATCATCAAATAAGTACTTTAAAATGAAAATCAATCATATCAATGATGGAATTTTAGGGGAAGTATATGAAAATGTCAATCAACTGTTACACAGCAGAAATCTACTAGCGGCGTATAGACGTTGTGATCGATTTTTGCTATAATAATAAGCATGATTATCCTTGGTATTTCAGCATTTTATCATGACAGCGCGGTATGCTTGCTCAAAGACGGTGAAATTATTTTTGCGGCGCAAGAAGAACGTTTCAGCAGAAAAAAGCATGATGCCGGTTTTCCGGAAAAAGCCTTGCAGGCCGCCCTTGATTATACCGGTATTTCCCGGGCTGACATTGATTATGTTGTTTTTTACGAAAAACCGTTTATCAAGTTTGACCGCTTGATGTCAACCTTTATGCAGTTTGCTCCGGCCGGCACCCGAAGTTTTTTGAAAGTTGTGCCGGTGTGGGCCAAAGAAAAGCTCTTTATGAAGGAAATCATCAAGGAGAAAGTCGCGACCCCGAAGGCCGAGATACTATTTATCACTCACCATGAGTCCCATATCGCTTCGGCTTTTTATCCATCGCCCTTTACTGAAGCCGCGGTTATAACCGTTGACGGCGTTGGCGAGTGGGACACCCTGACCATTGCCTATGGTAAAGGCAGTGATTTTGAAATGTTAAAGAGAATATCCTTCCCCCATTCCCTCGGCCTGCTCTATTCGGCTTTTACTTATTTTACCGGTTTCAAGGTAAATTCGGGAGAATACAAGCTGATGGGCCTTGCTCCCTATGGCGAGCCAATTTATCGGGATATCATTTTAAAAAATCTGGTGGATGTCAAAGAAGACGGTTCGTTTCGTTTGAACCTGAAATATTTCAGCTATCATACCGGTTTGACCATGACCGGCCGCAGATTTGAAAAACTTTTCAACATCACTCGCCGACTTCCCGAAACCCCGCTGCGCAAAGAAGATATGGACCTGGCTGCTTCCATTCAGGTCGTGCTGGAAGAAATACTGGAAAAAATAGTTGCTACTGCTAAAAAGATCGCACCCAGCGAAAATCTGTGCCTAGCCGGTGGCGTGGCTTTGAATTGCGTGGCCAACGGCAAAATTTTGAAAAAACAGACATTCAAGAATATATGGATCCAGCCCGCGGCCGGAGATGCGGGCGGAGCCTTGGGCGCGGCCCTGGCGGTTTGGCATAAAAAGCTTAAAATGGAACGCAACGTGCAGCCGGGGAAAGACTCGCAACGGGGTTCCTTTTTGGGACCCGATTATTCTCCCGAATATATTAAAAAGTTTCTTGACAGCCAAAATATAAAATACAGTGAAGTTTCTCCCGCAGCAGCGCCAAAAAAAATTGCCGAACTTATCAATGGCCATAAGGTTGTCGGCTTTTTCCAGGGGCGCATGGAATTCGGTCCCCGCGCCCTGGGCGGCCGCAGCATTATCGGTGACGCGCGCTCTGACAAAATGCAATCACTCATGAATCTTAAAATAAAATTCCGCGAGTCTTTTCGGCCATTTGCTCCCTCCATGCTCGAGGAACAGGTCGGGGAGTATTTTGATTTTGATGTTCCTTCACCCTACATGCTGTTGGTTTATGACATCCGTGAAAAATACCGCTGCCAGTTTACTGCCGAAGATAAAAAGAAAAAAGGCATAGATAAATTATATATAAAAAGGTCATGCGTGCCGGCAATCACCCATGTCGATTTTTCTGCCCGCCTGCATACCGTTAACCGCGAAGTCAGCCCTTATTATTACGCCGTTATAGAAGAGTTCTATAAGCTTACCGGTTGTCCGATAATTATCAACACATCCTTTAATGTTCGCGGCGAACCAATTATCAATTCTCCGGAAGATGCCTACCGCTGTTTTATGCGCACCAACATCGATTATCTCGTGCTGGAAAATTATTTTCTTGACAAGCAGCAGATGGACATCCTTCAGGGTGATTCGGATTGGAAAAAGGAGTTTCAACTGGATTAATGAAAAAAACTAATTATTCCGCTAAAAACATGCGCATGTTTTTATTGTTGCTGACGGCTCTTTCAGCCCTGATCCTTTGGAGGGGTTTCAAAGGCGTTGACGGTTTGTTGAAAACAAAAATATTTTTTGCCTTTGCAGTGGTTGCCTTGTTTTTTTCTATCCTGCCCCGCTTGTTTGCTCCTGCTTATAAGGGAATATTGCTTGTTAGCGGTTTTGTCGGCAACATGATATTTCTGGTCATTGCCGCTGCAGTATTTTTCTTACTGCTCACCCCGCTCTCCCTAGTCATGCGTTTGTTTGGCAAAGAATTTATGGCCGTGCGTTATGATAAGGCAGCTCTATCTTATTTTGAAGATCCGCAAACCGCACAAGGTTACGAAAAACAATATTAAAATTGGAGAATAAGAATGGCTAAAATAGGTGTCCTGAAAGAACTTTGGGATTTCATTAAGCATAACAAAAAATTCTGGCTGGTGCCGGTGATTGTCATCCTGGTTTTACTTGGGCTTTTGATCTTTCTTTCGGCCGGCAGCCCGTTTGCCCCTTTTATTTACACCCTTTTTTAAACACAACCAGGCACTATCTCGAAACATCAAGCTTAGTTTCAACAAAAAACGCGGTGGACATATTTAGTGGCAGAACAAATCTTCTATTCTCATTTCAGAAATTTACCCCCAACAGTTTCTTCCAAAGAAATCAGCGCCGAATGATTGACATTTTGAAAAATTATCCTCAAAATGCCTGAATGGGAAAAATTGGCTTGACTTACAGTATTAAGACCCTGTTCAGTCGACTGATTGAAAAATTTGCAGCCATCCTTTTCTACTCCCTGTTGTTGTTTGGCAACTTTCTTTTTGCCGGAGAAAAGGCGGCTGTGGTCCTGACCCTTTTATTGTTTCTGAGCAATGGAATTCTGAAGGTTGCGAGCGGCGCTTTCATGGAAAATGGTTCGGCCGTGACATCCTTAACGATCCGCTCCCTTCTCAGCCTTGGCTTGTTTCCTTTTGCCTGGCTGGTCTGCCGCGCCCTGGCGGGCCGCGCCGCGCCGCAGGTCCTGGTGGTTCTGCTCACGATCGGATTTCTACTCTCCATCATCCGCAAAGCGCCCGGGAATAAGGCAGCTAGCAAGGATAAACGTTGGGTTGCCATCGCCTTTCTTTTGGTGACGGTCCTAGCCTGGTATCCTTTCTCAAGGATCGGTCTTCCCCTCGATGGGAATTATGCTTATCGCGCTTATTTCAGTTCGGATTACCTCAAGCATTTCTCGGTGGTCGAATCACTTAATCAGGCCGGCCTGCCCCCCGCAAACCTCTATTTCCAGGGCGAGGCGCTGCATTACTATTGGCTCCCTTATGCCACACCGGCCTTAGTAGCGTTTTTTGCCGGTTCCACGGCCAAAGCCATGTTCGCTTTTTCCTTCTCCGTCAATTTCCTTTTTATTCTCCTTTTGTTCCTTATGGCATTGAAGATCTGCGGACGACGGAGGTGGATGCCATACTTTGCCGCACTGCTGGTCCTGGCTCCTAGCCTCGAGGGCTTCTACCTCTGGGCGGTACGGGCGCGTTTTTCATGGACGGTCTATTTCCGTATCGGCCGCAATATCAACATTGACGGCTTGACCCGCTGGTTCTGGCAACTGCCTGAGATCGATACGTTGCTCAGATCGCTGCTCTTCACTCCGCAGCATCTGCTCAGTCTGACCTTCTTGTTGTTGTTTTTGTACGTTCTGTCTCAAAAACATGAACATCCCTGGGCGTTAGCAGTCTGCCTGGCATCAAGCCTGGCGGCCAGTTTTTTCGTCGGCGGGATTCTCCTCATTTCCTGGGGATTGTACGCAACGGTCCGGGAAGGGGCAAATCTCGTTCGTGGGCTGCTCAAGTTTCGGGATTTCCTGAAGAACCTGGCGAAATATTTCGTTTTGCCGATTTTTGTCATAGGACTTTCCGTTGGTCTGAAAATGATCTCATTCAGCGGCAGCGGCGTCGTGCTCAAACCAATGAAGCCGGGTGAAATCCTAATCCTGCTGGGTTTGAACTTCGGCCTGCTGACATTGGGCGGAGCGTTGGGGCTCCTGGCGGGGCGTTTCCAGGGAAGGGCTTTCTATGCTCTGCTCCTGGCCGTTTCCCTTGGCCTCATCCTGGCCGTGCGCATCAATAACTTCGAGTCGGATGTGTCACTCAAGGCCGGATTGGTGGCCATCTTGGTCCTGGCGCTCCTGACTTGTCGACTCGCCGAGGTCTCGCGGGGGGCCGGCAGGCTTGCACTTTTCATGGCCTTGCTGACCATCCTGCCCGGCCTATGGACCCTTACCCTGGATGTCGGAAATTCGTCCGATGTCCAAAACCGACGTTTCACCAGTTATGTCTCCTTTGGGGAAATGCGGATGTTGGCTTGGATCAGAAAGAACGTCCCCGCCAACCGGACAGTTCAGAATTTCCCCGAGGCCAGGCCCTGGAACCTTTCGGCCATACCCGCTTTTTCGGGAAAACAAATGGTTGTCGGCGACCGGATGCATGGCCAGATATTCCAGGTTCTTCCGGACCTATACCAGCGCCGGGTCGAAGCTCTGCGCCGTGCCCTTGCCGGACTGCCGGCTACTCAAAACGACCTGAAAAACATGGGAGTGGATTATCTTTTCTGGGGGGAAGACGAAAAACGTTATTTCAAGATTGCACCCGCTTTGCCTGTGCTGAAGCGCATGGGTTCGACCGTCCTCTATTCCCTGGCCCAGCCATGACGGGGGATGAAAAAAAAGCGTCGCTGGGATATCCTGTATTGCCCAAGCCGAAAATACCTGCTAAAATCACAAATGCATTGTTGCAAATCACATTTGGGATACATGATATCCGGGATGGATCACCTATGAAAAAAATTTTGTCGCGGTTATTGGTCATCTTTTTGACGACCGTCTTTACCTTGGGCTTGCTGGAGATCGGCATCAGAATTTTAGGAAGCAAAATTTCCGGGCAAATCATCCCGTTGAGCCTGAAAACGCACCGCCCCTCTGCCAATAGGAAAATGGGCTATGAGCTGATTCCCGGAAGCGCTTCTTTTGAAGATAACACCTGGTACAGAATCAACAAAGACGGCATCCGCGATGAAGTCTATGCGCGCATTAAACCAGCAAGCACCTATCGTATTGCTGCCGTAGGCGATTCATGCACGTTTGGCATGGCAGTGGATCTGCAGGATACATGGCCCAAGCAATTGGAAAAGGAACTGCGGCGATCCAAGGCCAGTGTCGAAGTCATCAATTTTGGTGTCATGGGCTATAATACTACCCAGGAAGCCGAAATAATTCGCGAAAAAGTCCTGGGTTATTCGCCCGATTTGATCGTGATTGGCTACTCCCTGAATGATATTGGCATACTGAGCCGCGAAAGGACTGTGTTAAGCACATATCGAGGTTACAACTCGTTTTTGACCACCGGTATCGGGTTTATTGACAAGTTCCTTGGCCGTTCCAAACTGTATTTGTTGCTAAAGAATCGTTTCTATCTAAAAAAAACCAAAGCAGATACCAAACCTCCCCGGTATTCCAAAGACGGACAGAAAGTTCTCAAAATGGGCTACAATGGATTTTTACTTAATGCCTACCAGGAACCTGAAAATTGGAGCCGCCTGCATGCAGCCTTTGCCGACATCCGCCGGGCCACCCAACCAAAGGTCCCGGTGTTGATTGCCATCTACCCTGAATTGCAGAATCTGCAGCAATATCCTTTTTCCGAATTGCATAAGATTGTAAAAAAACTGGCAGGGCAATATGCTTTTGCCGTGATTGACCCACTATCTGCTTTTTTGCCATATGAGATTCAAGATGTTCGCATCAGTGCCGCCAACGCCCACCCCAATCCGTTGGGAAACAAAATTTTCTCCCATGCGATTGCCAGCTATATACAAAGCAATCTCCTGATCAAATAATCCATCTCTGGATATGATCTGCCGGCAAAAACTTACTCATCATTACGATAAACAAAGATGGTGACAATCGATTTTGATGCCGGTTTTAAAATTTTCTTAAAACCAAGCGCCTGCCGCTGAAAAAATCCCTGATGTGCTAGTAGGTTCCCTTTATTTAATTGATCGAGCTTTCTTTGCCTTCGTCATCGACGCAAGTGACGGCATAGACGTAGTCGCTATTGGCGGGGATGTTACGGTCACCGTATTTAAAGACATCCGCTGCGAGCTCAGCGATGCGTTCCCATTCTGAGTAAGGCTCGGTCCGCCCTTTGCGGTAAACGCGATGAGCAGTGACCGTGATCTCTTTTTCTGCGTTTTCTGGATTGGCTTCCCAAGTCAAGGCATTCAGTGTGTAACCAGTGAAGAAGCCGCGTTCGGTTTGTTTTACCACCACGAGGTTGCTTACTGATTTGATCCTGATCTTGCTGTAGGGCGGAACGCTGACCGTGGTAAGGAAGACGCCTGTGGGCTCCTCGAATGAATTCCAAGCGATAAGCATGTTGTCATAACCCGAAAACAAAGAATGCATCTCAACGCCTCTATCGGCGCATTCAGCGACCTGGTTCCATTCGGAAGTCGTTTCATCGAATTTCATCAGGGGAAGGGTCCTGGCGGCGGTCAGGGCCGTCACAAAGAAATCCTTGTCGTGGGACGCCATTCTGATAAAGAAAGTGTGCCAGGGCACTCTTAAAAGGCTGATTCCAAGGTCGATTTCAGGACTCATCGTTTTGGTTGCTGGATCAAAGAGCCTGGAACTATAGGCACCGCCTGTGGGGAAGGCCCATGCGGACATTACTTTATCTTCGCTGTTGACGGCAACCTGGGGCACAAATGACCAGCCCGGGCTGGTTGAAAGAAGCATCCAGTCATCCACATCATTGTTGTTCACATCATACTGGGCCAGGTAAATGACCAAATTTTCGTCAACGTCAGGGATGAGGAGATCGCTCTTCCACACTAGCCAGGTATTGTCTTTAGAGTCGACGGCGATGCAGGGTTGGGTCGAACCTTCAATGACATCCCTGGTCATATTGAAAGGGTCGCCGAATTCGGTGTCATTCTTGCCCTTGCTGTGGAGGAAGATATCTTTGCTAAAACCATTAACCTCGCAGTCAGCGGTGAGCACGGTATCGTCGCTGCGAATGTCGAGGGCACTGCTGATCAAATCATATTCGCCGGTCATATATTGCAGCGTGGGTGTTGACCAGACATCGTCGCGGAACGACGCGTAAACGGCTCCATCGGCATCTTCCCAGGTGCAATGAAAGCGGTCGCTACTGTCGACCTTAATATTCGCATAGAGGCTGTTGTGGAGAAGCGGTTGGTTGCCGTCGGCGATTAATTTTGGGGCGCTCCACGTGCCGCCATTCGTGCAATAAACGTAGTAATATTTGTTACCTTCCGGGCCTCTGAAAATAACCAGACGGTTTCCCCTGGAGTCCTCGCCAACAGCCGGATGGCGCCAGTTTCCAGTGTGGTTCAACGGAGTGAGCTGTATCGTCGTAACGACCGGGTCGGCCGTTACTCGGGGGTTTGTAGCTCCGGACACGCCCTTTGATTGCTCGCTTGGGCTATGGGTGATGGCAGTTGTCGGGTCCTTTGCCTCGGATGAGGCGCCAATGACGATCCCCGCAGTGATGACAGAGATTATCAATAGCATGGCCACAGGCAAAACTGTTCTTTTCATGTTTGAACTCCTTAAATTTTATAGGGTTTTTATTATACAGATAATTACAGAAAAGTCAACATTAAAAGGGATTTTACAAGAGTGAAATATATCAAGGATTCTTGGCAAACAGATTCTCCCAGAACTGTTGACAATGGTCGTTTCATTTAGTAAAATCAATTTTGAGGCTTGATTCAAGGGAAGAGGCTAAAACCCCACAGCCCCCGCTGCCGTGACCGGACCAGGCTCGCCTGGAAGTATCTTTGAAAGTCTCAGCCACTGCCCTAGTAGGGGCGGGAAGGCTTTTTAAAGGTTCCGGAAGTCGGAAGACCTATCAGGTATCAACCCGATGCGCATTATCTGCGGAGGGCGGATAATGTTGGTGCTCGAAGTCCTCATATTTAGGAGGTTTGGCCATGACGCGTTATTTTTGTATTTTTTTCATGTTGTGCTATTCTTGCCATCTTTTTTGCGAAGAAAGAAAGGAAAAGCCTTGGCTGGAAGAAAAAATCGAAGTGATCGGCCGCGTTCCATTGACCCGGGCCTTGCAAAGCGTAACAATATTCGGTGAAAAAGAACTTGATTATTTGAAATCCGCGGGCTTAAAAGGGGTTTTGAACCAAACTCCCGGGATCCTGGTTCTCAGTGCCGGCCATCCCGGACAATTCGCTTATACATTTGCCCGCGGCGCGGCAGTGAACCAAATGTTGTTTCTGGTGGACGGCTGCAGATTATTTGATCCATCGAGTTCTTTAGGGGCGAATTTTTCCTTTTTATCTCCCCAGGTCATCCAGAAAGTTGAAATCATTCGTGGTCCGCTCAGCAACCTCTATGGTTCTAGCGCCATGGGCGGGGTAGTCAACTTGATCACAAAAAAAAGTGACGGCATAGTTTTTTCTCTGGCTGGCGGAAGCCACGGGACGTATGAAGGTGATTTTAATTGGGGACATAAAAAGGCGCCTTTCAGTTTCTCCTTAAATGGACACTTTATTAATTATAGTGATGGCCAGCTTAATGATGAAATGCAAAAACAAGGATTTTCCCTGCAATCAGCCTTTGAAAAAACCGACTTGAATTTAAGAATTCAATTATTTGGGAATTTCATCAATTCCGGGATTCCGATCAATCTAGGCTTGCCCACACCCAAACGCCACTATTGGCAGCAAAATTTACTCCTTGCCGTTCCTTTCACTTATCGCTTGGCTGAATATCTGGATCTTGAAACTAAAATTTCTTTTCATTATAATAAATACGAATTTTCCGATCCGGACGATACGTGGAACTCTTTTTTTGCCAATCGATCCCTTGTTGGTGCCATAACGGCCAAACTCAATGCCCTTTTCTGGGAAAAACTGAAAATCATGGCCGGCCTCGATTATTCCCTGCACTCTATTGACAATCAAAACAATGGTGAAGTATTGCTCGAAGATGCAGGAGCCAATATTTTTTCTCATTTCTTGAGTGTCAATGCCGATTTAAACAAGTTCCTCATTTCCGCGTCCATACGTCTGGACAAGTATAATAAATTGAAAATCGTCGCCTCCCCGCAATTGGGGCTTTCATACAGTCCGTCGGCCAATTTTAAGATCAGGGCATCGTATGCTGAGAGTTTCAGAGCTCCGACCTTGCCTGAATTGCTGAATCCTTATTGGGGCAATTCGGCCTTGGTGCCTGAAACCGGAAAATCCATTGAATGCGGCGTTGATTTTTTTATGCAATCGTTGGCCATGGGCATTACCTATTTCGACTCCCAGTACTTGAATTTAATCGGTTACAGTCCGATAACCTGGAAATTCGTCAACATCGATGAAGCCGTGGCCAGTGGAATTGAATTCAGTATTAAAAAAGATTTTTTCAAGCATTGGCAATGGGGATTGTCCTACACCTATTTAAGAACCATGGATATTCAATACAACCGGGATCTGTTGCGGCGGCCGCGCCATACATTTTCCACTGAATTGAGCTATCAAAGTGCCCGGTTTGATTTTTTCGCGGAAATGATTTATGTAGGCAAACGTCTTGATTATGACGAAATACTTTGGTCAGTTGCGGATAATCCAGCCTTCAATACATTCAATTTTGTTTTAAATTTTCCTGTCAGCGGCAAATTCAGCTTGTTTGTTAATATCAGCAATGCTTTGAATCGTTATTTTGAAGAAGTATTGGGTTACCCGGCGCCCTTGCGCAGATTTTTGGTCGGCATTAAATACCAGTGATTGAATTTCATTGTCATTGGCTGTAAAAGTGAAAACAAAAAAAACTATTTTATTTTTCATATTTGTCATATTGCACCAAGTGATTTTTTCACAACGGGTGGTATCCATGGCCCCAGCCATCACTGAAATCGTTTTCACTTTGGGCAGAGGCGGCCAACTGGTTGGCGTCACAAAATTTTGTGATTTTCCGGATGAGGCTCTTAAAATTGCCAAAATCGGCGGTCTGCTGGATATGAATATGGAGGCCCTTCTGGCTTTGACTCCGGAAGTCATCATTGCCTACCCTGAACATTATGCCAAGGTGAAATTATTAGAGTCACGGGTCCGGGTGCTGGTTGTGAAGCATAAAACCCTGTCTGATTTGTTTGATTCCATTATAAAAATCGGCGGCGTCCTGCATGCAGAAAAGAAGGCTCGCGAGATGGTTTTGGCCATGAAAAATAATTTAGCCGCGGTTGCTGTCGAGAACAGGGGCAAAAAAAAAATCAGAACGTTGATCGTTGCCGGCCGCAACGCCGATGAATTGAAGAATATGTATATTGTCGGTCGAAGTGATTTTTTGAATGAGCTTTTGGAAATTGCCGGGGGCATGAACGCGTATCAAGGTGCGGTTGATTATCCCAACATCTCGATGGAAACAGTTATCTTTCTTGATCCGGAATTGATCCTTGAAGTTTCCGCATTTTATGAAGGGATTAGCGACGAAATAATTTTTCAACTATGGAGGCCATTCACCATGCTGCAAGCGGTTCGAAATCAGCGCATAACAATAATAAAAAAATCTTTTTGGTTGAGGCCCGGATCGCGGATTGGGCTTGTCGCCGAGGAATTGGCCGATATTTTAAGCCCGGCCAAAAAACTTGAAAAGTCGGTCAGCAAAAATTAATTCATGATTAAAGCGGCGCACGTATCTTATCAGATCGGAAATAAATCCATTTTACAAAATGTGGATTTTTCATTGAATGAAAATGATTTTCTTTTAATCTTTGGGCCCAATGGGGCGGGAAAATCGACCATTTTAAAATTAATGGCTGGAATTTTGACTACCAAACAAGGAGGCATTTTTATCGGCCGGAAAAACATCTTGCTCTGTTCAAAAAAGGAGTTGGCCACTCACGTTGCTTATTTGCCCCAGTTTGACGAGTTTAACTTACCGATGCTGGTCAAAGATATCCTGCTGTCCGGCCGTTACCCCTACGGGTCTCTCTTCAAAAAATATTCCCGCCGCGATTATGAACTATTTGATAAAACGGTTGAACGATTCGAGCTGGCGGACTTTGTCGACCGCAACATGCTGACGCTCAGCGGCGGCGAAAGGAAAAAAGTTTTACTGGCCAGCGCTTTCATTCAGGATGTTCCGCTCATTCTACTGGATGAGCCGTTGAATTTTTTAGATCCATCCAGCGCGATTCAGGTGGTTAAAATGCTCAAGGAAATGCATGAGCAAGGGAAAACAATATTGCTGGTTTCCCATTTAATCCAGTACTTTTTCCCCATTGCCAATAAAATGCTAGCCTTGAAAAATGGCCAAACCCAGTATTTTGGCGAAAAAAGATTTTCTGCATCGTTGTTTCATGATATTTACCAGGTGTCGGTGAAGCGCTTGATGATTGACAGTAAGGAAATTATTTATATCCATGAGTAAAAAAATCTATGTGCTGGCCGCGATCGTTTTGGCCCTGATGTTCCTGACCCCGTTTCTGGGCATCATTCCCATCCATTGGCAAACAATTTTTAAAAGTAATCCCAGTAGTTTTGTTTTCTGGCAGTTACGCGTGCCCCGGACCATATTGGGATTTGTGGCCGGTTCCATTTTGGCCCTGTCCGGGTTGGTTTGTCAAAATCTTTTTAAAAACGATCTGGCCACACCGGATCTATTGGGGATTTCGTCCGGGGCGGCGGCCGGCGCGGTTCTGGCATTGAAATTCAATCTCTTGGTTTCTTTCATTGGCTTTGGAGGTTTGATTTTATTTTCCTATCTGGGTGCCTTGTCATCGGTTTTCTTTGTCCTGCTTATTTCACGAATGGTGCGCAATTCATCGCTTTATACTTTTTTAATGTGCGGGGTGGCGCTCAATTTTTTCTATTCAGCCCTGATCGTATTTTTTCAATATTTATTTGATTTTTCCAATACTTTTTCATTGCTGCGTTGGCTGATGGGTGGAATTTCCGTGGTAGGCTATCGAGAAATTGCATTTTTAGGCATGCTTTTATTCATTTTTTTGTTTTTTGTTTTTTTGTTCAAGCAAGAATTCCTACTGGCTTCCGCCGGAGATCATTTCGCGCAAAGCCGTGGTTTGCATGTCGCTCGTTTTAGAATCTATTCTTTTCTGGGCTTGGCGTTCATTGTGGGTGCGGTTGTTTCAATTTGCGGGCCTATTGGCTTCATTGCCCTGATTGTGCCTCACGTTGCCAGGATCTGGGGCCAGAGCAATTTCCACGAAACGGTTATTTTGTCACTGTTATTGGGTGGCGGATTTTTGGTTCTGGCCGATTTTTTTGCCCGGATACTGATGCCTCCCGTTGAAGTTCCGGTCGGCATCATCACTTCCTTGTTCGGAGCGCCTTTCTTTTTGATCCTGATTATCTCGAAATTGAAAAAAGTGGAATAATTTCGAAAGATTGCTTATCGCAAAGAATTTATTTGCTATAATAGTTGGCAGAAACCAATCATGCATAAGCAGGCCTGTGAACTGAATGAAAACACATATTGAATTAAACAAAGCCAATTTGCTGCATAACTTGAAAGTGTTCAAGGAAATAACGCGAAGAAAAATAATGTTTGTAGTCAAGGCCAATGCGTATGGCCATGGTTTAAATGAAATTATCGAGATCATCAAGGATCTGCCGCTGGTAGATTATTATGCCGTGGATTCCATATCTGAAGCCATGTTGATAAAGTCGCGGCAGCAACAAAAACCCATTTTAATTTTGGGTTGGAGCGATCGGGCCGAATTAACGGAAATCATCGCCAACGGTTTTGAAACAGTCGTTCCATCAAACGATCAATTTAAATTGTCCAAGGAAATCGCCAAAAAAATCAACCGAAAGGCTTTCATTCATTTGAAGTTGGAAACCGGAACACAGCGCCTGGGCCTTGAACCCGAGAAGGTTACTCGGTTGCTGCGGAATTTTCCTGACCCACAACTTGAATTACGGGGAATTTATTCACATTTTGCCAATATTGAAGACACCACCGACCCAACTTTTGCCCAACAGCAGCTGGCCATTTATAATCAGGTGCTGAAGCACGTCCCAGCTGGAAGAATTCTAAGGCATTTCTCCAGTTCTGCTTCAAGCCTGCTTTTTCCAAAAACATTCTTTGATATGGTGAGGATAGGCATTTCGGCTTACGGCTATTGGCCATCCAAGCAGACCCATGCTTTGTATTTGGAAAAAAGCAGCAAAAAAATAATTTTAAAGCCCGTTCTAAGCTGGGTGGCAAAAGTTGCACAAATCAAGCAGATTAAAAAAGGATCGGCTATCGGGTACGGACTGAGTTACCGGACTTATAATAATGTAAAAATCATTGTCGTGCCGGTGGGATATTATGATGGTTACGATCGCAAGCTTTCCAATATCGCACAAATCTTGGTCCATGGTGTTAAGGCCCCCATTCGGGGCAGAATTTGCATGGATATGTTCATGGTGGATGTTACGCATGTAAAAAATGTAAAAATTGGCGACCGGGTCCTTATTCTGGGCGAGGAGAATGGCGAAAAGATCCATGCCGACGTGCTGGCTGAGCTGGCCGGCACAATCAATTATGAAATATTGGCGCGGATTAATCCCTTGATTCCAAGGATTATTGTTTGATATGAAAAGAGATAACTTTCTTCTCAAAGAACTTTTAATTTTTTTATTTCGTTTATAGGTGTGTATGGATATAACAGAAATTTTATTGAGGTGCAGGAATGGCGATCAGGAGGCTTGGAATATGTTGATTAATGATTATTCCAAAGCGGTTTACAACATCGCCTTGAATTTTTTTGCCGATAAAGACATCGCCGCCGATGTGACTCAGGATATTTTCCTGAAAATCTATCACAATCTAGAAAAGTTTAAAGAAGACAAAAATTTCACGGCCTGGCTTTTTACTATTTCTCGCAACTACTGCATTGATTACTGGCGTAAAAACAAGAAATACTTTTTAAGTAATCAGGAATTAGACGAAAAAATCAGCGGCCACGACCAGACTCCGGAGGACCATTCGATCCGGGAATCGGAAATTGTGGAATTGAGAAAAAAAATAGCGCAGTTGGAACCTGAACTCAGGGTGATTTTAATTTTGCGTGACATTCAGGATTTGTCTTATCAGGAAATTGCCGTGAAATTTTCCATCCCCGAAGGAACGGTGAAATCCCGTATCAATCGAGCCCGCTTGAAGCTGGCCCAATCTTTTATTGGGGGGGGCAATGATTTTTAAATGCAAAGAAATTGAATCCCGGCTCTCGGCATACCTGGAAAACGAATTATCCCCGGCGGAGTCCGGCAACATCGAACGCCACTTGTCGGAATGCCCCCGTTGTCTTCATCTGAAAGAAAAAATGGAAGAGATACTATTGAAAATGTCGGACTTGCAGGAAGAAGTCCCATTTTATCTAAAAAACAGGCTGTTCAATATTCCGGAAATTTCTGAAAAAAGGAGATTTGCCAAAACTGTTTTTTTCCCCAAATGGTTGGCTGCAGCAATCGGAACCATCATTTTGTTTTTAAATCTATTTTACTTTACCAATATTTTCCCATCGGTCAATCGCGAAATGCATGTGGTGGTTGGCTCTATAGAAACGTTTATCGTGCGAACCGGAGGATGGTTTGAAAGAGTTAAAGAATCCAAAGATTTGATTTTGTTTACGTTTTTTAATAAAAAAGCCAGCCAGACAAAAAATGAAAAAGTTAGTTCCGATTTTAATTTGAATGATGGCTTAAGCAAAGGAGGAAAAAATGGATAACAATCAAAAATTAGTCTCGGGTCAAAAAGAAAAAAATCCGTCTTTAGCTGCTTTTCTGGCAATATTTCCCGGTATGGGGGCCATATATAACGGCAACATTATCAAGGGCATTACCTATATGCTTATTTTTGCTGTTTTAATTGTTTTGACCGATAATGCCAATGATCCCGATGCGGTAGTTTTTGGTCTGTTGATTGCCGGCTTTTTTATTTTTCAGATCATTGACAGCTTTAATGAAGCAGGGAAGATTAATCAGAGTATTCTAACTGAAGAAAACCCAGCAAACAACAAAGAAGATTTTTCTTTGTTTTCTGCAATCATCGTGCTGATGATCGGGATTGTTTTCCAATTGGCCAACTTTGATTTGATCACGTATCGCCAAGTGACACGTCTGTGGCCGCTGGTACTGATTATTTTTGGCATTAAGATTGTTTACAATTACTTCAAAAACGAGGAGAGTAAAAATGGCAAAAGCTAAAAAAGAATCACTTTTTTGGGGATTCATCATTTTGGTTTTGGGTATGCTTTTTTTATTGAAAAACTTTGGCTTGGAAATTAGGGTCTGGTACCTTATCGGGAAATATTGGCCATTAATCTTGATTTATATCGGGTTGAAAAATATTTATTTGTATACAAAAAAAAATCAATGAAAAAGAAAGAAATCGTCATTGTTGTTTTATTAATCGTTTTTGGATTTGTTTATAATGCGATCCGAAAAGGCACCATTAAATTCATTGACGATTTCCCCGAATTTTTAAGTGAAGGACTTTTGATCAGTGAGCAATATAAGGCCTTTCCCCAAAAAGAAATGGTTTTTCCGGCGCCGCATAAAATCATTTTGGATAATCCTGCCGGTGAGATAGTCGTTGATAAATCAATGGATGGCCAGGTTCATCTTCAGGCATCTTTCAGGGTATATTATTTGGATCGGGAGGATGTTGAAAAGATCAGTCGTCATGCACGTATCCATGTAGAAAATGAAAATGGTGAATTAAATGTTAGCGTGGATTATGTGTCGGCTTTTCCCTATAAAAGACTAAGGACTTATTTTCATGTGATGATTCCCGAAGCCGTCATGTTGTCTGTACGCAATCAGCTGGGAAATACGATTGTTCGTCAATGCGGGACAGACCTTTTTCTCAAGCAGAAAAACGGAAATTTATTTTTAAAGGATATTCCCTCATCGGTGCGAATAGAAATACGGCGTGGAAACATGGATTTAAAAAATATCACCGGAAGTGTAGACATTGAAGCAAGTCAAGGTGATATTTTGCTGGAAAATGCTGCCTCCCTTCATGTGAAGGGACGGCATGGGAACTATCGGTTAAAAAAAATCAAATCCGGGGTTACCATTGAACACGCGTATGGCGACATTATTTTGGATGGGGCCGGGCAAGCTGAAATCTTCGGACGCCATAGCAAAGTCGTGGTTCGCAACATAGAGAATGGTCTAAATCTTTCCAATGCTTTCCAAACTGTTTTTATAGAAAATATTAAGGGTCGAGTTTATCTGACGAGTCGATCGAGTAAAATGGATGTCCGCCATGTTCAAGCCAAGAGCATGGTTATTGAGAATTCATTCGCCGATATTGCCATTACTGACTGTGCGGGAGAAACCCTGAATGTGCTTCTAAAAAACGGGAATTTAGATTTTATCGGTGAAAAAATTGCCGATAGAATAAATATAGAATCGCAGCAAGCAAACCTTAATCTTTTTCTGGGCGGGTTGACCGATCCTACCTTCAATATAAAAACAATACATGGCAGGATATACAATCATTCTTCCATTGCTTTGGATATCTTCCAGGAAAAGGATGAAAATTTTGCCAATCGCAGCGGTCAGAAACCCGAAATAATCATCAACAACAATTATGGAGATATTTATTTAAAATAAATTCTAGAATATTGATTTAATTGTTGATTTGATATATTTTTAATCCCGATGAAGAAAACAGTTACTTTGCCCAATATATTAAGTATGCTACGCATATTTATGATTCCGATCATTATTTTTTTAATGATCCATGTCAGTCCGCAAATCTTTCCATATTTAATCGTTGTCTATGTCTTTGCCGTATTTCTTGATTTTTTGGATGGATTTATTGCCCGCTGCTTTTCTCAAGAGAGCGATTTAGGTAAAATTATAGATCCCTTGGCGGACAAATTCCTGGTTTTGTCCCTGTTATTCACACTAACCATCAAGTTTGATTTTCCAGTATGGTTGGCTGTTTTTATCGTTTTGCGGGATATTTTGATTCTCTGGGCCAGTTTCTTGTTGTTCAAGGGCAGGAAGATTATCAAACCTTCCCTGGTGATAGGCAAGTTTACTTTCGGCCTACTCAGCTTGTTGATTTTTGTTTTCATTGTCGATCTCAGTGATTCCATCGATTTATTTTTGCTCAAACGGTTTTTTATAGTCCTGAGTTCGGCTTTTTTGCTGTGGTCCTGGTGTGAATATTCATTGGTCTATCTAAGAGAGAAAAATGGGCGAAAATAAAATAATTTTAATAGTTGATGACGACAAGGAAATTTGCTTGCTGTTAAAAGAATTTCTTGAAGAAAGGGGTTTTGAAATACGGATCGCCCACGATGGCCAAAAAGCCATTGAATTGGCTGAAAACCATGTACCGGATTTGGTCATAACGGATTTGCTGCTTCCCAAAGAACATGGCGTTGATGTTATGCGTGAAATAAAAGATCGTTTTTTTACTCCGATTATCGCCATATCCGGAATTTATCACCAGGACGAAGTCAGAAAAAAAATTGATGATATCTATTTAGAAGGTTTTTATGAAAAACCGTTGAATCTTGAAGCCTTGTACAAGGGCATTCAAGCGATTCTAAATGAATGATTCGTATAATTCGTTGTCAGATTTTTTAAAGAAAAAGTTTCCCGGACAAAAAATCCTAAAAATTCCACTCAATGCCGGTTTTGCCTGTCCAAACCGGGATGGTTCGATTAGCTGGAAAGGATGTGTTTTTTGCGATCAATATGCTGCAGGACCGGTTCGTACGGCGGGTTGGCCTATCGAACAGCAAATTGAAACCTTTATGGCGGCCCATCCCGGTAAAAAGTATATAGCCTATTTTCAGTCTCACAGCAACACCTATGGTTCAATTTCAGACCTGAAGTGTAAATACGAAATAGTTTTCAACTATGAAAATATTGTCGGACTGTCTATCGGCACCCGACCTGATATTATCTCCAATCCGGTTTTGTTTCTTCTTGAGGAATTCAATCAGCGCCTGTATGTCACGATCGAATTGGGCTTGCAATCGATCCATGAATCAAGTTTAAAATTTTTAAACCGCAATCATTCCTACCCGCAATTCCTGGAAACTTTTCAGAAATTGCAATCTGTGAACATTGACACGGTTGTTCATCTGATTGTTGGCATTCCGGGTGAGTCCCGAGAAAACATGCTGGCCACCATAGAGGAAATGAACCGCTTGAAGCCACAGGGTATTAAATTTCATTTGCTGCATATTTTAAAAGACACCGCCTTGCATCGACAATATCTGCAAACGCCGTTTCCCCTGCTCACCCAAAAGGAATACACGGAGCTGATTGTTTTTCTCTTGGACCATCTTGATCCCGATATCGTGATTCATCGGCTTACGGCCGAAAGGGAAAAGGAAATTTTTGTTGCGCCGGAATGGGCATTGAACAAGCCGGCTGTTTTAAACTCGATCAGGCTTAAAATGAAACAAGCGGACGCTTTTCAGGGCCGGCATTACGTTATTCCGACAAGATAGTTTGCATGAAAATCTCTTGCCGTCATCTGCTCCATGAAAGTTGTTGTTGTTGACAATAAAAGTCAAATAGTGTAAAAATCATTCCAGCTGATTTGAGAAATAGGATATCCATGGGAAAACATATAATTGAATCTCCAGTCCCCTTCGTGTTGAGGAAAATATTTATCGAGAAAAGCAGTGGTGAACTCAGATTGAAAGGAGAAAACTTCGAGAAGAGCTTGTATTTTGCCTCGGGCACCCTTTGTTTTGCCAAAACCAACGTCCTTCATGAACGATTGGGTGAAATACTTTTTAAAATAGGAAAAATCAATCAAACTCAATTTTGGGACATCCAAAAATTGCTTTCCGGCAAAAAAGCAAAAATTGGTAGTATTCTAGTTGCAAATAATTTTCTTACTCAAAAGGATTTACATTTTGGATTGATCTATCAGGTAAGGCTCATCGCTATTTCAACATTTTCATTGACCAGTGGCGAATGGGAATTTACTTCCATGATCCCCGATATTTCAGAAAGTTCCATGTTTCAGATCGAGTTGCCGGCTATTTTTCCCGAGGGCGTGAAAAGATTTAAAAATCTGGCTTTATTCAAAAACAATTTTTCCACTCGTTCTTTGTTGACCAAATCCATGTCCGATGATTTTAAAAATTTGATGAGCTCCAGCGAAATTGATTTTTACTTGGAATTGGCAAGCCATTCTCCTGCGCCGGCCGGGCAAATTGCTGCCAAGATGAATGTTGGCGATGAAATTTATTGGCAAAAGCTCATGTTGTTTTTTTTGCTCAATATAGTGGAATTTGGCCAAACCTCCATCGACAAGGAAACAAGCCAAAGCTATGATGAATTGATCGCACTTTATGAAAAATTGAAAACCAAAGAGATTGATTATTATGAATTGTTCAATTTAAATAACTCGGTGGCTTTCAATGAAATCAAGGATGCCTATTATCAATATGCGAAAAAATATCACCCAGATCGTTTTGGCGATGCGCCGGACCCCGAGCTGAAGGATAAAGCCAATCTTGTTTTCTCACGTATTAATAAGGCTTTTGAAGTTTTAAGCAGTGAAGAAAAGCGTCGTGAATATGACACCAAGGGTTATAAAGAAATCCAGAAAGTGGACAAGGTCACTGAGAATCTAGTTGAAAAAGCCAATCTGTTTTATCGAAAAGCCAAATCCTCGTATGCTCAGAAAAGATTCCTGGAAGCGGCCAGTCTTTTAGAGGAAGCCGTAAGAAATGATAAGAGCAAATCGCAGTATTTCCTCTTGTTGGGTTTAAGCCAGTCCAATATTCCGGCTTTACGGAGAGTTGCCGAAAAAAACCTTCAGAAAGTTGTCGAAATGGAACCATGGAATGCGGAACCTTTAGTCGCGCTGGGATTATTATTCTTGGCTGAAAAATTGGACAAAAGAGCGGGAAGTTTTTTTAGAAAAGCCTTGGCGATTGACCCGGATCATGAAGTCGCATTAAAAAAAATTGCCGAATTATCGCCCGATAACAAAAAACAATCCGTTTTTTCAGTGTTTAAAAAAAAGAAATAAATTATTTGTCTTCCCCCATATTTTGTGTTTTTATAATGAATTGTGTTGACATTTAGTGTTTTTAAGGTAAAATAGCCAACGACATGAAACTAAATTTCTAGGGGAAATTGTTGGAAATTCTTTTTATAGCTTCAGAAGCTGTGCCATTTGCAAAAACCGGGGGACTAGCCGATGTGGCGGGAATTCTTCCGCAATTCCTGGCTGAAAAATCAAATGTGTCTTTAATGATTCCGGAATATCTGACAGAAAAAATTCGCAGTCTTACGCTGGAAACGGTGGATTTTTTTCCCATCCCAATCGGGTCCCGATCTTTCCCGGCCGAAATAAAAAAAGCAAATCTCACTCCACGCTTGAGTGTATATTTTATTACCCAGGAATATTTTTTTGCAAGAAAATATCTTTATGGGGATGCTCATGGCGAATACTCCGATACTTTTTACCGCTTTTTGTTTTTTCAAAAAGCAATTGTGGAATTTATTCGCCGCCAGGAAATATTTTTTGATATTGTTCATTGCCATGACTGGCAGACCGCATTGATCCCGCTTTTAATCAAATCGCCCCCCAGCCCTTCACTTTTATTGAAGACCAAGATTGTTTTTTCGATACATAATCTTGGATATCAGGGGATTTTTCCCGGGAATTTATTCAGTGAAACTGGCTTTGAAGACTATCTTTTTTCCTCCGACTACCTTGAATTTTATGGAAATATCAATTTTATGAAAGCCGGGATTATTTTTTCAGATTGGTTGCTCACGGTCAGTCCCACCTATGCCAGGGAAATCCTTTCGCCAGAAAAAGGATTCGGTTTGGATGGCTTGCTTAACAAGTTTTCATTTAAACTAAGTGGAATTCTGAATGGAGTCGATTATAGTCAATGGGCGCCAGAAAATGATTCTTTTATTGATTATCCCTATTCCCGGGTAACGCTGGCTGAAAAAAGAAAAAACAAGGAAGCTTTGTATGCAGAACTTAATATCTCGACAGATTGCAACTGGCCATTGTTGGTAGTGATTTCACGTATCGCTAAGCAGAAGGGAATAGACCTGCTGCTGAATATTTTTCCGATTCTCCTAAAAGAAAATTTACATGTTATTATTCTGGGCGAGGGAGAAGCTCATTTAACCCAGAAATTACAGGCCATGGCCGATCAATTTCCCAACCGCTCAACTTTTTTAAACTTTTTTGATGAGAGGATGGCCCATCGGATGGAAGCAGCTGCGGATATATTCTTCATGCCCTCAATTTATGAACCTTGTGGACTGAATCAGATTTACAGCATGAAATATGGTACCGTGCCGATTGTTCGAGCGACCGGAGGGTTGGAAGATTCTGTAAGTGAATTTGACCCGCATACCGGGCATGGCACTGGTTTTAAGTTTTCAGGTGACAGCATTTCAGAAATTATGTTATTAATAAAGAAGGTTCTGGCAATGTATCAAAACCCACAGGTTTGGCGGCAAATTCAGGAAAATGGCATGTTGCGAAATTTTGCATGGGAAATGGTGGTTCCAGAGTATATAAGCATTTATAATAAAATTATGCGGGAGGATAGAAACCATGGCTGAGATTAATTCTGCCAACGACGGAAACTTTGACAGTTTGATGCATAGCACCAAGACGATTATTGTTGACTTTTGGGCCCCTACATGCATGCCTTGCAAACTTATGGAGCCAGGCCTGGAAAAGATTGCTGCCAATCATCACGAAAGTGTGACTGTGCTCAAAGTCAACGTGAATGAAAACCCCTTGACATCTTCACGTTTTTTTGTTCGCACCCTTCCGACTCTTTTATTTATAAAAAACGGTTTAGTGAAAACACAAATTATTGGTGCGGTTAACCCGAGTCAAATTGAAAAAACCCTGAGTGAAATGCAATGATGGAAAAAAACTGGGATATCATCATTATCGGCGGCGGACCGGCCGGTTTGGCAGCGGCGATATATTGCGGACGATCTCTGCGAAAAACGCTGGTCCTTGAAAAACAGGTTTTCGGCGGACAAATCATCAATGCGGATATTATTGAGAATTATCCTGGTTTTGCCGATCCCATCGTTCCGGCTGATCTGATGGATCAAATGTTAAAGCAATCCGCACGTTTCGGGGTCACATTGGAAAACGATGAAGTCACCTTGATTAAATCTGAAAATAATCGGTGGCGGGTTGATGTGTACAACAATTTTTATACGGCTAATGCATTGATTTATGCGGCCGGATCCAAACACCGCTTTTTAAATGTGAAAGGAGAAAAAGAGTTGTTGGGTCGCGGTGTCTCGGTTTGCGCTACGTGTGATGCGCCCTTTTTTCTTAATCGCAAGGTTGCTGTTCTGGGTGGAGGTGATACCGCATTGGTCGAGGCCCTGCATCTGGCAAAGTTTGCCTCTACTGTCTATGTCATTCATCGTCGTGACCAATTGCGGGCGGAAAAAATACTTCAGGAAAGGGTTTTTGCCAATACCAAAATTAAATTACTGTGGGACATGGAAATTCTCGCTTTTGAAGGAGAGCAGAAATTGTCAGGGATTGAATTAAAAAATAAAAAAACGGCTGTGGTCGAAACCATTGCTTTTGATGGAGCTTTTTTAGCGATCGGCACAATTCCCAACAGTGAACTGATTAAGGATTATGTCGACCTTGATGAAAACGGCTATGCGAAAACCGACATTTCTTTATCCACCCGAACAAAAGGATTATTCGTGGCGGGAGAAGTAATTAAGGGGAATCACCGCCAAGTCGCAATTTCGGTAGGTATGGGAGTGCAGGCTGCCCTAAGTTGCGAGGAGCACCTTGCTCAATTTGAGTAAGATGGCGGACAGATCGTGGTTATCATCGGCCCTGAGGGATTATAATTGCAAACGGAGCCGGAATGATCAAGGCTGACCTGTACGAAACGGATGTCCAGAACCAGGTGATTTGCCGGCTTTGCGCCCATCAGTGTCGATTGCCTGAAGGGTCCACGGGAATTTGTCGGGTTAGAAAGAATGTCGCCGGTGTACTTTATTCTTTAAATTCTGACCACGTTGTCGCGATGCACTTGGATCCAATTGAAAAAAAACCCTTGTATCATTTCTTGCCCGGGGCAACCACTTTTTCCATTGCCGCTATGGGTTGCAATTTTTCCTGCCGCTTTTGCCAGAACTATTCGATATCCATGGTCACCAATGAACAGGAAATCTCGGGAGAGTCTGTTTCTCCTGAGCAGTTGGTGCAATTTGCTTTGCAAAATCGAGCCAGTTCGATTTCATACACATACACCGAACCCACTGTTTTTTTTGAACTGATGCTGGAAACCGCCCGCTTGGCGCACCAGCATGGGATAAAAAACATCATGGTCAGTAACGGTTATATGAGCCGATGGGCGTTGTCCCAATTGGAGCCATTCATCGATGCCGCCAACATTGATTTGAAAGCCTTCAGTGAAAAATTTTATAAAAAGTATTGTCGCGCTCGCTTGCAGCCTGTTCTGGAAACAATTGCTGCGATACAGGCAGGGGCTATTTGGCTTGAAATTACAACGCTGCTGATCCCGGGATTAAATGACGATCGCGAAGAAATAAAACGGTTAATCGAATTTTTACTTGGACTTGATGATCAATTGCCTTGGCATGTGTCGCGTTATTTTCCGCAATATCAAATGCAGCATATTCCGGCAACGGCCACAGAATCCATTCATGGATTCCTGGACCTGGGCTCTGAAATGGGTTTAAAATATCTTTATGGCGGCAATATGGCGATTGATAGTTGGAACGATACCCATTGCCCGAATTGCAAGGGAAAATTAATTCGCCGTCAGGGGTACCACAGCGAAATATTGGCTTTGCAAGCGGGAAACTGTCAATTTTGCGGTCAGCCCATAGCGGGAATTTGGCAGAGTTAATTTTTCAGGCCGAAACAGCCAGTTTTTTCTTTGAGTTCGGTTGACAAAAAAAAAGCTGTGGTTTATTTTAGTCTTGGAGTTTATCATGACTGAAACCAAATCGCCTGAATCCGGCTCAGTTCCTGAACCGGGTGATCATGAGGGAATGCATTCCGATGCAGCCTACAACCCGAACCAGACTAAATTGCTCCCGGCGCTTGCTACGGTTGGTAAACAAGATCGGGCAAACAGTCCAGGTGCAGAGGCTGATGACGTTCGCCTGTCAGCGGGAAAACCCAGGTTTGCGCTGTCACCGGCGGGCTGGCTTAAAAAGCTGTCCCAGTCTCAAATAATCTGGATTTCCCTTTCGATCATTCTGACTTTTTTAGTGATCTTTGTCTGGCTGATCATGCAAGGGCGACACAAAAATAAAATGTTGAAGCCGGTTGCTGATGAACAGTTTGAAGAAACAACCGAACCCGCAGGAACGAATACGGGGGATGTGTTGAAAAATAAATTGGTTCGGCCGCCTCTCCAGCCCGAGTTATTTTTAACGGACGATGAATTTGCCGGCCAGGCCCCTTTGGTTGTGAAGGCGAATGGACCGGTTGTTTCGGTGGAACTTGACCCGGAATTAGCAGCCATGGTGGATGCTCTGAAGAAGCGATTGCAGATTTCCGTAGATAGAAAAACGACTCGGCGCGGTAACGTGGTCACCTTGGTAAGCAAGGGAACTTTTCGCGGTTTTAAAATCACCGTTGAAGAGATCATGGAAGATCAAAATTCGCTTTCCGAAGAAGTGACGGTGATCCTCCCCCAAAGGGGAATCATTAAAACCGTGAATCGTGTGCTGGAATCATTCCGGGATAGTGATCTGGAACAATTTACTTTGGAATTAGAGAAGGCAGGCTTAGAGATCATCACACTGCCGCCAAAGCCGGAGGACAGCGTATTCAAGGTTCAAATCAGGGTTCAAAATAATTTCGGGAACCCGATTGACGATGATGTGTTGATTTCAGGCAAAAGCGTTGGGAAAATCAAGCTGGGCATGACCACGGCCCGGCTGGAAAATATGTTGCTTTCTTCATATATTATTTTAAAGCGCAAAGTACTTGTCAAAGACATTTATCATGATGTCTATAAAGTGCTCGATCAAAGCAACGAACCTTTGTTTTTTGTTTATGAAAATAATAACCGGGTTTGGGGAATCTCGATAATCAGTGAAAATTTCAAAACCAAGAGGGGCATCGGCATTGGCAGCAGTTTGGGCAGTATCAGAATCAATTATCCAAAAATCCGGATGGGAATTTCCGAGAAAAAAATCCCTTTTGTCAAAATCGATAGTGTGGATGGCCTTTTTGTCATCCAACGTGAGGGTGTGGATATAGTCAAACATCTTTTCCCAAGTAAAAACAAAGTCATATCTATTTTGATTGGCAACTCACTTGAATTCGACTCGTAATCACTAGTTTGCCGGCCTTGATGTTCGGTTTTTTGTAAACTTATTTAAACAAAGTCAGTAATCCCGTAGAAAGAAAGGGAACATATGTAATCAGCAAGACGGCTATCAGCTGGATAATGAGGAAAGGAAAAACATCCTTGTACAATTTCCCCATGGGTTCGTTGAAGCGGTAGGAAGCCAGAAAGAGGTTCAGACCAACCGGGGGGGTTAGGTATCCCAATTCCATATTGACCAGAAAAATGATCCCCAAATGCACGGGATGAATGCCAAAGAGATTCCCCAGTGGAATAATCAAGGGAACGACCACTAAAATGGCTGAAAAAATATCCATAAAACAACCCGTGATCAGCAGGGCAATATTCAGCAGCAAAAGGAAAACATACTTGGAACCAATATGCATTTGCACCCAAGCCGTCAACTGCATGGGTATTTCGGCATCAATGATAAAATAAGAAAGGCCCTTGGCCATGGCCAGGATAGCCAAAACGCCGCCAATAATCGGCATGCATTTGAGCAATACTTGGGGGAGATTTCTAATTTTCAAGTCCTTGTGAATAAACACTTCAACAATGAGCGTATAAATGACCGCAATCGCGCCGCTTTCCACCAAGGTGGTGATGCCGCCGAAAAATCCGGTTACGACAATCACCGGGAGAAGTATTTCCCAGAATGAATTTTTGGTGGTGGACAAAGCCTCTTTTAAAACAAATCGTTCGCGCACTATTTTATTTTTTAACGCGTACCAAATTCCAAATACGATCATTGTCAAGACCATGATGATACCGGGAGCAATGCCGCCGATGAACATGTCCTTGATGCTGATTTGCGCCGTTACTCCGTAAATAATAACCGGAAGGCTGGGAGGAAAAAGCAAGCCGATGCTGCCGGTCGCCGTGAGCAGGCCGGTGCTGAATTTTGAGCTGAAGCTCCCTTTGATCAGAACATAGGATAGCAAGCCGCCTACTGCCAGGATGGTCACTCCGGATGCTCCGGTAAATGTGGTGAAAAAAGTGCAAACCAAGATGGCCATGATCGCCAAGCCGCCAGGGAACCAAGAAAATAATGCCTTGAAAAGCTTGACCAGTCTTTCTCCTGCTTTGCTTTCAGAAAGGAGAAACCCGGTGAATGTGAAAAGCGGGATGGCTGGTATGGAATGACTGGTCAGCAATGAATAAGCTTCGTTGGCAATAATTTCCAGTGGTTGGGCCGCGCGGGCGAAAAGAAGATAGCCGATGCCGCCCAAAACAATGAATATCGGCACTCCGAAGATTGCAGAAACAATCAAAACAACAATCAATGGTGCAACCAGATTGGCGGAGATTTGGTTATAAACCGGCACGAGAGAGTCAAGAAAGTGAGTGCTATGGGGAAGCAGCACATGGGAAATATTCGCGATTGCCCCAAGAGCCAGCAATGTTCCCAGAATCAATCCTAACGCTGCTATGATTCTTGCCAATGGCTTGGGGGGAGTATGGGCGATAAAACGCAACGCCATGACCATATATCCCAATGGCATGACCATGATAATCCAGCGCAACGGGAAAAAAGCGATTTTTTCATTGGCCGCAAAGGCGCTTAAAAGAAAAGATAATGAAATCCAGGCAAAGGCCGTACAGAAGGTTGTATTAATCAATGCGATGAGTGCCTGAACGCGCTTTAGGAATAAAGGAGACAATTTCCAATTTAAAGTCAGGGAGAGGTGTTTATTTTCTCTGGCGGTGATGACGGCGCCGATAAAAGCCAGAATGAGAACCAGGTGATGGGTATACTCGGTGGAATTGGCTATACCGGTATGAAAAATCGTTCGGGCAATCACTTCCATAAAAGGGAAAAATGCCAGTAGGAATATAGTCAGAAAAGCAAGTAAATTTTCAAACTTTTTGTCCAGGTTGATAAATTTCTTACTGAACATTTTTTTGGCGATATTCCTTCAGCATTCCCAGCAATTTATCGTATATTTCTTTGCTGAAAACTTTGCCGACCAATTCATCCATGCCCTTGATGGCGCCTTCTTTCCATCGGGGCAGGCTGTCGGGCGGGGCTTCGTGAAAGATCAAGCCATTTTTTTTCATGGTGGCCAATGCGTCAGCTTCCAAGTCAATAATTCCCTTGTCCAGCTTTGCCTGGACTTTTTGCACGGCTGCCTTCATGGCAGGCTTGAAGCCCTCGGGAATTTTATCCCAGATCCTGTTGACGATGACCATGCCTCCGACCAAGGGAGTTATTTTTAAAGAATTCATATGTGGAGCAAAGGCGAAATACTGGCCGGCACCGGCCAGAACCGGTGGGATATAAAATGCTTCAATCATGCCGCTTTGCAGGGCCATCATCATGTCCTTCAATTCAATGGGTACGGTACGGAAGCCGGATTTTTTCCAGGCCAGTTCGACTTCCGGTTCGTCGGTACTGATTGCCAGTTTTTGTTTTTTCAGGTCCGAAGGATAAATAACGGGATCCTTCGAGAAAAAATTAATCCAGCCGCTCATGACCCAGACCACGGTGTGGTAACCCCTTTCCCTAATTTGCTTTTCAAATATCGGCACCAACTGGCCCATGACGTATTCCATTTCCTTTTCCGAGTCAAAAAGGAAGGGGGAATTGAGCACGAACGCGTCACGGTTGATCTTGGTGATTCCGACATTGGTCAACACGGCTCCGCCCAGGACCCCCAATTTCATTTTGCGGATCATATCATCTTCACTGCCGGTTATCCCCCCCGGATAGATTTTCAATTTCACCTGGCCGCTGGTAATTTTTTCCCATTCACGGGCAATTTCTTTCAGCGCATCGTTCCACGGCGAGCGGTCCGGCGCAATGCTGCCGATTTTAATCACCTGGGCGCTGACAATCAAGGGTAAACAAAGCAGAAAAAAGACTATCCCTTTCCAGTTCATCATTCTGACTCCTCGTTCCCACTATTTCCATCTTCCGCTTCCGGGAAAAAATCACCGGCATTCTGGATCAACCATCTGGCTTTGCGCTGGTTTAGAATATTCACCAGGCGATTTTCCGGATCAATGTCCGGATCTATAGCCAGCGCTTTTGCCAGTAAAGACCTGAATTCATCCAGGTTTTGATCCTTCACGGACGCCGTGGTTGCCAGCGCGATGTAAGGCGTTGAAGATTTTCCGGCAGATATGGCAATGGCTTTCTCAAAATGGTGGCGTGCTTTTTGTAAACTTCCACCCATGTATTCAGGCAGCGAGCCGTAATAGAGGATATAAAATTCATGGATTGTACCACCGGCGTAATTTTCTTCAAGCTCGTAGACCCGATTCATCAAGGCCTCTGCGGCGGGCAGGGTGATTCCCAGTTCCATGTCAAAGGGATTGATGGCGTATGCAGCCAGCCAGCCGGCTCCCGCCCAATAAAGCAGCGGAATATCCTTTTTGTTGGTGGATTGCAACGCCCGGGCATACATTTTTTTTTGAAGATATTGTTTGAAGCCGGGGTATTTGCCTTCCAATGCGGAAAGTACTATATCACGCCCCCGCAAATATAGGTTTTTGGCTCGGTTGTAATTGAACTCCTGCGCTTCAAACTCGCTATCGGGGAGCATCAGTGCCGGAGTTTGCAGGAATGCATTGGCATACATGATGTATAGACTTCCAGTTGTTAATTTTAAACCGGAATGGTCCGGATTGGCTGCCATCAGTGATTCGTAAAGTTTAATGGCGAAAGGCAAGGCATCGCCTACCAACTCGGGATCATTGTCGCCGCTGAACACGGAACTGGAAGTTGGCGTGGTCAATGCATTGGCCACCTGATTCATGGCCAGCTTTTTGATGGAGCACGCTGGAAGAAAAATCAACGCCGGCATTGCGAGTAAATAAATCAGTGTATAAGATTGTTTCATTGAGTATATCTCCAGATATTATTATACACCATTCTGTTCCGACAAAAATATTATTTTTGGACAAAATAAAATACAATGAATTTTTCGAGCTGCCAAGTATTTTTTTGGTTAATTCTTAACATTTGACTGAATGAAAGAAAAAGCATACAATCAAGGCAAGGAAACATATGGCTGAAAGAACTGAACTTAACCGTGAAATAGCCAGGTTAAAAAAGTCAAAAAATGCTGTTATTCTAGCCCATAATTATCAACTTGAGGACGTGCAACTCGTGGCCGATTTTTTAGGAGATTCGTTGGAATTGAGCAGAAAAGCGGTTGAATTAACTCAGTCGCTCATTGTTTTTGCTGGAGTTAAGTTCATGGCCGAAACCGCGAAAATCCTGTCTCCCGAAAAAAAAGTCCTGCTGCCCCGCCTGGATGCCGGTTGCCCCATGGCTGACATGATTATGGTGGATGATGTACGGGAAATGAAGAAGCAGCATCCGGGAGCGCCGCTGGTAACCTATGTGAATTCACCTGTTGAAATTAAAGCTGAAAGTGATGTGTGCTGCACGTCAGCCAATGCGGTCCAGGTTGTTACTAATATTCCGGCCAAGGAAATTATTTTTGTTCCTGATAAAAACTTGGGTAAATACGTGCAAAAAATGGTGCCAGACAAGACCTTGTTTTTGTTTGAGGGTTTTTGTTATGTGCACATGCGCATTACAAGTGATGAAATCGTGGAAATGCGCCAGAGACATCCGCAAGCCAAAGTAATCGTTCATCCGGAAGTCAGCCCGGAGGTAACGATGGTGGCTGACGAAGTGCTCTCGACCAGCGGCATGTTGAAATATGTCGCACGCACAGGGCACCGGGAATTTATCGTGGCTACTGAACAGGGATTGCTGGAGAGGATGAAAAGAGAAAACCCCGGCAAGGCCTTTTATCCGGCTCTGACTCCCAAAATTTGCAGCAACATGAAGCGCACAACGCTTCAAGATGTTTTTGATTCCTTGAATGAAGAAAAATATGAAATTACCGTGGACCCGCTGGTTGGCAATAACGCGCGTCAGGCTTTGCAGAAAATGCTAGAATTTAATTGAGGAGAATGAAATGGAATTAAAGGAAAAGGTCAGTTCCGTGATTGACAAGGTTAGGCCGGCTTTGCAGGGAGATGGCGGCGATATCGAATTGGTGGATGTTTTGGCAGAAGAGAAGGTGGTGTTGGTTCGACTTAAAGGTGCTTGCTTTGGATGCCCGATGAGCACCTTCACCATTAAAGGTTATGTGGAGCAGGTAATGAAGGAAGAAATTCCCGAGATCACTGAAGTTCGTTTGGTCCAATAAGTAATTAAATTGAATTTTTTCAAGCGTGCTTTATTTGTCTTATGCTGCCTCCCCATTTTTGTTCCTGCCTCCGAATCCGGAGTGTTGCGCATCGGTTGCCTTGATTTTCCCCGGGAATTGAATCCGGTTTATGCCACCACCGAGACGGCCCAGGGGATCATGAACAAGGTCCACTTGGCCCTGTTCTATTTTGACCCGTCCGGAACGATTTCTCCGGAACTGGTTGATTCCATATCCTGGGATGAACCCCAATTGACCGTTTCGATCACTCTGAAAAAAAATATTCGCTTTGCCAATGGCGCCGTCCTGCAGAGCCGGGATGTCCAGGCAACGATCGAGCTGCTAAAGGATCCTAAATACGAGTATCCCTACCTTTCCGATTTGAATTTCATGGAACAAATCACGATCTTGGACCAGTTGAATTTTCGCATCAGGTTGAAGGGAAAATTTGCCCCCTGGAAAAATTACTTGACTTTCAAGATACTGAGCGCCACGGATATCCATGGCAGAGGCCCGGCAGCGTTCAGGAGGCACTTGCCGGTGGGTTGCGGACCCTATCAGGTGGAAGCCGTCAGGGAGCCGCGGGAAATTGTCCTGAAGGAAAATCCCCATTACCAAGAAAAGAACTCTTTCAAAAAAATCATTTATTCTGTCCTTGGCGATCCCCGGCAAGGACCATTGAAACTGCTTGCCGAAGAAATGGATGCAGTTGAAATTCAAACCGATGATGTGCGCTCGTATAAACAATTACCCGAGTGGCGCCGGAGATTTGGATTGGTGAAGTACCGAAAATTCGGCTATACCTACCTGGTGTTCAATTTAAAGAATTCATCCGTCGATCCCAGTTTGCGCCGACTGGTTTACAATTGCCTGCAGGTCTCCCCTTTCCTGCAAACCTTTTTGCAAGGCGCCGGAGAGACCGTTCATTCCCCCTTCCTCTATTTGAGCGCCGGCGTTCGCTCCCGGCGCTTGCCAGTGTCATCCCCGCCCCGGCGCCGGCACTTGCGCATCCTGGCCAACAGCGAATCGGTCCTGCGCAAGCAGTTGGTATTGTTTTTGTGTGAAGAAATGAAGCGTTTTAATATCGAATTGGAGCCGGTTTTTGTCGAGTACCAGGCTTTTTTAAAATATTTGAAAAAGGGAAATTTTGATCTGGCTGTCTCCGCTTTTCTTTTGGACATGGACTGGAACCTCAAGGACGTCCTGTCGAGTTCCGGGTATTTTAATTATGCCGGCCTGGCCGATAGCAAAATGGATGCCCTGCTCGAGGCCGGGCTGTGCGAAATGGACGAAAAAAAACGCCGGCAGATCTATATCAAGGCCCATGAACGCTGGTTGCACACCCTACCCTTCATCCCCCTCTTTAACCTGAATTATTACATGGGCGTTTCGCGGTCGCTCAAGGTCCCGGCCGACCATTTTCACACGGTAGGTTCAACCGGTGACTTTTTTTATAATTTGCAGGGTTGGTAAAAGGTTTTTTTTACTCTTCAAAATCAGCCATAAAGAAAAGAGAAATGCCCGGCAGGTGAATGAGAAACAGTGGTTGTTTTCCCGGTCAGTGGTCGATTGAATTTTCAAATTAAATTCTTTAAAATTATTGGATGGGAATGGCATTAATAAAATCTCGTCGGGACTTGCCTTGGGATGAAGGCGTTGAGTGAATATCCCTATCTTTGCGGGAGTCTGGTTCTGCTGCTGGTTTTCACCGTGACATTCATTCGGGTCAAGCGGTTCAGGCGCGTGATGGTCCTGGGTGGTTTGGCCTCTGCCCTTTACTCGTTGGCGGCCGTATTCTTTGTCCCGGAATATTGGCAACCCGTTCTTGTAATTAAAATCCCGGTTGGACTGGAGGACATGCTTTTTTCGTTTGCCAATGGCGGCATTGTCCTTTTCATTTCCCTATGGAGCGTTCGCGACACAATCCAGGTTCGCTATTCCCTCGGCATGCTGACGGGAAAATTCTTGTTCTGCACCCTGTTGTCGGCCGTTCTTTGCTATGTACTTCGCATGGCAGGGATGCCCGTCATGACCTGCTGTTTATTTGCGATGCTGGTGCTGGGAATGGTTTTGCTGGCCAAAAACCGCTGTTATTGGCCCTTTGCCATAAGGGGGGCGCTGGGGTTCACCATGCTGTATGTGCTGGTGACCGGAATGTTGAGTCTCAAATTCCCATTGTTCCATAACCAATGGACAATGAAAAACCTGTGGGGATATCGCTTTCTCAGTTTCCCAGTCGAGGAATACCTGTGGGCATTTGGTTTCGGAGCGGTTTTTCCCCTGATCATGGCTTTTTCCCTTGGCATCACTTTTACCATCCGAAATGATGCGCGCCAGTAGGTTTCCGCGGATTTATTCCATTGAATGAACGGCTGAAACCGGTCTCTTTTTTGAACGATACACTATGATTTCAATTTCGCATCCGGGATTACGCAGGAGAGATTGCATATATCCAGACGACTCCACATCGACCTGAATATGTAAAATGATTTTTCCCCGATCTTTTTCCCAGGCCGAACCGATTAAACGGTATGGCAAAGGTTTTCCCCGCGCCGTAAGCTTGGTGACGCATGGGTTTTCAATTTCCAGCCATGGAGCTGGCCATGGGCATGAAATCAGGATTCTATCATTAAACTGACCGGTTCTTGACAAATCAGAAAAGTATGCATCGCTAAAAGTTGATTTTAAATTGTTGTTTTTAACCCGGGCTATTATTTTTATTGCATCCGGTTCAGTTTGCACGTGAAGGTCAAAGGGAGCGTCACAAAATTTATCCATGATTCTGAGCGCCGGGTCGCCAAAAAGAACGCGTGAAGCCGTACCCCAGAGCATGAATTCGGCAGCTGTCCAGGAAACGGGCATACCGTCCCGAATCTGGCTTAAAGAAAGAGCCTTGGTTTTTGAAGCGATGATAACGCCATCCAGGGTATGCTTGATGGTTTCTCCTAAAGGTGCGCCCGTGTATGACAGAAATTCCAATTCTTGATAGACCGGAATACCATGATCGGCATGCAAGGCAGCCAAGTAGGCAATGGCCTGGTTGGACAGTATCCCCAGAGCAAAGGAAAAATGAGCAGCCACATCACGGGACTGAAAATATCCTGAACTCATATCCAGCCAGTGGCCGGTAACCCCGGTATAACAGGCACCACTAAAAACCACACAAGCTGAAAAGGGAACTTGGCGTACATAGCGCCCATTTAAACAATTGACTATCCGTTCTGGAAAACCATGTCCGCCAAAATGAATCAGCCCAGCTCCCGACAAGCTTTGCAATCGCTCTTTGCTGAATCCTTCAATTCCATGGGTAATGGCATAGGCAGGGTATTGTTGGGACAAAACGGGTATCATGTAACTTCCCGGCATCTTGGCGAAATCTTGTTTAGCTAGTTGGCTGTTGGGTCCAAGCTGGTCAATAAATTCTGCCGGCAGAAAAATTTTACCCGCGAGTGCATCCTGGATACGCTTGAGCAAACTCAGAACCGCGGCCGGATTTTCACCAGTTATAAATCCGGTTCGGGCATCTATGAAAGGGTCCTGGTCAATGGCAGCACTCCATTGCAGCCATTGCCAGGCCAACCGGGCATCCAGTTCTTCAGGCTTTACGAAAATTAAAGCATAAAACGGTTGGATTCTATTGAGCAATTTTTGAACCGCTGCGTCATCGTTAAAATTCAATTGGCTGACCACCGCGTCGGGGTGCATCTGTTCAGCCAACTCGATTGCCTGGGCATAATCCCGGCTGGCGCTCTGGCTTGAAACAATCAGATAGGGACCCTGCTTATCCAGAGAAATCGGCAAGTTTTTTTTTTCAGCAGCTGTGTCTTTTTTATTACAAGAAATAGCCAGACAAAGCAAGGCAACGAAAATTAGGAATTCTAACTTTTTCATGTTTTTCTAAAAAATATCCAAAAGATGGGTTTCTGTCAATTTGGAAAATGAATTAAATTATCAATTTGGTTCAGGCTAAAATATTTTTTGCCTTTCTGGGCTGAAAAAAGCGGTTTTTATATTTTTTATAAATTATCCCCAGTCCATACGCTGAAAGCAGGAATAAGCAAAAATAGGGGAATAGATAGCCCCAGCGGGTAAATATGGTTTTTTGTTTCAGGTATTGAAACGAAGCTAAAAACTGGTCGGGCTTGTGCAGAGGGGATTGATAAACCATGCGACCGGCCGGATCCACCAAAGCTGAAATACCATTGGATGTCGAACGCAGCAAATAGCGGCGATTTTCAATGCTGCGAAAAACAGCCATGGCCAGGTGCTGATAAGGGGCTGACGATTTTCCGAACCAGGAATCGTTAGAGATGGTTATGATGACTTCTCCGCCCAGGGCGATCAATTGTCTGCTGAGCTCAGGGTAAATGACTTCGTAGCAAATGGGGGTTGCCAATTGATGCCCTGCAAAGTCGAGATTGTGCAAGGTTTTCCCCGGAGTAAAATCCCCTATCTCATCGGTGATCTTTTTAACGAAAAATAACCAGCGGCGGAATAGCACATATTCGCCAAAAGGAGTCAGGTGGAACTTGTCATATTTTTCAAATTTATCGCCGTTAAAGAGCATGACCGAATTAAAAACATTGTCTGAATCTTGAAAGTCCGTGAAGCCGGCCAATATGGGGACTTGCCGCCGGCTGAAAGACGTAAAGCGGTCTTTTTGTGCCGGGGATTGCAGGGGATAAATCGGAACCGTGAATTCGGGCCATATAATCAATTCAGCTCCCTGGTTTTTTAATGCCAAAGAAGTGTTGAAAAGATGGTTCAGTACTTTTTGTTTAGTACTGAAATCAAAAAGCAGGTCATGGTTGCTGTTGGGTTGGATAATGCCTGCTTGATGAAAGGCAATATCCGCCACACGAAGCGAATGGTTTTTAAGTAGCCCGTAACCGCCAGCATAAATAAGCATGAAGACAAACAGCGGCGCTAACAGTCTTTTCCAATTTTTTATTTTTAGCAGCCGGAAAAACATGACATTGATGGCGATGATAATAAATGAAATCAGGTGGATCCCGCCTATTTCCGCTACCTGGATGAAGTAAACGTTTTGGTATTGAGAATAGCCAACCGTGCACCAGGGGAAACCGCTGAACATTTTCTCGACAGCCAGGTCTTTGGCAATCCATATTGCCGGTATCCAAAATAGCGCTGTCCAACGAGACGGGTCTTTGCTCCAGCGGGCGATCAGCATGCCGGCCAGCCCGGAAAAAAATGAAAGGTATGCGGCCAGAACGATTAAAGCAATAATGCCCAGTACCCAGGTCGTGCCGCCGTATTGGACCATGACCCGTGGGATCCAATATAAAAGCAGTAAATTGCTGCAAAAGGAAAAAGAAAAAAACATCCTGAAAACGCTGGCCTTGGATTGTTTTTCTATGGCCAGAAGCAGGGGAACCAAAAAGATAAAAGCCAAAAATGCAATCTGCGCTTTTGGAAAGGCCAATCCATATGCCAGGCCAGCCGTCAGCCATAAAAGGTTTTTTCTATAGCTCAGTGTCCTTTTTTTATTTTGAATTTCTTTTTCTCCAGGCCTTCAAGCCTGTTTTTTTCCATTTGGGCTTCCGCCAGGGAAACGAAGCTGCCAACCCGGACGGTATGTAATTTTTTCTGGTTAATGGTTTCGACGATGATTTCGGTTTGATAGCCTAATTTGGCGAACTTTTCACTATATTTTTGAGCATTCGAAAAATCAGCAAAAGCGCCTACCTGGATGGTATAGTTCTGGTCAGATGAAACATTCCTGCCGGTGGCCGCCGGTATTTTTTCGGGTATCTGCTTTTCATGCAGTTTCATTTCCGAGGGAATTGTTTGTTTGGCCGGTTTGACCGGCTTCTCGTCTACCAAGTCGATTTTTTCCTGATTATCGAAAGCCGCTTCGTTTAGTTTGTCCGCATTTTCAATGCCGGCCGGTTGATTGGCCAGGCGGTGCCCGGCCTGATAACCCATGTAAAAAAGAAAAATCCCGATGGCAATGACGGCGATTAAAAACACCACGACGTGAACAAAAGTCACCCGGATGTCGAAATAGGTTTTTTCCATTTATTTTTTTTCGAAGATTCCTTTCAACAAGTCAATGGGCATGGGGAAAACAACGGTGGTGGAATTTTCAGAGCCGATCTCAACCAGAGTTTGCAGATAACGCAGTTGAATGGTGGAAGGATTCTGGGAAAGGGTGTTGGCAGCCTCGAGGAGCTTGGCCGAAGCCTGGCTTTCACCTTCGGCATGGATGATTTTAGCCCGGCGTTCTCTCTCTGCTTCGGCTTGCTTGGCCATGGCCCTTTGCATTTCCTGAGGCAAATCGACATGCTTGATCTCTACCATGGACACCTTGATGCCCCAGGGATCGGTGTGTTCATCGATGATGGTCTGCAAGCGTGAATTGAGCTTGTCGCGCGCTGACAGAAGTTCGTCAAGATCGGCCTGGCCCAGAACCGAACGCAGCGTGGTTTGCGAAAGCTGTGAAGTGGCGTACAAATAATCTTGGACTTCAATGACCGCTTTTTTGGGCTCCAAAACACGGAAATACACCACGGCATTCACCTTGACCGAGACATTGTCCCGGGTAATGATGTCTTGGGGCGGAACATCCAGGACGATGGTGCGCAAACCGATACGGACCAGTTTGTCAATGGGGGATAGGACCAGGATCAAACCGGGCCCTTTGGGCTGGTCAAGAACCCTGCCCAAACGGAAAACAACACCGCGTTCGTATTCCTTCAAAACCTTGATCCAATTTAAAATGATAAATATGGCAATTACGGCCAAAACGACCAGCGGACTGAAAGCTTGCATGTTACCCTCCTGATTTTTTTACTTTAAGTTTTAAGTTATTGATTGATTCCACTTGGACCCGGCTGCCGGCCGGGATCAAGCCGTCGGCAACCGCGTTCCACCATTCTCCATGGACAAATACCTTTCCCGATTGATTGTCGATATCGGTTTTGGCTATTCCGTATTCACCCATCAGTCCTTCCCGGCCCGTTTCCTTTCGCCTTTTCATGGCTTGGAAGACTTTCATGGTCAGAAACAAGAAGATGAACCCAAAACAAACGGCAAAGGTCAAGATAATGGACATGGCCGGCCTCATTTCCGGAATGGGTGAATTGACCAAGATCATGGATCCCAAGATAAAAGATATGATACCGCCGATACCCAGCATGCCAAAACCCTGGACCTTGATTTCGGCAATGAAAAATCCAATCGAAAGGAGAATGAGGAACAGGCCGACATAATTGATCGGCAGCACTTGAAACGCCAGGAACGCCAGCAGTAACGATATGCCGCCCAGGATACCGGGAATGACTACGCCGGGATGGGTGAATTCGATGTACAGGCCGATCAAGCCGAAAATCAGCAGGAAATAGGCCAGGCTGGGATTGGTGATTGTGCGTAGAAATTTTTGCCGGTCGCTCATCGTCAGGTGGATGATTTTTTGGTTTTGCATATTCAGGGTGATGGCGCGGCCATCATGCAGGGTAATCGTTTTCCCGTCGCATTGCTTGATCAATTCGCTGCGGTTGGGAACGATCACATCAATCAATTGGCCCTTCAAACATTCTTCAGCGGTGTAAGATTGGCTTTCACGAACCGCTTTTTCTGCCATTTCCGCATTGCGCTGGCGGTTTTTGGCTAGGGTCTTGATATAGGCAGCCGCATCGTTGGTCACTTTTTCCTTCATGTTTTTTTCAATGTCACTGCCGGTGACCGATACGGGGTGGGCGGCGCCGGTGTTGGTGCCCGGTGCCATGGCCGCGATATCCGCGGCCATCATGATAAAGAATCCGGCCGATGCGGCGCGAGCGCCCTGGGGGGACACGTACACGGCGCAGGGAATTTTTGCATTCATCATGGCCTTGATGATGGCCCGCATGGATGTGTCATAACCGCCGGGCGTGTCCATTTCGATAATGACCAGGCTGGCGTTTCCCGCTTTCTTGATTTTGGCGAAAGAATTCACCACATATTCTTCCAGAATCGTATCAATGGGACCATCCACGCGCAGGCTGTAAATCTCGGCCTGCAGCCAGAAAGGAATTAAGAAAAGTAAAAGCCCCCATACTTTTTTCATGTCAATAATTATATTTTATTAGAAATAAAAAAGCAACTTTCAGATGTGGATGGAAAAACCGGCGATTTCGCCCATGGCTTCCCAAAGATTTTCACCTAGCGTGGGGTGGGCGAATACCAGATCCTTGAATTCGTCGCACTTGAGCCTGCGGGTCACGGCGTAAGTTAACAGGGGCAGCAGTTCGCCGGCTTCGGCGCCGACGATATGAGCGCCCAGGATGACATTCTCCTGGTCGGCGATCACTTTGACCAGTCCTATTTTTTCATCAATGGCGTTGGCCCGCGATCCGGCGGCGTAAGGGAAACGGCCGATTTTGACTTGCAAGCCTTCTTGTGCGGCTTGCTCTTGGGTCATACCCACCGTGGCCATTTCGGGAAAGGTGAATATCACCCCGGGCAAGGGGTGATGGGATACCGGCGTGCCGTTGACAATAAAATCGACAATGCCTATGGCCTGGTGCGAGGCCTTGTGGGCCAGCAGGGGCGGGCCGATGACGTCACCGCAGGCGAAAATTGTTGGTACGGCGGTTTGCAGGTTCCCGTTCACCTGGATAAATCCTTTGTTGTCGAGATCGACAGGCAAATCGCCCGTAAAAATATCCTCGCTGTTGGGGATACGGCCGACGGCCAGCAGCACCTTGGCGAATTCCTCCTCCCAAACCTGGTCCCCCTTTTTGAAAGTCAGCCCCACTTTTTCGTTTAGGCGCGGATTGGAAACGGCGGTCGCGGTATGAATGGTGATGTTTTGCTTGATCAGTTCGATTTTTAAAATATCGGTGATTTCCCTGTCCGTTCCCGGGACGATGGAATCCATGATTTCAACTACCGTGACCTTGCAGCCCAGATAACTGTAGATCAGCGCCCATTCCAGTCCCACGGCACCGGCGCCGACGACCAACATGGATTCGGGAATGGACTCCAATTCCAGCAAGTTGTCGGAATGGATTATTTTTTGCCCGTCCCGTTTTAAAAAAGGCAATTCAGCCGCCCTGGAACCGGTGGCCACGACGATATGGCCGGCTGATATTTCTTCCTGGCCGTTGAGCAGTATTTTATTGACGCCGGCAATTTGGGCTTTGCCCGTGATCAGGCGGATATTGTTCTGCTTGAAAAGAAATTCGATGCCACGTGTTTGCTTGGACACGATGCGCACTTTTCGGCGCTTGATTTCGTCAAGGGAGATTTGAAATTTCTCCACATGGATGCCGATTTTTTCGAAATCGTTGATTTGCTTGATTGCCTTGACCGAATGGAGGATGGCTTTGGTCGGAATGCAGCCGCGTTGCAAACAGGTACCTCCGGGCAGGTCCATTTCCACTACGGCGGTTTTCAGGCCTTTCTTGGCTGCGGCGATCGCTCCCTCATAACCGGCGGGCCCGGCTCCGATAAACAGCAGATCGAAATCCATGTGCGCTCCTTGAAACAGCGGATTTAAGAAAGTACTTTTTTTAATTTCTCAATAAAAAACTCATTGTCTTCTTCCAGGCCCACGGTCACGCGCATGCCTTCCGGTATGCCGAATCCGGCGGCTGGGCGGATGATTACCCCCTCCTTAAGCAAACGGACATTCAGTTCGGCCGGGGCGATTTCCGGAAAAAAGAGGAGAAAATTTGTTTGCGAGGGAATGACACGCAGTCCCAGATTTTCCATCTGGGCAAGCAATTTGGCTTTGTTGATTCGGTTCAGGTTGGCGGAGCGCTTTTTATAATCTTCATTCTCCAGCGAAGCCAGGGCCGCCCGTTGGCCGACCCGGGTTACATTAAAGGGCGCCTTGACGCGATTCAGCATGGAAATAATCTCCGGCTTGGCCATGGCGTAACCGATCCGCAGGCCGGCCAATCCATAAATCTTGGAAAAGGTTCTTAACACGATGATGTTTTTCCCGGCCTGAATTTCGTCCAAGCCGCTGACATAATCTTCCTGGTTGTCGACATATTCCTGATAGGCATTGTCCAAAACGATGATTTTATCATGGGGTACTTTTTGGATGAACTGACGAATGGCATTGCTATGAACAAGCGTCCCGGTCGGGTTGTTGGGATTGGTGATGAAGATGATTTTGGTTTGCCTGTCCACTCGTTTAAGGATCGACTCCAAATCAAAGCACAGGTTTTCGTCCATGGGAATTTCCCGGTACGCCGCCTCTCCGGCAAATTCAGTGGTGGCGACCTTGTAAAGGGAAAATGTTTTTTCAGATGTTAAAACATGTTCGCCGGGTTTTAAAAATGTCCGGACCAGCATATGGATGAGTTCCACCGATCCGGCACCCACAATGACTTGATCCAGTGGCAAGTTATTCAGCGTGGCCAGGCGTTGGCGCAGATAGTAGTTGTCGGAATCGGGATAGCAGTGAATTTGCTGCAGTTCGTCCCGGATGGCATGTGCGACGTTTGCAGGAATCGGCAGCAAATTTTCATTGGATGCCAGCTTGACAATTTTTTTCAGATTAAATTCTCTTTGAATATCTTCGACCGGCTTTCCCGGGACATAAGGGGATATTTGCAGCACATTGGGATTAACTAAAGATTCCATGCACGCCTCCTATTTAAAAAGCGATGGTTGTTCTTTTTCTTCAAAAAGTTCGGTCAATTCTTCCAAAGACGGCAGCTCGGACATGTCATTCAGCCCGAAATAAATCAAAAACTCCGGAGTGGTGGCGTATAATGCCGGCAGGCCGGGAACTTTTTTTCGGCCGCTGATCCTGATTAATTTTTTTTGCAGTAGGTTTTTTACCGGTCCGGTTGAATTGACGCCGCGCATATCGGAAATCTCAGCCAAGGTGGTCGGTTGACGGTAAGCCACGATGGACAGCGTTTCCAGGGAAGCCAGGGTCAGCTTGGTGACCTGCTTGATGGTGAAAAAAGCTTTCAAGTCGTCATGCAACTCGGGCTTGGTGACCAGTTGCAGGCCACCGCCGCTTTTTTTCAACAACAAGCCCCGCTCGGGGCGGTTCAGCAGGTGTTCATTTTCCATGGCTTGGAGGTCTTTTTCAAATTGCTTGGCATCGGTGATCTGCAAAAAATCCATGATGCGCTTTGGTTCCAGCGGGTCCTTGGAAACAAACAATATCGCTTCAATCAATGCGATTTGTTCGCTGTTCATATTAGTTAATTGCTTGTGGCGACCGGCTTGTTGGGATACAACGAGATGGTGCCAAAAAGGGTTTCTTGCAAGGCAATAAGCAAGTGACGTTTGACCATTTCCAGCAGAGTAAAAAAGCTGACCAAGATTTCTTCGATCGAATCGAGCGTGCTCACATAGGCGCTGAAATCGAGAAAGCCTTTTTTATTGATCAGGCTGCTAATTTCCGCCTGTTTGGAAGCAATGGAGTAGTTTTTCGATGAAACGTAAAGGAATTGCTCGTTTTCCTTCTTTTTCACGATGGCAAAAAATATTTCAGCCAGTTGGAATGCCGAAACTTCCTTGAGGGTGAACTCCCGGTTGGCGAAATTCTCATTCAGTTCGAGGCGCCGCCAAAGCAAGCGTTCGGTATACTCCATCTCCTGCAGCATCTTGGAAATCTTTTGGACTTTCTCATATTCAATCAGGGTGTTAAGGAGCTGTTTTTCCGGAGATTCTTCATTCAGGCTTTCGGGTTTCGGCAACAAGGATCGTGATTTAATGTAGATCAGGGTTGCGGCCGTGGTCAGGAAATCGCTTTCCCGGGAGGGGTTAATTCCATTTTTATTGTCGAGATAAGAAAGATATTCGCTGGTGATTTCCGCCAATCGTATTTCGTTGATATTTAATTTGTTTTTGCGGATCAGGTGCAGCAACAAGTCCAGCGGGCCTTCAAAGAAATCGGTCTGGATCTGGTATGCCGGTATTTCCATTATATTTTCATTAAATCCCGTACCTGCGCGAGCGTGTGCCGGGCGCGCTCGGCAGCCCGCAGGTTGCCGGTCGCCAAGATGTCGTTAACCGCCATGTTCTCGTATTGGCTGCGCCGTTGACGGAAAGGCTCCAGGAATTCATTGACATTGGCAATCAGAATTTTTTTGCAGTCCAGGCAGCCGATATCAGCTGTGCGACAGCCAGCGGCCACTTCTTTGATTTGCTCCGCCCTGGAATATGCCTTGTGCAGGGCGAAAACCGGGCATTCTTCCGGAACGCCGGGATCGGAGCGTCTTTTGCGGCGTATATCGGTAACCATGGGCCTTATTTTTTCGCCAACCATGAGGGGCGAATCACCCAGATAAATGGCGTTGCCGTAACTTTTGCTCATTTTGCGGCCGTCAACTCCCGGTAGTTTGGGAATCGGGGTTAAAAACGGCTGTGGTTCTGGAAAGCAGTCGCCGTAAAGACCGTTGAAGCGGCGTACGATCTCGCGCGCCAGTTCCAGGTGAAAAACCTGGTCCTCGCCTACCGGCACGGTGTCGGCTTTCATGATGACAATGTCTACGGTCTGCAGCAGCGGATAGCCGAGGAAACCGTATTGGTTAAGATCGCGGTCGCTGAGCTGCGCTTGTTGCTCCTTGAAGGTGGGTACGCGCTCCAGCCAGCCGAGCGGGGTCATCATGCTCAGCAATAAAAAAAGCTCGGAAATTTCCTTGACGGCCGACTGCAGATAAACCACGCTCTTTTCCGGATCGATGCCCACGGCCAACCAATCGAGCAGCACCTGGCGGATATTGCCGCCGATGTTGGCCGGGTCCTGGTACTCGGTAGTCAAAGCGTGCCAGTCGACGATCGAAAAGTGGCACACGGCCGACTCCTGCAGCAACAGCCAGCTCTTCAGCGCTCCCTCCCAGTGGCCGAGATGAAGCGCCCCGGTGGGGCGCATGCCGCTCATGACCACATGCTTGTTCACGATACGGCTCCGGCCTTCATCATGATGAAAATCAAGAAAGGAAATAATTTGAATAAAATGGTAAAGATGAAATTGGCAATGACATCAAGGACATGGGTGTAGATGATGGCCAAAAGTATTAAAAAGCCGTAGGGTTTGATCTTTTCAAACATGGCCAGAGCTTCGCCCTTGAGCAGTCCTTCCAGGATGCCGCTGCCGTCCAGGGGGGGGATGGGGATCAGGTTAAAAACGGCCAGGAAAATATTGATCAGCAACAGGTTGGTGGCGATTTTCATTAAAAAGACGATACTGGCGCTACTTGAAAGGAGGATGGGTTGTTGGAAAATCGCCAACAGCACAATGACGCCCAAAGCTACCATGATATTGGCGGCCGGACCGGCGGCCGAGACGAACATGCTGTCGCGGCGTCGGTTGCGCAAATTGTAGGGATTGACCATGACCGGTTTGGCCCAGCCGAAAACCGGGGCGCCGACGATGGCCAGGATCAGCGGAAAAATGATGGTGCCGATCAAGTCGATGTGGGGGATGGGATTCAAGGTCACCCTCCCCTGCAGGCGTGCGGTGGGATCGCCGAATTTGTCGGCGGTCCAGGCATGGGCTGATTCGTGGATCGATATGGCAAAAAGCACGGTGGCAAACTGTATTAAAATACGAAATATGTCTGTCATTAGTGAAAAATATCATAAAGGCCGGGCACAGTCAACCGGATTTTTTGATTCTTCAATACCGGTCTTCTGAAAAAAGTGATACTCACGAAACGATGGAAATTCGTTTTTTATTTGATTTCTGATAGAATAGGAGCCGGAACGAACAGGCCCCAGCCTGTTCTTCCCGGGACGGCTGCCCGAAAAATCTCAGCATCCGAACCCAAGGAGCAATGAACGTGCATATTGACAAACCCTGGCTGAAGTACTATGAACCGGGCGTTCCCCATCAGGTGGAAAATCCGTCTTCAACCCTGCCCGACCTGCTGCCCGCGGCAGCCGGCAGTTATCCTGATCGAACCGCGCTGGTACTGGCTGTCGCTGCGGCCGGAAAATTGTTCAATTACCCGATCTCCTACGCCAAACTCCATCAGGACGTCGGCCGTTTCGCCGCTTCCCTGCAGGGGCTCGGTGTGCAAAAGGGCGACCGGGTGGCCATTTACTTGCCTAATTGCCCGCAATTTGTCATTGCTTTCCTGGCGGCTGTACGAATCGGAGCCATTGCCGTGCCCTTTAATCCCCTGTACTCGGCGCGTGAGGCCGAGTATCAGCTCAAAGACTGCGGAGCCAAGGTGGCCGTTGTTCTCGATCGTTTTGTTCCGATCGTTCAGCAGGTTCAAACCAAAACGATGCTGCGGCACATTGTCGTTACCAGCATCAAGGAGTACTTCCCGCCCCTGCTCTGGATGCTCTATACGCTCACCAAAGAACGCAAGCTGCCTCGCTATGCAATGGGTCCGAACGATTTTCGTTTCACAACACTGCTGCGTGCGGGGCTGCCGCGACCGGTGACGGTTGATCTTGAGGATACGGCTGTTCTGCTTTATACCGGCGGAACCACCGGTGTTTCCAAGGGGGTCGAGCTCTCCCATCGCAACCTTCTGACCAATGCCGAACAGAACCGTGTCTGGGCGGGCATTGGCAATGGTTGCGAAACTACCCTGGCAGCCGTGCCGCTGTTCCATGGCTTTGGTTTGACTTGTTGCCTGAACCTGGGAATTCTCACCGGTACCACTATCGTGCTGGTTCCCAACCCGACCGACACCAAAGGCTTGATCCAGACCATCGTGCAGCATCAACCGACCATATTCCCCGTGGTTCCGACCATGCTCGTGGCCATTAGCCATTTTCCTGGCATCAGCGAATACAACTTACGCTCGATTCGCGTCTGCCCCTGCGCTGGCAGCGCGTTGGCTCCCGCGGTACAGCGGACTTTCATTGAACGCACCGGGGTGCGCCCGGTCGAAGGTTATGGACTCACCGAAGCGGCGCCCGTAACCCACGGCAACCCGCCCTTTGGCGATGATCGTCACGGAACCATCGGTTTGCCTTACCCCGGCACCGTAGCCCGGGTGGTTGATTTTGAAACCGGAAAACTGGATATGCCTTTTAGCGGAGAGTGGACCAACCCCGGCGAGATTATAATCAAAGGTCCGCAGATCATGAAAGGTTACTGGAAGCGGCCCGAAGAGACGGCTGCCCAGATCCGTGACGGTTGGCTGTATACCGGCGATATCGGCCAGATGCATCGTGACGGTTACTTTCGCATCGTGGACCGCTTGAAAGACATGATCATCCGCAGCGGCATGAACATCTACCCAGCCGAAGTGGAAGCGGTGCTGCACGAACATCCCAAGGTGATGGAAGCTCTGGTGATCGGCATCCCTGATGCTTCTCGCGGCGAGTTGGTCAAAGCCTTTGTCGTGCCCCGTGACGGGGTCGAGATCAATGAGGATGAGATCCTGGTTTTCTGCCGTCAGAACATGGCCAAATACAAGGTCCCGGCAGCGGTTGAAATCCGTGCCGGACTGTATCACTCTGCGGTGGGCAAGCCTTTGCGGCGCGCGTTGCGCGAGGAGTTGGGATTAGTGGCGGGATGAGTGTGGATGCCGGGTCGACCCACGCCATGGTTACCGGGATCAGTGCCCTCGTATCAGGGGCCACCGGATTTTTGGGTGGTCATTTACTCGGTAAACTCCGTGAAAAAGGATTTCAAGTCCGGGCCCTGGCCCGGCAAAGCAGCGATATATCCGGTTTGATCCATGCCGGTTTCGATATTCATGAGGGTGACGTCACGGACCGCCAATCGCTATTGCGCGCCATGGCGGGTCAGCAAGTGGTGTTCCATACCGCTGGAAAGGTTTCCGACTGGGGTCCACGTCAGGAATTCTGGCGGGCCAATGTCGAAGGTACGGCCAATGTTATCGCGGCCTGCCGGGAAGCGGGCGTACATAGGCTGATTTATGTGAGTTCCCTGACCGTTTTCGGATTGCCGCGGTCCGGAAAGCGGGTTAATGAAACCACTCCCCTTGCCAGTCGGATCAGCGATTACTATACCATGAGCAAAATTGCTGCAGAAAATCTGGTCCGTGAAGCTCATGGAAAAAATGGTCTGGAAACTGTCATTGTTCGCCCCGGCGTGATTTGGGGACCTGGCGATACTACCATTTTGCCCCGTTTGGCCGCGCTCTTGTGTCGGGGGCGACTTTTCTTCATCGGCCGGGGAAACAATCAGCTCGGGCTCTCGCACGTGGAAAACCTGAGCCAGGGACTCATCCTGGCTGCCCTGACGCCAGCGGCTGCCGGGCAAGTCTATCACCTGACCGATGGGGAGGAGCTCACGGCCCGAACCGTGTTCTGCGCCCTTGCCGCTGCACTCGGTGTTCCGGCACCGCGATTTTCCTTGCCTTTCCCGGTGGCTTATATTCTGGCGGTTTTGTTTGAATGGACCTCCAGATTGCAGCATGCGGCGATTCCTCCCGCACTCAGCCGTTACGGTGTCCGTCTGGTCGCATGTGACTGCCGCTACGATATACGCAAAGCGCAAGTTGAACTCGGATACAGTCCACAGCTGACATTCGGCCAGGAAATCCGGATGTTAACCCCGTCAAGCAGGCAATCATGATACAGCCAGTTTCGGTCCCCTCAGGCACAACCAGTCTGGGTGATAATATCCGTATCGAGAGCCTGGGCGTCTATCTTCCTGAAAAAATTCTAACCATGGAAGCATTGTTGGCTTCCTGCCGCCGCCGGCCGCGTTGGGACCTGGAACGGATAACCGGGATTCACGAGCGCCGGGTGGCGGTGGGCGAGTATGCGGTCGATCTGGCGATCCGGGCGGCCGGGCAGGCACTGGACATGTCCCGTTACCAGGCTGAAGAATTGGATGTTATTATCTGTACCAGCATTTCCAAGTACAACCGGAAAAATGAATTTCACCTTGAACCGGCTTCGGCCGTGCGCATCCGGGCCGCCATTGGCGCCGGAAATGCACGTACTTTTGATGTGGTCAATGCCTGCGCCGGAATGTTCACCGGCATTTATGTGCTGCAGGGCATGATCCGCTCCGGCATGGCCCGCTGTGGCATGGTGGTCAGCGGCGAACAGAACATGCCTTTGGCGGAAACCGCTGCCCGCGAACTGCGCCATAGTTTTGACGGACAGCTTGTGGCCCTGACCCTTGGCGATGGCGGCGCGGCCCTGATCATCGACCGCTCGCCCAATGCCCATAAGGGTTTTCGCCATATCGATCTGGTCACCGGTGCCAAGCATGATCATTATTGTTATTCACGCCCTTCACGGCGCGGGCCCGGCGGCATTCTGGTGACCAAGGCCCGCGGCTTGCAGCGCAAAGGAAATGAACATTTCCCCGCCTACTTTAAAAGGGCCATGGACAAAATCGGCTGGACGATTGACGATCTGCAGCACATCATCCCGCATCAGGTCTCGGTACGGGCCATTGAAAACGGCGTCCGGGCTGTCAGCCGCTACCTGGGCAGCACCCTGCCCGACATTACCCGTTGCTGCGCCGACCACTTCGGCAACACATCGACTACCAGCCACTTTCTGGCCATCCATGATGCCATATTGCAGGGGCACATCCAAGACGGTCATAATGCCATGCTGGTCAGTGGTGCCTCGGGAATCGTCATCGCCCATGCCACCTATAGTTTTGATGATTTGCCGCGGCGTTACCGGCTGCGGTTTGCTGGAGTAAGTTGACATGCGTCATTGCCGCATAGAAAGCATTGGCGTCAGCTTGCCGCGGAGCCATTTCCCACGTTGGGGCTCTGTCCGCCATGCCGTCAAAGCCGGGCGCCGATGCTTGGAAGCATCGCACCATCGTAAGGCCGACATCGGCTTGCTCATCAATGCCGGCGTCCATCGCGACCATCATATCTGTGAACCGGCCATGGCTGTGTTCATCCAGCACCGGCTCGGCATCAATATTGAGTTCCAGAACCGGAGCACGTTGGCTTTTGATCTGCAGAATGGCGGCTGCGGCATGCTCGATGCCGTCCAAGCGGTTACGGCACTGCTGCAGTCCGCTGAGATCGAAGCTGGCCTGGTTGTTGCCAGTGAGGTCAACTCCGATCGCCATCCCGACCCGCGGTTCGATTACGCGGCCAGTGGAGCCGCGTTACTGCTGGACCTCTCACCCTGGCGCGGCAGGGGATTCGGCGAGTTTGCCTTTCATACCCGAGATGCGAATGCCGACGCCTATGTTTCTTTGGTCAGCCTGGCTGAAAAACGGGGACGGATTATCCTTAAGCGCCGTGCCGAACTCGAAGACATCTATCTGTCCATGGCCGGGGCCGTGGTCGACGATGTGTTGAGCCGCGATCATGTGCGTCGCGAAGACATCGATTTTGTCGTGCCTGCGCAGATCTCGGCCGCCTTACTAACACGATTGCCGGCGGTCATTGGCTTTCCTGCGCAAAAGGTAATCAATCTTTCCAGGCGGCTGCCTGATACCCTTTCCACGTCGGTTTTTTTGGCCCTCAAACTGGCCCTGGATGAGCGCCGGCCGGTTCCAGGTCAAAAAGCCCTCTTGCTGTCTTTTGGCTCAGGCATTACCGTGGCCGCTGCCGTCTACCGCTTTTAGAGCCTTATAGCAAATTCAAAATTTGTTTAAAAAACCAACCAATTTTAGAATTTGCTATCTAAGGCTTTTATCCCCCCTTGCAGGGGACTTTGCAGCTCTGCCGGGCTAAGGCAGAACAACTTGTCCTTTCCTGTGATCCAGGGACCGCGTATGAATTTCAATTGACTTTTGTATGGAGAATTATCTATTATTTGCCGATGGAGCAATGGGAAAATGGATGTTTTTAAATTAAAAGAAAACCAGACCACGATGGGTCGCGAAATTTTGGCCGGCATGGTCACCTTCATGGCCATGGCTTATATCATCTTTGTCAATCCGAAAATACTGGCCGCGGCCATGGGTGATGAATTGTTCCCGGCTCTGGTGCTGGCAACATGTTTGGGGGCCGGAATATTAAGTATCCTCATGGGACTGGTCAGCAATTATCCTCTGGCCCTGGCCTCGGGCATGGGCTTGAACGCATTTTTGGCTTATGGGGTAATTATGGGCATGAAAGTACCTTGGCAGACCGCCATGGGTATTGTTTTTGTTGAGGGGGTTATTATCACTATATTGGTTTTGACCAATGTCCGTAAACAGGTGATGGATGCGATTCCCATGGATTTGAAACGCGCCATTGGCGTGGGCATCGGCCTGTTAATTACCGTAATCGGCCTGGAAAATGCCAAATTGATTGTTTCCAGTCCGGCGACCCTGATCACTTTCGGCAAAATCGGTCCCGAAAACCTGATTGCCTTGGCGGGAATTTTGCTCAGCGCCTGGTTAATGGCCAAAAAAATCAAGGGTGCTTTTTTATTGGGCATTATTTTTTGTACGGTTATGGCGGTGCTGGCCGGCCTGGTTGCCCTGCCCAAAGTGTGGGTCGCCGGGATAAGGCCCGAATATTTTAAAACCATATTCGCACTGGACATCGTTGGTGCCCTGCGCCTGGGACTGCTGACCACAATCTTTGCTTTTTTAATAACTGATTTTTTTGACACCATGGGCACGGTGGTGGCTGTAGGTGAGCAAGGTGGTTTCATGGACAAGGACGGACAAGTCCCACGCTTGAAAAATATCCTGTTGGTCGATTCGTTAGGCGCCGTCGGCGGCGGTTTATTCGGCTGCAGTTCGGTGACCACCTATGTGGAAAGTGCCGCCGGAGTCGCTGAAGGCGGCCGAACCGGTCTGACCTCGGTAGTTACCGGATTCCTTTTTCTGCTGGCGGTTTTTTTCACGCCCGTCGTGGCCATCGTTCCCGCTTATGCCACGGCGCCGGCCCTGATCCTGGTCGGTTTTTTACTGATAGCCGGCGTGCGCTCCATCGCTTGGGATGATATCAGCACGGCTTTGCCCGTTTTTTTGACTATCACCATGATTCCCTTCACTTTCAGTATTTCTAAAGGAATTGGCTACGGATTTATTTCCTTTGTATTGCTGAAACTGCTGACCGGAAAATGGCGGGAAATTCACCCGCTGCTGGCCCTGGTGGCCATGCTTTTTACCATTGATTTTTACATTTCCTGATTTTTCAATCTGGCAGAAAAAAAAGTCGGTTTTATATTTTCTTTGCAGCCAGAATGCGGTAATGTTTTTTGTATTCCTGATCAAAACTACTTTTGCCGCAGAGCATCATGGCGCTGAGCGGCATGATGGTTTTGATTTTTTCAGCCAGTTGATGGGCCAGGCGGCGGATGTCCCATTGGGCATGCTCATCATCACGAAAGCGGATAAAATGGTATATTTCCCTGAGATTCATCTTCATCAGCACGGTGCGGCGGTGGGAATTGGTCAGAACATAGTCGGCGGCCAGGCCATGTTTTGCCTTTATTTTGGAGTATGCTGTATTGGTCCGGTCAATGATTTCATGGAATTCCTTTTCCAGCCCGGTGGCGGAAATGCTTTCCGGCAATGTGTTTCCCAACTCGGGCCGATAATCGCCTGCGATCAGCGTGGCCAGGCGATGGCGTTTGAGCTGGGCGAAACTGGCAGCGCTGATTTGGGCTTGAAAAGTGATATCGGCCATTTCAAATTCCCGCGGCGGCGCGTCGAAAAATTGAATTTTACTGAAAAAATCATTGACCATGGCCCTTTTTTTGGCAAAACTCGTTTTGCGCATTATGGTCAGTGCGTTCGAAAAAGAAAGATTGCTGCTGTTGCTTAAAAATGATGCCAGAACAAGCTCATCGCCATGTTCGGTGTAGGCGACAATCTCAGGCTCCGGAGATGCTTTCAACGGCGCGGCAGCTGGCAGCGCATGCAGGTGCTTTTCAAGGGCGGCGGATGCATCCCGATCGAAGGCCGAAGGCTCCGGGAACAGAATGATCGAGGGCGCGATGGGCATCACCAGGGCGTACAACTTTTCGGAGAGTTTTCGCACTTCTTGTCTCGGGCTGCGATTGAAACGGCGAAAAAGATGTTCCAGGTTGCGGGCGTTGATCGTTATGCCCACCTGACCCTGGGTGGCCAGGGAAAGAATATAGCGGGCATCTTCTTTGGCAATACCTTCCATGAGTTTTTGCTCAGTTACGCTTGTTTTGAGCGGACCACGGCGCCGCTGCAGTTGCTCGCAGATGGCTGAGAATGCTTTTAAATAAAATTGATTTTGGCGCTGGATGATTGTTTGAAATAGCTTTTTAAGTGCCGGGTCCTTGATCTCGCCGGGCATAACATAATCCCCGGCCAAGGTGACGTAGCGCTGCGATTTTTCGGTATAGGATACCAGGCGAAACCTTTCAACTTCCTCCAGGGCCAGTCGGGAAACTCCCATGATGTCGAAATTGAATACTGCGTGTTCGGCCACCGAATGGTGTCCCATGGCAAAAATTATTTTCTGGTTCGATTTCCTTGATTTTTCCACATCCTGGCATGCGTGCTTCCTGAGTTGGTCAATGGGCAATGGGCTGCGGCTGATGCGGGCATAGGCCGCGCTGAGCGTTTCCGGAGTCAAGGTGACAGGTGCGGAATGGTTAAGTCGATTCAGTATTTCACAGTCTACATTGAACCCGGCCAGTTTGACCCGCAATGTGTCCTCCTGAATTATTCACAGCGGCATGGATTAGTTACAATAGTTTCAATTCGCTTATTTTTTTCAGCACTTCCTGGGCACTTTCATCAATTGATTTTTGATTCCAGATATCAATCGCATGGATCTGATCGGCCAGAATTATTTGGCCGTAAAGCGCATCCATCTGCTGGCATTGATCAATGTCGTGGGCATGCAAGCCGCTGGCGGGAAGTCTTTTTTCCAGTTCTTTGCTATTGACGCGAATCCGGAAAATCACCGTATATGTGGTAATCCAAAAGTAATAGAGACTTTTTAACAGATTGTTTTTTTCTTCTATTTGGCTGCCGGATTTTTTTTCAGCGAGGAACTTTTGCCATTTCAGCCAATGATCAAGAATTGAACAGTCACACAACAGGTAGTCCGGCTGGCTCAGTAGGCGGATATTTTCCTCATTGATTTGATTGCTGAGAAAAAAAAATTGACTAATAAAACCTGGTTTCTGATCGAAATCAAACCGGCTGCTCAGCCTGAGGTCCGGAACGTCCTCAATCCGGGATTTTAAAGAAAGTATTTTTTTTACTTCATTTAAGATCGATGTTTTACCGCTGCCAGGGATTCCGGAAAAAGCGATTTTGTGCATGAAGGAATTTTAGGCAAGATTGGCTTGAATGTCAAATTTACTTTTTCAAAAAACTTTGTTATGATGCAAGCGATGAAATTAATGAATGAAGAAACTGCCGTAAAAAAAAGCATCCCATGACAAATCACGAGATCGCCAGGACTTTTGACAAACTGGCTTTTTTTCTTGCCCTGCACGATGAAAACGATGTGAAAATCCATGTGTATGCCCGGGCTGCCAAGAACATATATGATTATCCGCTGGGTATAGAGGACATGCTGTTGGCCGGCGAGGATTTAACGAAAATCGAGGGCGTCGGCAAAATACTGGCCCAACAGATAGAGGACCTGGTTATCATCGGTTCCATACAAATCTTGAAAGACATGTTGAAAAACTATCCCGAAAGCCTGCATGAATTGTCGCAGATCAAGGGCATTGGTCCGAAAACGATTCTGAAAATCTTCGTCAATCACAATATAAAATCTCTCGCGGAGCTGAAGCTGTTTTTACAAAGCGGAGAAAGCCTGATGATTTCGGCTCCCGCACTCAGTAAGATTCAGGAATTTTTAAAAAAATGAAAATGATTTTAGCTTCGGCTTCGCCGCGGCGCAAAGAACTTCTGCAATTGATCGGCTTGAATCCGGAGATTCTTATTCCGGATATTGATGAAAGGATCCGGCCCGGTGAGACGCCGGGGGTTTTTTTAAAACGGGTGACGATTGCCAAAGGAATTTCGGTCTACAGGAAAAAATATTTTTCTCACTTGCTTGTCAGCGCCGATACGATCGTCATGTGTGCCGATTCATTGATCGGTAAACCCGTTGATCGCGAAGATGCCTTCAGGATGTTGACGCAACTTTCCGGTCAGCGGCACGAGGTTTTAACCGGCATGGCTTTGATTTCCCAGGGTGAGACACTGTTCGAAATTTCGCGCACGGCGGTTTATTTTAAAGAACTTTCGAAAGGCGAAATTGATTTTTATCTGGATCGGGAAGATTATCTCGACAAGGCCGGCGCTTATGCCATCCAGGGCCGGGCCGCTATTTTCGTGGAAAAGATTGAAGGTTGTTTTTTCAATGTCATGGGGTTTCCTTTAAATTTATTTTACCGCATGCTCCAGGGAAGGGGGTTGAACCTGTATGAATGATCGAAAATTCGCGGGACTTGCCAGGGACGTGGTCTTGGGCGCTACCGGTTTGAAAATGTTGCGCATGGGCCTGGGCGGAATTCCCATTCAGCGTTTATCCACGAACGAGTCGGACCGGCTATTGGAAAATGCCGTTGCTGCGGGCATCAATTTTTTTGATACCGCGCGCATATATACGGACAGTGAAAGCAAATTCGGACGGATACTTTCTCGTCACCGGGAGCAAGTCGTTATTGCCAGCAAATCCTTGAGCCGTGATGCGGCATCACTTTTGCGGGACATTGACTCCAGCTTGAAACAATTGCAAACCGATTATATCGATATATACCAATGTCACAATATCGCCAATGAAAATGATCTTGCCAGAGCCCTTGCCGATGGTGGCGCCATAGACGGATTGGTCACGGCCAGGAAGGCGGGGAAAATCCGTCATATAGGACTTTCTGGGCATAAACCGGGAATAGTTGAAAAAGCGCTGTCAGCCTTTCCATTTGCGACCATCCAGATTCCCTGCAATTTTATGGAAACCGAAGCGCTGGCCGAACTGATTCCTCTGGCCAAAGAGCGTCACGTGGGTGTCATCGCCATGAAGCCGATCGGGGGCGGCAATATCAGGGAAATCAACTTGAATTTCCGCTTTATTTTCAATCAGGGCATCGATGTGGCTATTCCAGGCATGGATTCGGAAATTCAAATTGCTGAAAACATTGCGGCACTGGCCGACCTGTCGCCGCTGAATGAAGCGGAAATCGCCAGTTTGCAAAAAGAAAAGGATCGCCTGGGAAGCAGCTTCTGCCGGCGCTGTGAATACTGCATGCCCTGTCCGCAGGGCTTGCCGATCTCTTTTTTGCATGTGTTGAAAAACTACTATTTCCTATATGACCTTAAAGACTGGGTCTGGGAGCGGATCGATACGCTGGCCAAAACCTACCAGGATTGCACGGCCTGCGGCGAATGCGTCAAGAAATGCCCCTACCAGCTCGATATGCCGAAAATTTTCAGTGAAACCTGGGGAAAAATGCGGGCTGACAAAGAGGCAAACGAAGAAAAAAAATAATTATATTTATTTTTCGGAATGGATGATCCATGGAAAAAAGTAAGCACTTCCCCCTCGCTTTCGTTGTCTTGTCCGGGATCCAGGCAAAAAAACTACTGCAGGCCAAAGCCGGCGGACTTAAAAAAATAACAGCTTCGCTTGACCTCGGGCTCAGCCAATCGGAAATCAGGCTTGAGCTGAATGGAATTGCAACCGATGAACAGCCGCTCCTTGATTGGCGGCAATTGCAGGCCATTGCCGATTGGGAAAACAAATGCTTCCGGGTGCTAAACGGCAGTTGTGAGGAAATTCGCACCTATTCAGAATCCAGCCAGCGGTCTTTCAGCCTGTTCCCTACGGCGGAAGCCCCGGGGCTGATGATTTCCGGTTTTGCCATGCATCGTTTCAAAGACATTTCACCATGGTGGGCCGCATGGGCGATGATCCGTGCGGCCGAACCGATCCAGGGCCGGGTTCTCGATACGGCAACGGGCCTGGGTTACACGGCCATTGGCGCGGCACAAAAAGCGGCTGCCGTGATTTCCATAGAACGTTACCCGGGTTCACTGGAAATGGCGCGTTCAAACCCGTGGTCGCAAGAATTGTTCAATCATCCCGGCATCAGGCTGATCGCTGGCGACAGCAACGAAGAAATCGTTAAATTCGCGGACGAATATTTCAACATCATCATCCATGATCCGCCCAGTATGAGCCTGGCGGGCGATCTCTATGGAGCGGCATTTTACCGCCAGGCTTGGCGGGTATTGGCTGCCAACGGCCGCATGTTTCACTATCTCGGCGATCCCAAGAGCGAATCAGGCCGCCGTGTGAGCAAAGGCGTTGGTGTGCGCCTGCAGGCCGCTGGTTTTCGCCGCATTATCCCCAAGCCATTTGCCCATGGGGTTCTGGCCTGCAAGTAATTTTTTTCTTTACAGCCCAATTCGACTGTGATAGTGTTCCGGCAGGAGGCTTCATGCTCCGGGGTGCGAAAAAATTATTGTGGAAGCCGGGAACCATGCTTTATCCTGTTCCCGCCGTGCTGGTTAGCTGCGGGGAATATGGCGGCGTGCGTAACATCATCACCATCGGCTGGACCGGTGTGATTTGTTCCGATCCGGCCATGTGCTCCATTTCCATTCGCCCGGAACGCTTTTCTTATCCATTGATTCGTAAAAGCTGTGAGTTCGCCATTAACCTGACCACAACGGCCATGGCCAGGGCCGTGGACTGGTGCGGCGTGAAGAGCGGCCGGGAGTTTGATAAATTCAGTGAAATGAAGTTCACGGCGCTCACGGCAAAATTCATTCAATCTCCGCTCATCGGCGAGTCCCCGCTGAACCTGGAATGTCGGGTCAGGGAAATCCGGGAATTGGGCAGCCATCATATGTTCATTTCAGAGATTTTAGCGGTTCACGCCGATCCTGTTTATTTCAATTCCAGAACCGGGTTTTTCGATCTGGCCGCCGCCGAGCCACTTTGCTACTGTCATGGTCACTATTACCAAATGGGAAAACATATCGGCAAGTTCGGGTTCTCGGTGCAAAAAAAAAGAAAAAAGCGTCCTCCCCTCCGAAACAAAGTTGGACGGCATGATTAGTGCGGCATAAAAATCGGCATCCGGGTCAACGAATTTTCAGCAATTGAAAAAATACTATTAATTATTTATAGTAGAGTTTGGGATACTGGCATTGGTCCTTAATTATAGGAGGCTAATATGAATATGAAGAAGAATTTTTTGGCTTGGGTTGCGCTATGGACAATGTTGTCCATGCTTCCATTTACCGCCATCGCTAAAAGCAAAAAAAACAATTCAGCAAAAACGCCTTATGTTTTCAGCATAGAAAAAGAAATCAACCGGACCCCGGTAAAGAACCAATACAAAACCGGCACCTGCTGGTGTTTTTCCACCATTTCCTACCTGGAATCGGAACTGCTGCGACTGGGGAAGGAGGAACTGGACCTGTCTGAAATGTTCGTAGTCAGGAACACTTATCCCCGGAAAGCGGCCAATTTCGTGCGCATGCACGGCCATGCCAATCACAGCCAGGGCGGGCAAAGTCACGATGTGCTGGAACAAATTCAGCGCTTTGGCATCGTCCCGGAAGCGGTTTATCCGGGTTTGAATATCGATGAAAAACGGCACAATCATGGTGAAATGGATGCCGTGCTGCAGGGCATTCTGGATGCCATACTAAAAAGGGCGAGAACACGCATTACTCCCCGTTGGCTTGATGCCTATGAAGCGGTACTGGACATTTACCTGGGCAAAATCCCCCAAGCCTTTGTCTACCAAGGCGTTTCCTATTCCCCTAAAAGTTTCGCCGACGATTACCTGCAATTTAACTATGAAGATTACATTGAACTGACTTCTTATGATATTTACCCCTTTTATCAGAAATGCCGCCTTGAAATCCCGGATAATTGGACGTATGACTCGAATTACTACAATGTTCCCATTGATGTCCTGGAAAATATTGTCGACCAGGCTTTGAAGAGCGGCTACTCGTTCGTATGGGATGGCGATGTCAGTGAAAGGGATTTTTCCAGGGGCCGGAGTGATACCGAACATGGCACGGGCTATGCCATTATTCCGGAAAAAGACTGGGAAGACAAAACCAAAGCGGAACGCAAAGGGATGACAAAAGGACCGTTGAAAGAAAGAGAAATATCGCAAGCGATGCGGACGAAGACCTTCAATGATTTTTCGACGACGGATGATCACCTGATGCATGTGGTAGGATTGGCCCATGACCAGAAAGGCACCAAGTTTTATTTGACTAAAAATTCCAGTGGCACCGATCAGCCCTATGGCGGCTATGCCTACCTTTCCCGTTCGTTTTTTCGTTTGAAAACCACGGCAATCATGATCAACAAGCATGCCCTTCAGCCTGAAATAAAAGAAAAATTATCTATCAAATAGCCGGATCTTCCCATCGGACTGCAACCTTTGTAGCCGGATTTTTCCGGCTTTACTTAAGGCCCGTGTTATATTATAATCCCGCTATGGATGCTAGGCGAAAGATTCAGGAAGAAAAACTGCAAAATATTCTCAATCCTCGCCAAGCAAACAAAGAGTTTAAAATCACCATCCGCTTTCAGAAGCACTATTCCAGGAATTATGAGAAGGCCCTGGTCTTGGCCAGGGAAAATAAATTTTTCATGGATGAGGGGAATGGCGATTTTTATAAGGCCTACGCCAGCTTCTATCCGTCCGAGGTGGAAGACCTTTTTAATCTTTTTGAACTGGTTAAAGATCACGAAACCACGAAGATTTATTTGAACAACAAGTCCATCCCTTATATCCAGGATTTTTGGCTTATTTTAATGTGGTTCTACCGCATAAAATAGATTTTTATAAAAAAAATAATTTGAACTTGACTTTTTTGCAATATTAAATTATAAAGTGATGTAACTTAGGAGGTCTTCCATGAAAAAACTTGGGGCGGCTATGCTCTTATTGTTAATGACCAGTTTTATTGTAATCAGTTTTGCCGGTTGCGATCAATTGAAAATAAGCAATTTGAAAGCCAACAAGCACTTTAAATTGGCTAACAAGTACTACAGCGAGGAAAAATTCAAGAAAGCGATTGTTGAATATGAAGAAGCGCTGAAGCTGAATCCGGAACTGAAAGCCGCCTATTATTATCTGGGCAGCAGCTATGTGTCGATTTACAAGCCTGGCGATGATAATGAAAAAAATGTGGAAGCCGGCAAAAAAGCCACTGAATATTTGCAAAAAGCTTTGGAAATGACTCCGGACAATAAGAATATCATCCAATCGCTGGGTGATATCAGTGACAAAATGAGGGATTTCGACCAGGCTGAAAAATATTACCTGCAAATTCAGAAATTCACTCCCAATGATCCTGTTTCATATTATAATTTAGCTGGTTTTTACAATAATAATGCCAAATATGACAAAGCCATTGACATGTATGAGCGGCGCATCGCCCTGGATCCTTCCGATCCCGAAGGATATCTTTACCTGGCGGGTTTTTACCAGGATAAACGAAAATGGGATGATGCCATAAAAAACCACGAAATTCGAATTCAAAAAATCGCTGAAGGCACATCCATAGAAGAAAAGGAAAAGGCAGACTTCTTAGCCGATGCGTATTACCGTTTGGGAGTTGTCTGCTGGAACAAGAGTTATCAAACTCCGCCCGATGTGATGGGTTCGGTCGAACGTCTGCAAGTGGTCCAGAAAGGCTTTGATGCGTTAAACAAAGCCGCGGAATTATCTCCCAATTTCCCCGATCCCTGGGCGTACCTGAGTTTGCTTTACAGGCAAAAATCAATCGCCGAACCTTTAAAGAAACCTGTTTATGACAAGGAAGCGGAAAAAATGGTGCAAAAATTCCAGGAACTGCGTAAACGGAAACTGGCCACTGAACAATTCATGAAGGATTTATCAAAAGAGTAGTAATAAACAAAACCCCCTGTTTTTTCGGAAACAGGGGGTTTTTTTTTGCCTGTTTTTTCTGGTTCAAATTGGGTTGACAAAAGCATATTTGACAGATCAACCTAAAAAGGTTATATTTTTTGACATGAAAATCAATACCAAGATCCGCTATGGTCTGCGTATGGTCATTGCGATTGCCCAAGCCGACAAGTTGGTAAATACAACCGAGTTGGGAAACGGTATGGATGTATCTCCAAAATATCTCAGAAAACTGGCCGGCCCTCTGGAAAAAGCCGGTTTAATTAAAAGCGTGCAGGGTATTTATGGAGGGTACGAACTGAATAAAAACCCTGAGGAAATTACGATCCGCATGATTTTCAATGCGTATCATGAGCAATTATCTTGGACCGATTGCGTGTTGGGTAAAAAATGCAAATTAAGAGATTCGTGTCAGGCTAAACAAGTGTGGGAAATGCTTGAAAAAACCTTGCAAATGCATTTTCTGCCGATATCGATACGTGATATTTTGAATAATAAAGTACTTTAACCCTGTTTTTTTTATGTTGTTCCAGATTGGTCTCTCTGTGCTGCGGGTTGACAGCAGGCCGGAAATGGTGTAATATCAACAAAGGAATATGATCAAACATGGTTTTCTGTTACTGATTAGTTTAATTTTGTTGTCTGGCAATGCATTTTGTCAAGATGAATTTTTGAAGGTCGAGTGTACGGTTTCTCCACGATCCATCAGGCAAGGCAATGAAGGTTTGCTTAAAATAAAAATTGTCGTTCGCAGCGGCATTAGAATATCTGCCAATCCCGAATTTATTATCAAATTCGATGAAAATGAGAGCTTGTCGTTTTCAAAAATATTTTTTGCCGGATCCGAATTGAATTTGCCGATTACCCAGGAAAAAGAGGGAATTTTTTTGGATCCCCAGAAAGAAATCGAGGTTCCTTTTAAATTAAGTGAATCGGCGTTGCTCGGAAGCCTCACGGTCAGCGGCGAAATTATTTTCACGATATTTTTTCAGGATAATTGGTCAATTAAAACCACGCAGAAATTTTTTGCCAATTTCGTTTCACGTAAAAACTACAATATCAAGAAAAAATGAAAACTCTTTATAGTAAGTTTTGTTCCTGGTACCAGTGGATAGTTTCTCCCAAGGCAGTTTTAAATGGAAACAGGCATTGAAAATGGAGAAGTCGCTGGCTTTTTTCCACAGAGCACGTCCAGACAGGAAACCTCATTTCACGAAACTTGTCTCGGTTGAAAATATTTTTTCTCCTAGAAATGTGGATAATTATTTCGGAAAGTCCGGCCAGAAAACGGACCAACATTTCCGGAATGACGACTTTTTTGATTTTCTTTCTTCCCATCAATAGCGAAGCAGCGAGCATGAATTTTTCCCAATCAATCGCTTCGGTGTTGGCGATGTTGATCGTTTCATTCTGGCAACTGCTGCTGGCAGCAACAATCATGCCGCGAATTAAATCTTTGACGTATATGACTGAATATCGTCGTTCTTGTTTGCCCAAAGTGGGCAAAATCCCCTTGCGGATGATGCGAAAAATAGTCAGCATATCCAGGTCGCCCGGACCGAAAACAATGGGGGCTCGAACGATGATATATGGTGCTGGACAAAGCTCTCGGAAGATTTTTTCCTGGGCCAACTTGCTTTTTCCGTACAATGAAACAGGATTTTCCGGCATGTCTTCTCGTAAAAGATGGTTTTGCCGATTGGGACCGATTGCGGCCAAAGATGACAACAAAACCACTTTTCGCAGTTTGGTCAATGGCCGCAGTTTTTCCATCAATAACCTGGTGCCGTCATGATTGCATTGAGTGAATTCTTCAGGAGAAATGACTTTGGTTAAGGCGGCCAGATGGAAAACCAGTTCGATATCGGCCGGGAATACTTCTGACGAGAATAGATCGCCGGCAATAACAGTAACCTCTCCTTTTATTTCAGATGATTCCAATTTCTTTGCATCTCTAATCAGGGCATACACGGAATTTTCTTTTTCTTTCAGCAATTCTCTGACCAGATGGCTGCCCACGAATCCCGTGCCTCCGGTTACCAGTATTTTCATGAGGCAATTCTATATAATCCGCTTTAAATTTGCAAACGAGGAGTAAAACATGGATGTTTTTAAAAAGTGTTATGATTTTACCCGCGCCGACGAAGCGAAAAAAATCGGCTTGTACCCTTATTTTACCGAGATTGAAAAAGTCGAAGGGAACTATGTCTGGGTCAAGAGTAAGAAAATACTCATGGTCGGTTCCAATAATTACCTTGGACTTTTCGATGATCCCAGGATCAAGGAAGGTGCGATAGCGGCAGTGAAACACTATGGTTCTTCGACCTGTGGTTCCAGATTTTTAAACGGGACTTATTCGCTCCATGTCGAACTTGAAAACAAACTGGCCAAGTTCATGGGAAAAGAAGAGGCCTTGACCTTTTCAACCGGTATGCAGACCAACCTGGGAACTATTTCGGCTTTGGCCAGCCGGAATGATATTATCATCCTGGATCGCATGGTTCATGCCTCGATCATGGATGCGGTACGTCTTTCTTATGCTCACGTGGCCAAGTACAAGCATAATGATATGAAAGACTTGGAAGATAAATTGGCGCACCAGCCGGAGGACAAGGGCAAATTAATCATTGTTGACGGCGTGTTCAGCATGGAAGGTGACTTGGCCAACCTGCCGAAAATTGTCAAACTGGCCAAGAAGTATAATGCCCGGCTTATGGTCGATGATGCGCATGGTGTTGGTGTCATGGGTGAAAAGGGCCAGGGAACTTCAGAACACTTCGGTCTCATCGATGGAGTCGATTTGGTGATGACCACTTTTTCCAAGTCATTTGCTTCCCTGGGCGGATTCGTGGTCGGCGACAGCAAAATTATCCAGTACATCAAGCATCATGCCCGGGCCCTGATATTTTCCGCTTCCATCACTCCGGCTGCTTTGGGGGCAGCTGACAAAGCTTTGGAGATCATTCAAAACGAACCTGAAAGGCGGCGACGTCTTTGGGAAATTACCCGGATCATGAACAAGGAATTGACGGCCATGGGCTATCATACCGGCAATACCGAAACTCCCATTATCCCGGTTTTTATCAACGATTTGGACAAAACGTTCATGCTGTGGATGTTTTTGCGAGATTTTGGTATTTTCACCAATCCGGTCATCGCTCCGGCAGTTCCGCCCGAAGATTCGCTAATTAGGACATCATTCACTGCGACCCACACGAATAGCGATCTGGATTTTATTCTGGAAGGTTTCAGGCAGGGGGGGAAAACCCTCGGATTGATTTAATTTCGCCCAGCCGTTGCCTGGGCGTTTTATCCGGCAAGTGGATATCAGCGCGGTTGTTGTCAGTTACAATTCGGGAAAATTTCTGGAACAGAATTTTGCTTCGTTGCATCGGCAGACCATTGCTTTCAAACAGATCATTGTGGTTGACAACGGCTCCAGCGATGATTCCGCTTCTGTGATCGGAGCGTTTCCCCGACTGGAAAAATTTATTTTAAAATCAAATATTGGCTATGCCGCCGCCGCCAACCTGGGAATTCGCCAGGCCAACGCGGATTTGGTGCTGGTAGCCAATGCCGACATCCAATTGGCTGACGATTTCAATCAACAGGTGTTGCGTTTCTTTTCAGATCATCCGCAGGCATCCCTGCTTTCACCCTTGCTTCTGCGTTTTGACCGCCAAACCATCGATTCGGCCGGCCAGACACATTCCCTGGCCCTGTATCCGCGCGAAATCGGTTTCAACAAAAAAATGGCCCATGTCAACTTAGAGCCTAGGGAAGTATTTTCTGTTTGCGGTGCGGCGACCGTGTTTTCGCGAAAAGACCTGGAAAAACTAAAAATAGACGATGAATACTATGACGAAGATTTTTTCATGTTCTGGGAAGATTTCGATATCGGTTGGCGGGCCAACCTTTTCGGCCTGAAAACATTTTTTGCTCCCCAAGCGGTGGCCTATCATTTTCGCAGCGGCACCTTAAAAAAAACATGGTTGTCACGATTTTCTCTGTCTTTGTCACGGCCGGCGTTTTTGCGTTTTCATTTAGTGAAAAACCGCTATTTGACTTTATTGAAAAATTTTCGCTTGTCGCAATTATGGTGGACAATACCGTTCATTCTGGCCAAAGACTTGCTGTGGATTGGCGCCTTGACAATAACGGCCCCGAAAATTATAATCGCTGTGTTTGGCGCCAGAACCATTTTTAAAAGGGCATTGACAAAAAGGAGACAGATACAGGGACATGAATGAAATTATTCTGGTTTTGACATTCATCCTTTCATTTCTGTTGACCATTTACGGGACACCTTTGGCCCAGCGAGTGGCATTCCGTTATCAGCTCCTGGATCACCCCGATGGCAAGCTGAAAAAGCATTCCCAACCGGTGCCATACATGGGGGGGGTGATCGTTTATTTCGCCTTTATTTCACCCCTTAGTCTGATGTTCAATTTCAACCAGGAACTGCTGGGCATACTCTTCGCCAGTTCCATTTTATTGCTGGTGGGTTTGTTTGATGATTTCAAGGCCCTGACTCCGGGCATCAAATTCCTTTTTCAGGTTATCGCCACCTATATTTTGCTCAAGAGCGGCATCACCATTGATTTGATATTTTTTCCGAAATGGCTGGACATCCTCCTTTCATTTTTTTGGATCCTGACGACCATCAATGCCTTCAACATCATTGATATCATGGACGGCCTGGCCGCTTCCGTCGGCGCCATGGTCTCACTGACAATTTTCTTGATTTCCCTTTACAATGGTGATTCACTCGTTGCCATTCTTTCCATCAGCCTGGCCGCCTCTTTGCTGGCTTTTCTGAAATTCAACTGGGCGCCGGCACGGATTTACCTGGGTGATGCCGGCAGTATGATCCTGGGCTTAATCATCGGTTCATTGACCATGATGGTCAGTTATACGCGCTTCAACACTATGGCCTTTGTTTCCAGCCTCTTCATCCTGGCGATTCCACTGTTCGATCTGGCATATGTGTGCATCCTGCGCCTCATGAAGGGAAAATTGCCTTTTTGGGGCAGCCCCGATCACTTCACCTTGCGCTTGCAAAAAAAAATGAACTGGACTTCCCGGCAAACCGTTGGCGCGGTCATTGTTGTGCAACTGTTCCTTTCGGGAACGGTGATCATCAATTTTTTCTCAACGCCTGCGGTCACACTGTTTAGCGGCATTGCCTTTGCCTGCTTCTTTCTGGTTCTGGGGGTGGTCCTGGCAGGCGTGAAAATGGAATGAATCTGATCATCGGGGCCGGGATTTCGGGTTTGAGCGCCGGTCATTTTTTAAGGGGCGATTGTCTTATCCTTGAAAAAGCGGCTGTTGCTGGCGGTCTTTCTGGACAGTATCTAGCTGATGGGCGCCCTTTTGATTATGGCGGTCACTATTTTCATTTCCAGGGCAAGCCCTCTGTCCGGGAACATGTCGAGTCCATTCAATCCTTCCGGGCCTATCCGCGCAACAGCAAGGTGTTCATTCTCGATCGTTTCATCCCCTATTCCCTACAGTACCATCTCGCCTACTTGCCGGCGCAGTCCCGGAAGATCATTCTGGACCAAATCGGCAGCGGCCAAGACGTCAACTCCGCTAATCTAGAAGACTTTCTGCTGGCACATTTCGGTGATTATTTGTATCGCCTGTTTTTCAAGCCGTTCCTGTTCAAGTTTTATAACCGCCCCTTGAAGCGATTGCTGGCCGGCATGGATCAAGGCAGTATTCCCGTTCCCCGCCGGGAAAATGTACGCCAGGGAGCGGTTGAGAAAAAACGTTTCGCCGAAGGTTACAATCCGGTTTTTTATTATCCCGATCGCGGCATGCAAGATTTTATTGACCGCTACAGCAGCCCGCTGGCGGGGATAATCCGGCTTAACGAACGGGTACTGCACATCGATCTGCAGCAAAAAAAAGTGACCACCAACCAAGGCGGTTATACTTATGACAATTTGGTTAACACCATGCCCTTGAAAGAGTTTTTGTCGCTGGTGCAACCGGCGGCGCCTTTTCCATGGCAGCGCTTGCAGCATATTTCAACGTTGGTTGTGAATGCGGTCCTTGCCCGTCGGCGCCGCCGTTTTCACTGGCTGTACCTGCCCGAAACCGACATGCCGTTCTACCGGGTCGGCTACTACCCGGACCGGAGCGCGATCACGGTCTACCTGGAAAAAACGATTTCCGCCGGCCAGAGCATCAATCGCCTGGCGGTATATCGGGACATGGTGCGTACCTTGCTTAAAACGGGCATGATCAAGGGGCGCGATGAAATCCTTTTCCATGATCTGAAAAAAATTCCCGTTTCCTACATAATCTTCGACAGGCATTGGCCGCACCTGGTGCCACCGGCCCTTGATTTTTTGCGCAGGCAGCGAATTTATTCTATCGGCCGTTACGGCAGTTGGAATTACTCGTCGATGGCCGACGACATCCAGGCGGCCCGTAATGCAACCGGCCTGATTGTGCAGTGAAAAAACATTCGCGGATCATCGTGATTCACCTGATTACCAAGCTCGAATTGGGCGGTGCGCAATTGAATACGATTTATACGGCGGAGCACTTGGATCCGCTCCGGTTCGATGTTTACCTGCTATGCGGCCCGGGAGGGCCGCTGTCAACGCGTTTGGTCGGTTCGGGGCAAAGGGTCATCGTGCCGTCGTTGGTTCGCAGGATTCGTTTGCTCGGGGACTGGCTGACCCTGTTTTCCCTTGTGCACCACTTCAGGAAAATCAAGCCCCACATTGTCCATACCCATTCCTCCAAGGCCGGCATCCTCGGACGTCTGGCGGCATTCGCCGTTCGGGTCCCGATCGTCATTCATTCGGTGCACGGATTTTCTTTTTCACCACGGCAGTCTCTTTTAAAGAGAAATATTTACCTTTTTTTTGAAAAAATCTGCCGGCCGCTGACCAGCCATTTCATTTTTGTGGCAAAAAGCGACATCGAGTCCGCTCGGGCTCACAAATTGCTTGCTAAAAATTACTCGCTGATCCGCAGCGGATTTCCGTTGTTAAAGTTCCGCCGACATGCGGCGAACGTGCCGGCATTAAAAGAAAAATATCGGCTGCCCGCCGATTCGTTCGTCTGTGGCGTCATCGCTCCATTCAAACCGCAAAAGGGGCTGTTTCATTTGCTGAATATCGCTGCCCGGGTGATCGCTGAAAATCCGGCGGTGATTTTTTTTATAGCCGGCGACGGTGAGCAGCGGCCTGAGTTGGAAGCCGAACTGCGGCGGCGCGGGATCACGCCGAATTTTCGACTGCCCGGGTTTATTGATGACATCGAGAATGTGATGGATTGCTTCGACATCGGAGTATCGACGGCGCTCTGGGAGGGACTACCCCAGAGCCTGGTGCAGTTGCGCTTGAAAAAAAAGGCCGTGGTGGCCAGCGACATTCCCGGCAATCGCGAAGTGATCCGCGACGGCCTGAACGGATATATCGTGGCACTGGCCGACCCCGAAGGTTTTGCCAGCGCCATATTGAAGCTGGCCGCCGATCCGCTTCTGCGAAAGCGGTTGGGTGGTTATGAACAAGAGGATTTCAGCGAATGGGATGCCGCGGTAATGGTCCAGCGCCAGGAAGCATTATATCAACGCTTACTTGAACGCTCCGGATTTCATTTCTAGCCATTTGATGCAATGCAAAAACGGCAGTGTTTTCAGAAGCTTGCGCAACGGCTTGAAAAAAATTTCGATTAGCTTTACAATAAAAACAGTTAAAAAAAGAAGGGGACAAAGTATGAACAATGACAATCAGGTTGCCAGGCTAAAGGCACGCATTGATGAATTGCAGTCACGCTTGACCGCCCCGGCGTACAATTATTTCACGTTGCTGGGGCTGCCTCTGACGGCAACTCAAAAGGAAATCGAGGCCGCGTATCAGCAACTGGCCGAAGAATTGTCAGGTGAGCGGCTGGCTCTATTGGGAGAGGGCGAGGCTGCGCGCAAAGGCCGGGCGCTTGCCAAACAGCTGCAGCGGGCATTTCAAGTCCTGAGTGACTATGGCAAACGCGGTGAATATGAAAAAAGGGGCTATAAAGAGTTCGTTGCCCCCGATGCCAAGGAAGACACGATCGAATTTGCTAAGTCCCTTTATCGCAAGGCGCTGACCCTGTTCAACCAGAAAAATTTTCAAAAAGCCGTTTTGGTGGCTGAAGATGCGATAAAAAATAATCCGGCCAAGGCCGAATATTATTTACTGCTGGGATTATCCCAAAGCGAAGTGCCTTCCCTGAAGCGCCAGGCCGAGAAGAATCTTGCCAAGGCCGCTGAGCTGGAGCCATGGAATGCTGAACATATCGTTGCCCTGGGCATGCTTTTTTATTCGGAACGTCTATTTAAACGGGCTGAAGGTTTTTTTCGCAAGGCACTCGAACTCGAACCAAAACATGAGTTGGCCCGAAAGAAACTGCTTGAGATCACTGGCCCGGAAAAAAATTTTTCGGACATTGTGAAGGATAAAGGCGAAAAACTGCTCAAAAAAATCATGCCCTCCTTTTTTGATCGCGACAAGCATTGACTGCCCGGCAGCGGCCTGGTGAAGGGCTGGCAGGATTTTTTGGTTAAAATGAGTTTGTTTGGCCACTTTACATTTTTCCGTCAACCGGTTACAATGAATGCTAAGGCAAGTAGGTTTCCCTTAATGGTTTACTAAAGAGGAGGATCATATGAAAGGTAACAAAAAGCTTATTGCCACATTAAATGCGCTGCTGGCAGATGAATTGACGGCCGTTAATCAATACATGGTGCATTCGGAAATGAATGCCAGCTGGGGTTATGAAAAACTGCACAAGCATTTTGAAAAAAGAGCCATCGATGAAATGAAGCATGCCGAGAAGCTGATCGGGCGCATTCTTTTTCTTGAAGGTCTGCCCGTGGTTTCGAGCCTGAAAAAAATCACCATCGGCGTCGATGTAAGCAAGCAATTGGTCAATGATCACGCGTCCGAGGCTGAAGCAATCCTAGCCTACAACCAGGCCATCAAGCTGGCCGGTGACGTGGCCGATTTTGCCACGCGCGAAATTCTGCAGGACATTTTAAAGGATGAAGACGCCCATATTGACAAAATCGAAGAATTGCAGGATCAGATAACCCAGATGGGTGCCGCTATTTTCCTGACCACTCAAGTCGGTTGACAAGCAATAGAATTCCGGTCACCACTCCGGGCGGCTTAGTATTTTTAGGTTATTCATGTTTGGGCTCTTTTTCCCCCTTGACCAGAACAATAACCTTCTCATTTTTTTTCATTAACCACAGTTTTTCACGCGCCGGCTGTTCGAGCGCTAATGGATTTTCCCGAAGCATTTCGATTTCCTTAGTCAACCTTGCTTTTTCGTTTTCCAGATCCTTCAGGGTCTGTTTCAGGGAACTAATCTGCTTTTGCGTCTTGATGATTTCAAGCAGGCCGCGGTCTCCGAAAATAAAAGCCATAATCAAAATGAGCAGAAAAAAAAATAACACCAAAGCCATGCCCTTGGATTGAAAAAGTGAATTTTCTTTTTTATTCAAGTAACTTCCTTCCTATCTGCATTAGTTGCTGTGTTTGCCTGGAAGAGGGTGATTCGGCGCTGATGCGAATGACGCCGATGGTACCGGACTCGCGGATCAGGAGCCATGAATTTTTATAAATGAATTTGATGCCATCGATGTATTTTATTTTCAGCAGTTCCAAGCCCGGGAAAACAAAACTTTTTTTCTGCAAAACTTCCTGGTATTTTTTACGGCGGACAGGGGTTTTCACTACCTGGGTTTCATGAACAAATAAGGGCGGAAAACGTTTGTTGAATTTGCTTAGAAGCACCGGCAGCGATTGCTGGTAGTACGCCATCATTTCGGTTATCAGCAGGCCAAACAATATGCCGTCTTTACTGGGGACGATGCGGTTCAATGCGGCGCCGTTGGTGCCCTCCACGCCGATAAATGCCCCCCGCGAAGCAAGCATGTCGGCCATGAACTTAAATCCTACCGGAGTTTCATGCACTTTTCGCTGATAATAGTCTGCGACGCGGGATATCTGGTCGGTAGAAGAAACTGACTTGACAATGCTGCCAGTCATTTTTCGCACCGTGATCAGGTACTCGATCAAGGGTGCCATGATTAAACTGGCATCGATGAAGCGCCCTCTGGAATCCACAACGCCAAAACGGATACTGTTGATGTCGGTTGCCAATCCGATATGGGCCCCCCGGCTTACTACCAGCCTTGAAAGTTCACGCAAGTTGTTTTTGTTGCAGGAAGGAATGAAGGCTCCGAAATAAGAATCGGAGTAATTATGGATCGCTGTAATTTCAATGCCCGTATCGCTGAGCAGGCGATCCAGGTAATCACGGGACGTGCCGTACAAGTTGTCCACAATTATTTTTAAACGGGCGCGTTTGATAATATCCAGATGGACCATGGTGGAGATATAATCCAGGTAGGGGGTGCGAATATCCAGAAAATGGATCAACCCGGAATCCGGGTATTGATGCTTAAAATAAAAGCCGGGTTCGATCTTTTTTATTTCGTTTTCAAGTAACAGGGTCTTGGAAGGCAGGGCGGGAGCTCCGTTGGCATTTAATATTTTGATGCCATTGTATATCGGCTCATCGAGGCTGGCAGTGAAACATATCCCCCCCTGCATTTGTTTCTGAATGATGGCCAAAGCCATGGCCGGCATGGGCGCGTCCCGGAGTGGGGAAAAAACATTGATTTTGTTCAGAGCCAGAATCTGGGCCGCTTTTTGGGCAAAAGTCTCGGACAGGTAACGGGTGTCATAGTTGATCATAACCGATATTTCTTTGTTACCGGCTGATTTTTTTAATAAATTGGCAAAAGCTTGGGTCGTCAGGCGGATCTGGTGAAATGTGAAATCCTTTCCCATCTGGCCTTGCCAACCGTTTGTGCCAAATTTGATCTCCGCCATCGCCATAAAAATAGCATAAATACAAAAGCTCTGCAACAAAATGTTACCAAAAAAGCCAATAAACCATTATTTATTGACGTTTTGTTTTCACCAGTGGGTCGACTGTCGAAGTTGATAAATTGACAATTATCGATGAATAGATTAAAATTTTTATCAATGCGTTTAATCTATTGTCTCGATTCTTGTTGGCAATCGGTATCCTTGACCTTAAGTCTGGGAATGACAATTTTAAATTTATCCATAACCGGGAGGTTTAATTAATGGCCGAGGAAATCAAGGATGGCATCGGTTATGTACCTGACGATGGTGACCATGAAAAAGACGGATTGCCGAATGATGAAAAGAGCGCTCACGCCGATTCAAACCCGAAGAAAAAAAATGTTGCTAAAAAATCTTTCCATAAACTTCATGAAATTGAGGAAACCTTGCAAAAGGTTGCCCTGGAACGCGATGAATTGAAAGATAAGTATTTACGGGGTCTGGCCGAGATCGACAATTTCCGCAAAAGGGTCAACAAGGAAAAGGAAGAGTTCCAGAAATATGTTTTAAGCGAGTTTCTACTGGATTTACTGCAAATATATGACAATTTGGAAAGGGCATTGAAAGCGACGAGCATGAGTGTTGAAAAAGGAATTATTGCCGGTGTGGAGATCATTCGCAAGCAGTTGCTGGATTTGTTGAAAAAATACCATGTGCAGGAAATTGATGCATTGGGCAAACCCTTTGATCCTGTTTTTCACGAAGCCTTAAGCAAGGAAGAGCGGCCGGAAATAGCTGCGCCGATCGTCGTGGAGATTTACCAAAAAGGATTTACATATCATGATAAATTGTTGCGTCCGGTATTGACTAAAGTGGCCATTCCCGGTGAAAACGTCAAGAATCAGGAACCAGAGAAAAAACCGTAATGGCAAAAAATATCGGCATTGACCTGGGAACAACTAATTCTTGCATCAGTTATCTTGAGGGTCGAGATGCTTTGATCGTACCCAATCCCGAGGGGGCCCGGGTCATTCCTTCGGTTATCGCCATGACCCGTGACAAAAAAAGAATTTTCGGCAATGTGGCCAAGCGGCAAATGATCACCAACAGTAAAAACAGTATTTGGGGGATCAAGCGTTTGATGGGGCGAAAATTCTCGAATCCTGAAATCAAGGAATTCAGCAAAAGGGTCGGGTATGATATTGTTGAAGCTGGCAATGAGGATGTCCGGGTGAAGCTGTTGGACGGTCTTTATTCCCCCGAGGAAATTTCCGGCATGTTCCTGGGCTACCTGAAAAATATCGCCGAAAATTATCTGGGTGAAGAGCTTGGTGAAACCGTCATCACGGTACCTGCTTTTTTTAGTGATTCACAGCGGCAAGCTACCAAGGTCGCTGGCGAGATTGCCGGGCTCAAGGTCAGTCGGATAATCAACGAGCCTACCGCGGCTCTGCTGGCTTATGGCCAAAAGATCAAGAAGGACGGCTTGTATGTGGTCTATGATTTAGGGGGCGGCACCTTTGATATTTCCATAGTTGAAATAAACGGCGATGTCTATAAGGTTGTTTCAAGTTTAGGGGACACATTTCTGGGCGGGAGCGATTTTGACAGCCAGATTTGCAACTGGATATTCCGCGAAGTGGAAAATGAGACTGCGATTGATCTTCGTGACAACAAGGATATTGTGCAGCGGGTAATTCAAATTGCTGAAAAGGCCAAAATAGAGCTGTCTTTTGATCATGAAACCATGATCTCGATTCCTTATTTGCACCATTTCAGCGAGGGCACCAATTATCATTTTCAAAAAAAACTCCTTCGTTCGCAATTGGAATCTTTCACCATGGATTTCATTGACCGAACCATAGAGATGATAAAAAAATCTATGGCAGACATCAATGTAAAACCTGAAAAGATCGAACGGGTAATTTTGGTTGGCGGCCAAAGCCGCATGCCACTGATCTATCAAAAAATCTCCGCACTTTTCAAAAAATCCCCCGATATTCAAATTAATCCCGAAGAAGTTGTTGCCCAGGGAGCGGCCTTGCAATCGGAGATCATTACCGGCAAAGTCAAGGATTTGCTCTTGCTCGATGTCACGTCGCTTTCATTGGGCGTGGAAACCAAGGGGGATACATTTACCAAATTAATCGATCGCAACTCTACGATTCCCATAAAAAAGTCCATGATGTTTACGACCATAACCGACAACCAGACTGTGGTTAAAATTCACGTGCTCCAGGGTGAACGGGATACTGCTTCAGGAAATAGATCTTTGGGATTCTTCAATTTGGTCGGTATCCCCCCGTCCTTGAAAGGTATTCCGCAAATTGAGGTCAACTTTGAAATCGATGCCAACGGCATTGTCCGGGTTTCGGCCCAGGACAAGACTACTGGGCTTACTCAAAGCATGAAAGTCCAACCCGCCAGCGGCTTGTCGCCAGAAGAAATTGAAAAAATCATTCAGGATGCCAGCGAATATGCAGAAAAAGACAAGTTGGAATTAAAAATCAATAATGTCAAGTTGCAGCTCAAGGAGGAATGGGAAACTATTAAATTCCATTATCAGCGTTATATTGAGAAAGTGACTCCTCATGACGGCGCAGAAATTGATGCGCTCATCGACAGGACCGCTCACGCATTGGAAGGAGACGATCTTGAATTACTCGAATTGCTTTTAAAGAAAATGAAAAACTATCGTATCATGATCAATAGTATCTTAACCGCCGAGATTTCCCAATAACCCCCGCCATGGCAAAAAAAGACTATTATCAGATTTTGGGAGTCAGTCGCAATGCCAGCCCTGAAGAAATAAAAAAGGCCTACCGCAAATTGGCCATGCAACATCATCCGGACCGCAACCGCGACAAGCCTGAAGCCGAAGAAAGGTTCAAGGAGGCCTCGGAAGCCTATTCGGTTTTGGGAAACAGTGATAAAAGAAATATTTATGACCAGTACGGCTTCGAAGGCTTGCGCATGCGCGGCGGCAATGCAGACTCGGGATTCTTTTCCGACTCGGCTTTCGCTGATTTTGGCGATATTTTGGGGGACTTGTTCGGTTTCGGCCAAACGTTTTCAGGTGCCCGGCAGCGGCGCGGCCCACGCAAGGGCCGTGACTTGGGATTGGAAATCTCCTTGACGATGGAGGAGTCTTTCCTTGGCGTGGAAAAGGAAATTGCCGTGGAAAGGGAGCGGAACTGTCCCGAGTGTGACGGGTCGGGAAGTGAAGCGGGGAAACCGGCAAAAACCTGTCCCCACTGCGGCGGCTCGGGCAACGTTCGCCACACGCAAGGCTTTTTTTCTGTTTCCACGACATGTTCTTCTTGCCGGGGCAGTGGCAAAATCATCGAGCACGCCTGCAAAAAATGTCACGGCCAGGGGCGTACAATTGAAACCAAAAAGATTAAAGTTACCTTTCCGGCCGGTATCGATGAAGGCAACCGGCTTCGTGTTGCCGCTGAGGGCGAAGGCGGCAGTCAGGGGGGACCCCCTGGTGATTTGTACTTGATGGTCAAGATCAAGGAAGATAAAAATTTTCAAAGGCGGGATAATGATTTGCTTTGCCAGCTACCAATCAGTTTTTCCCAGGCAGCCTTGGGCGACCAGGTCAGCGTCAAGACTTTTGAAGAGATCGAAAAAGTAAAGATTCCAGCCGCGGCGCAAAATGGCCAGATAATAAAAATCAAGGGGAAGGGTTTTAGGCAAATAAACCGCTGGAGTCGAGGCGATTTGCTGATTCAAATTCATGTGATGACTCCGCAAGCCCTGAATCATCAGGAAACTGAGTTATTCAAAAAATTGCGTGAACTTGAAAAAAACAAGGGAAAGGCCATGTTCGCGAAGGATACAGTCAATTGATGACAGCGGGCCTTTTTTTCAGGATTGCGAATGGGTCGGAACAGGGTGCTGCTTGCCGACCGGGAATGACAACCTTTAAAAAATGATTGAATTAAAAGGACAAATTGGGAAATACAAGATTTTAAAGAAACTGGGCAGCGGTGGCTTCGGCACGGTATATCTTGCTGAAGATACTATTTTAAAGTGCCAAAGGGCTTTAAAAATTCCCCACCGCACGGCTGCCCAACCGGACAAGCTGCTGCAGGAATCCATTTTGCAGACCCGCTTGCTGGATCATCCGCATATCGTCAAACTTTTAACCGTCGATATTGTCGACGGCATCCTGATCATGGTCATGGAGTATATAGAGGGTATTGACCTGGAAAAAATACTTGATAAAAGTAATGTTCTGGGGCTTAAAACGGCCTTAAAGTACTTTAAACAAATCCTGTCAGCCTTGGCTTTCGCTCACCAGAAATCGGTCATTCATCGCGATATCCGGCCTTCCAATATCCTGATCAACCTGGATGATGACGTAAAAATTGCCGATTTCGGCACCTCGACACTGCTGCAGGAAAAACAATATGCCACCACCAAGATCGGCTCGCCTCCTTACATGGCTCCCGAGCAATTCGAAGGCAAGGCGGTGTTTGCCTCGGACATCTATTCGGCCGGCTGTCTTTTTTATGAAATGGTCACTGGTTTTCCACCCATTGTCCTTGCCAATCCCATGGAAATTTATAAAAAAGCCAAGGCCGGCCAGTTGGCGCCGCTCATGCAGAAAACACCTTCAGTATCGCCCGAATTGAACTGGGTGATCATGAAAACCATGGCCGCTGATTTAAAGAAGCGCTATGCCCAGGCCGGTGACGTGCTGAACGAGCTGGCCCAATTGGACAACAAGAACCATGATTACGCCACGGAAATAAAGGATATCCAGCAGCGCATCCAAGCCCGGGAAAGCCGCACCGATTATGTGTGCTGGAATTGCCGCAAGGCCATGGGCCGGCGCATGCCCAAGTGCCCCTACTGCGGCGAGGATCAGTAAAGCTTTAAAATTTTCACGTCCGTCCACTCATCTTCGTGTACTGTCCCCTTGGGACACTGCGCCCGGATCGTTGCAATCCGGCCTTGATTAAAATCCAGTTTGCGGCGATAATAAAGCAAGGAGCGACCATGGAACGAGAAGAACTTTTCAGAAAGATCAGCGTTGAAAACGACAAAAAAATGGTGTTGCTTGTTCTGGACGGCCTGGGCGGACTGCCGGTCAAGGGAAAAACCGAACTGGAAACGGCGCAGACACCGAATCTCGATCTGCTGGCTTCTGAAAGCGAACTCGGATTGAGTTACCCGATTGCTCCCGGCATCACCCCGGGCAGTGGCCCGGCCCATCTTTCCCTTTTTGGCTACGATCCACTCAAATATGAGATCGGGCGGGGAATACTCGAAGCGCTGGGCGTCGGTATCACTGTCAGTAAACGGGACCTGGCCGTACGCGGAAATTTTGCCACCCTGGAGAACGGTTTGATAACCGACCGGCGGGCCGGACGCATTTCGACTGAAAAAAATCGTGAAATCACCGCCTATTTAAATAGTAAAATTAAAAAAATTGAAGATGTCGAGATCAAACTGACCTCTGGGGAAGAACATCGATTTGTCCTGCTTCTGAGCGGGGACGGATTGAGCGATCAACTAAGCGATGCCGATCCCGAAGCCGTGGGTGTACCAATCGCTTATGCCAGGGCCAAGGAGGATGGCGCCGCCAAAACCGTTCGCATCATCAACCTGTTCATCGATCGCCTGACCAAGGAACTGGCGTCATTCCACCCGGCCAACACCTGCCTGCTCCGGGGCTATGCGCAATATCCGGCCATTCCCTCGCTGAAGGAATTGTTCAAGCTGAAGACAGCGGCCATCGCCGTTTATCCGATGTACAAGGGGCTGGCCCAGCTCGTGGGAATGGATATCCTGGAAACCGGTCGTACCATTGAGGAGCAGCTCGACACCTTGAAAAAGCATTATGAAGAATATGATTTCTTTTTTGTGCACATCAAAAAAACCGATTCCTACGGCGAAGACGGAAATTTAGCAGGCAAGGTTTCGGTAATCGAAGCATTCGACCGCTGGCTGCCGGCAATCCTGGAACTGCTTCCCGATGTGCTGGTTGTAACCGGAGACCATTCGACTCCGGCACTGCTGAAGGCCCATTCCTGGCATCCCAATCCGGTTCTGCTCAAGTCCGCCTATCAAAGGCAGGGTGTGGAACCCGCAGGAAAATTCAGTGAGAAAACATGCGCCCAGGGAATTTTGGGGAATTTCAAAGCCATGGATGTGCTGCCCCTGATGATGGCCAACGCCTTGAAGTTTAAAAAATACGGAGCCTGATCCATGCCCTATCTGAAACTTGAGGTCGGTGAACTGCAGACCAACATGTATCTTTTTTATTCCGAGCTCAGCCGTCGTTGCTTTATCATCGATCCCGGTGCTGAAGCCGAAAAGATCATCAAGCTGGTTGAACGCGAAAAACTGATGCCGCAGGCGATAATTTTAACACACGGCCATGCCGATCATTTGGGAGCCGTCACCGGACTCCTGGTTCATTTTCATATCCCGTTATGGATCCATGAAGCCGATGAAAAAACCATGCACGGACAGATGAACCGTGAAATCGCAGCCCTGTTTGCCATGAGTTTGCCGTCGGCACCTGAACGCCTGCTGAAAGACGGCGAAATTATCGGCAACGATGACCTGGTTCTGACGGTTATCCATAGTCCGGGCCATACCCCGGGGTCCATGCTCCTGCATGGCGGCAACCTGCTTTTTACGGGCGACACATTGTTTCAGGGCGATGTCGGCCGCACCGACCTGCCGGGCGGTGATGACGAGGCCATGCGTTCTTCACTGAACAAGATCAGGGCTTTCCCCCCGGAGACCATCATCCTGCCCGGCCATGGTGAAGTCACAACCATGGAAAAGGAATTGGCTTCGAACCCGTATCTCTGAACATGGCCGAAGCCGTTCAGCAAGGTTCACCCCTGGATCGTTTTTTACTCTATCTGGAATACGAACGCGGGCTCGCGGCCAATACCATCCTTTCCTATCGTCAGGAGTTGGAAAAATATTTTAACTTTCTAAAAAATAGAAAATTACATTACCTGCTTGTGAGCGAGAATGATATGATTGATTTCATTAAATCGCAAGGGCGCCGGGGTGGTGCCGTGGCGTCGCAGGCGCATTTGATCTCGGTGCTGAAAAGTTTTTATCGCTTCCTACTGAAGGAGGAATGCCTGAATGTCAACCCGGTGGCCAATGTGTCATTGCCCAAGAAGTGGCTCATGCTGCCCGCTTATCTCAGCAGCGAAGATATTTTTCGCCTGCTGGACAGCCCGGATACCAGAACCGTAATCGGACGAAGGGACAAGGCGATCATGGAATTGATGTACGCTTCCGGTTTGCGCATTTCGGAAGTGGTGCAGTTGAAACTGGACGATGTGTATCTCGACGAAGGCTTTTTGCGGGTGCTGGGCAAAGGATCCAAGGAAAGGATCGTGCCTTTCGGCGTGAAAGCTCGCGACAGCCTTGCCGATTATTTGGTCCACAGCCGTCCCAAGCTGCTGAAAGGGGCAAAGCCACCGCAGATCTTCCTGAATTACGCCGGAGCCCTGTTCAGCCGCCAGGGACTGTGGAAACTGATCAAAGCCTATGGACAAAAAACAGGCCTGGCCGACCGCCTGACCCCCCACATGCTTCGCCATTCATTTGCCACCCACCTGGTCGAAAACGGCGCCGACCTGCGCTCGGTGCAGATGCTGCTCGGCCATTCCTCCATCGCCACCACCGAGATCTACACCCACCTGGCCAAGGGCCAAGTGAAGAAAGTATACGACCAGTTCCACCCGCGCAGTAAAAAAAAGTGATTTCAAACTGTTACGGAAATTATCTGATTTAAAAATAGCGTAGAGTATTGCCGGTGGCGGAGCATTCATTTTCTGGACAAAACGTCGATATTTAGCCTTTTTGCAGGCAATTTTTAGGAAGCGGACTCCAAGAATCAAATGTCACGGAAAATCACATAAAATGCACAATTTTCTGTTGACATTTCATCAAATTCTTTTAAAATCCTATCATGGAGAAAATCGATTTTCCTATCAGTCGATTCAAAACTCTAAAATCAGTTCATGGGCAAAATTGGGTTTCCTATCAGTTAGAGGGGAAAAGTTGGCTACGAATGGCCTAAATGTCAAACCGAGAAACCCGATACGCTTAATTTTTTGGGAGGAGAAATATGGCATTGTTCAAGCCAAAATGGCAAAGCAAGAATTCAGAAGTACGGAGGGCTGCGGTTTATAAGCTAGAAGATCAAGGAATTCTCAAGGACATCGTTAAAAATGATAAAGAATTTATTGTCAGAGAAGCAGCTTTGTTCAAACTCGACGATAATGAACAGGAATTAATTGCTAGTATCGCTAAAAACGATGAATCCAGATTTGTGCGTGAAGAAGCAATAGAAAAACTAGATCCATCCAAATGGCAAGAATTATTAAAAGGAGTGGCCAAAAATGAAAGTGAACATGGACAAGTGCGAAAAAAGGCAATTGCACAGCTGACGGATCAAGCTTTACTTACTGAAATCGCAAATACTGATGAAGCTTGGGAAGTTCGAAATGCAGCGGTACAGAATCTAACTGACTCTTCAATCCTATCCAAAATTGCACGGTCCGACAAAGAAGTCTGTGTCCGTGAATCCGCTGAGGGAAGACTTCAAGATTTATCTGCTGACTCCAAGGAAGAATCCGCGGAAGGACCTATCGAAAAGTTGCTCATGATCTGCACTCGCAATGATATCTTATTTCCAGATGATATGCTGCCCGAGATCCAGGAAGGCCTTATACAAGAAGGTAAGTCGGGTTCTCTTGCTTTGGCTGAATTGCTTTGTGAATTGTTGCAGGATCGCAGTGGGAAAATAGGGTATGCGATCGTAGCTGCCGCACGTGCAGAATCCACAGATGCATTGATCAGTGTTTTACAGGAAGTGAAAACCGCCGATCCATTAAGAATCGGCAGCCCTAATCGTTTTACGCCACAAATTGTAGGAGGGGGCAAGATTGGTTGGACTGACGAGTACTGCAATCATGTAAGAAAAATGGCCAAGGATACTCTGAGGCAGCTATCTTAATATGAGATGGGAGGGGGTCGGTTCTTGACAATTTGGGGGAAGGGTATATGTCAATTATGAGCTGTTGCGAGGGTGACTGTTGGTATTGTTGAAGGGGAAGGACGGGTTGACGTACTTGGGAAATCGTTCAAATGGATCTTTTTGGGGATCTGAATATCAACAGCCTAGGTTCGTAATACAGGTATGGCCGGATGCGTCAAAAGAGAGAACACGGCTGAAATTGTCAAATTATCAAGAACCACCCCCCCACCTCCTTCGATATACCCATTCAGCCAGGGGCCAGGTGAAAAAAGTTTATAACCAGTTTCATCCGCGCAGCAAAAAAAGTGATTTGTCTGAGAAGCAGCGCTAAAATCCTGTCTTCTATGTTACGGGGAAGTTATTCGGCATTTTTCTTCCAGGCTTGCCATTTTTTCAAAACTTCCGGTTTTTCCAAAATTTCGGCCAGTTCTTTAATGCGCGGTTCCAGATAAGCAATATCCAGCTTGTTTTTTTGGCGCGCAGTAATATTTTCGGCATCATGCAAGTCCTTTTCACGAACCGAAATGATTTTATGGAGAATCAGGTCTTCAGCCGTGCAAAAACGAACTGGGGTTCCGTGAATGTCTATTTCAATGGCGCGGGAAATAGCGGATTCTTCGAATTGGAGCATTCCAAAGAGCAAATCAATCCGAGTGTTGGTTTGAGTAGAGATGGGTAAAACCCTGTTTTTGGAAATAAATTCGCGTGGATTTTCAGGTAGTAGCTTAAAAACAGGTGTAAGCGATTGGATCAAGTTTTGAATTTTTTCATCTTCGACCCAAATGGTTATGTCGATATCTAGGGTTGCTCTGGGTTCGCCCCAGATCGCATTTGCCATGCCACCGATGACCATATAGGGAATATTTTGTTGTTTCAAAAATTGGGAAATGGAAATCAATGCGGATTCTAATGATTCCATTTACAATCGTCTTTCAGATGCGCCAGGGCGCGGCGCATAATCATTATGCCTGAAGGATCAATTGGACGTTGACGGGAAGCTTCGGGCAGCAAGTTGTAAAGAAAATCCAACCCTTCCACTGCTGTTTGAGGCGACAGTTCCAGCGGATGTTTTTTCTCCCATTCATTAAAGTGTTGCAACGCTTTTTGACGGTCTGAAATTAGGTTTTTTGTATCTTTTTGCATAATGATCTAATTCTGTGAAGACAAAAATATTATACCATAATTGGCAGAAATAGATATTTTCAAAATAAGAATTGTTGCTTTCAAGGGAATAAGCGAGGGGAGCCATACTCTTCCCCCGCAGTTAATAATGATTAGAATTTGAAATACAGTGTTAGATAGGTGTAAAAATCGGATAGAGGTTTGTCGCCACTTTCGGGAGTATCGTAAAAAACATATTTGATATTGGGGATGATCTTCACATTCTCGTTCAAGAACCAGCCGAGCCCAGCCAGGAGCACGTTGGCCTTGGCATTATTGGCCATGGGGATGTAGTCGATCTTGCCGCCGTTGGGGTTGGGGTCCGGCAAGCTGTCGAAACGGCCGATCAATTCAATTTTTGGATGCAACTTGCCTGCCAGAAAAATAGACACGAATTTGATGTCGCTGCGGGTGCCCGCCTGTTTGGAGTTGCGCATTCCGAAGTTGAGACCGCTTCTTCCCCATTTGCCTTTCAGGCCGACGAAGGCCTGAAAAATGCTGACCCAGCGGTTGTTGCCGCTAGCGGTGTAATCTGCGTAGAGCTCCAAAAACAGAGCCGGAACGGGTTGAAAGTCGAGACGGCCATGGAGCGCTTTGCCAATGCATCATAGTAGTCGCCGATCATCCAGCCTGAAACTCTGCCTTAACTTCTGAGCGAACTGGCTGGAACCAGCAGGAGCAGAAGAACGGTCAGGGTGCAAAGTGTGTTTTTCATTTCCATGGTAATCTGCCGTTTAAAATCCGCTTAAAGCCCGATTTTTTTCAATGCCTGAACGATTTTTGCTTCGGGAAGAGTGATGTAGCCCGCTTCGGCGACGTATTTTTGGCCGGTGCCCAAAACCCATTGCATAAAAGCCGCAAGCAGCTGCTTTTGCGGACGGCCATGACAGACGAAGTACAAATTCCGGGCGGGGGGGCTGGGATAGCGGTTGTCGGCGATGGCTTTGATCACGGCATTGCGGTTACCGTAAAATTTTTCCGCTTCGTCGATGCGGCCGTCTTCGTTCAGGTCGATGGGCAGAATCACGGTTCCGGGCATGGGTTTGAGCGTGGTTGCATCGAACGCGTAATTGATGTTGTTGTAACCGATTCCCAATACGTCCTTGCGAACGGCTTCATTTAATCCGGGATCGCCGAAAACACCGATTCCCAGCAAGTCTTCCTGGTGTTTACCCAGGAATAGGGCCCAGGTTTCAGCGGCGCCGCAGGAATCAGAACGAGTATAAACATGCATTTGAATACGGCCTTTTGTAATCACAAGTGCGTTCCAGGTCGGTGGAGTCTCGTCAAGCCAGATGTGCATGAAATCGGCTTTTTTCGCGCCTTTTTTCAATAGTTCCCCAAGCAGGGGATTGCTTTCATTGATAACCGCCACTACTGCATCCTTGGTCACGGGGATAAACCATGCTCCCTTCTCGATTTCGGCGGGGTGTATTTCACGCGAGACCATGCCGATATCGACCATGTTGGCCAGGGCGTCGGCAATGCCTTTGCCGGCTCCGCCCGCCGAAATATCGAAACGGACTTGGGGATGGAGCTTGCGGAATTCCTCAGACCATTTCATCACCATCGGGTAAAGGGCAAAAGCTCCGGAAATGGTAATCGTGCCTTGAAGTTTTTGCTTGGATACGCTTATGGGCGCCGAAGTTTGGACTCCGCTCTGGATGATCATGGCCAATGCCGCGAGCAGGGCTAAATTTTTTTTCATGGAACATCCCACCCTACGATTGGGCTATAAACATAGTACATTATATAACAGTTTATCATGAAGTCAATATGTTTTTTAAAAAAAATAATTTGGAGCTTTTTCAAATATGGTCGATCCATTTGAATTTTGACTGCATTTGGTCTACAATAACGGCGAGGTGATTTTTGGAACAAACCTTGGCTCTGATCAAACCCGATGCGGTTCAACGCCGGCTGGTCGGAGCCATCATCTCGGAAATCGAAAAAAATGATTTCCAAATTGTCGCGATCAGAACCCTGAAATTATCCATTGACGCGGCCAAGCAATTTTACCAGGCACACCGAAGCAAGCCTTTTTTTGACAGCCTGGTGGGATATATGGCCTCGGGGCGAATTTTTGTTCTTTTATTGGAGAAAGACGATGCCGTGGAAGCGTGGCGTAAATTGCATGGACACACTGATCCTACCCAAGCGGAAATCGGGACCTTGCGGCAGCGTTTTGGCATCGATGTGCAGCAAAACAGTGTTCATGCCGCCGATTCATTGGCCACGGCATTGGACGAGATTAATTTTTTCTTTGGAGAAGGGCAATGAAAAATTTTCAAATCCGCAGCAAAATCGTAAACGGTGTGGCCGTCCTTTATTTAAAGGGCCATTTGGATGCCCACCAGGTTGCCCGTTTTGAAAAAGAAATCGTGCGGCTGATTCGTGACAGTAATTTTAAAATCGTCATCAACGGACAGGAATTGAATTATATCACGTCAGCCGGTATGGGCATTATCATGGGATATATTGACGAAGTGCGCGAAAAAGGCGGTGATATCAAATTGTGCTCGCTTGGCGAACGTGTGTATGAAACCTTTGATCTGGTTGGCTTTACTGAGATTTATGATTTTGTCACCGACGAACAGGTGGCCATTGAAAAATTCAGCCATGTTCCCTCCCAATCCTGATTTTTCGATCACCATTCTTTCCCAGACCCAGCTGTTGAAAATGGTGGTCGAATTGACGCGTCATATTACGACCCTGTTTAATTTTTCCGCGCCCGAAGCTCAGAAAATCTCCCTGGCCATTGATGAGGCGGTGACCAATGTCATCAAGCATTCCTACTCCAATAACAGCGACCAGAAAATTACCATTGAATACTTCCTGGCCCCAGGCGGCGTCAAGATTCGAATTTTCTACCAAGGCCTTCCTCCTGAGATCATTGATGAAGAAGTGAATATCGGTAAGATGATCAAGAAAAAAAAGAAGGGGGGACTGGGGGTCAAACTGATGAAAACCATCATGGATTCGGTTGAGTATAAGACCATTAACGGTAAAAATTGCTGCGAAATGATCAAATGGCAGAAAACGATCTGAAGAAGCTGCAGAAAGAACTGAAATTTAAAAAATTGCAGTTGAATTCCATCTACGAACTTTCCTCCGCCATTCATTCTTCATTTGACATCGATCATGTGATCCGCATTTTTTTTTCGACCCTCATGGCTCCTCTGGGTATTTCACGCACCTTTTTTTTTGACCACCGCCAGGCAATATTCCGCAAGCGCGGTTTCGTTTTAAGTGAAGCGGAATCCCTGTTCATTAAAAAAAATATCCGTAAAGCCCTGGGCGGCTCGCCGACTCTGGATGTTGAGAGCTTGCCGGCGACGCACGAAAAAATTAAAAAAATCTTGCTGGCCAAGGGTATTCACTACCTGCTCAACATTTCGGAAAGCAAGAAAAAAACCATTGTTTTGGGACTGGGCCGCAAGTTCAACCGGGTCGCCATGGATCAGGAGGATTGTGAATTCGCTTACATTCTCTCGCGTTTCATGCTTATTGAACTGGACAACATATATTACCTGGCCCAAATTTTCGAGAAAAAAAAACTGGAACACGAAATGAAGATCGCCCGCGACATCCAGCTTTCGCTGCTGCCGCAAAAATTACCGGAACTGAAAAATTTTGACATATCGGTGATATACGAAACCATTCAGGAAGTTGGCGGAGATTACTATGATTTTTTAAAAAAGAAAAAAAATATCCAGCCATTGGTGCTGGCGGATGTCGAAGGCAAGGGGCTGTCCGCCGCCCTGCTGGCTGCATCGTGCCAGGCCATTTTCCATTCACTGAACGAGCTGTACCTCTTCAATCCGGCCAAGTTCATCGGCAAGGCCAACACCCTGATTTACCAAATCACCAACGGCAGTCGGTTCATCACCTTGTTCTGGATGCTGCTCGACGATGAGACCCCGACCCTGACCTATGTCAATGCCGGGCACAACCAGCCCTATTTGATTTCCGGGGCCAAGGTCAGCAAGTTGGGTGAGGGTGGCTTCTTGATTGGTTTTAGCGCCAGCAGTATTTACGAGCAAAAAACGGTCCAGTTGCGTTCAGGCGATATTGTTTGTGCTTTTACGGATGGTGTTTTCGAAGTGCAGAATCCTCATGGGCAAGAATTTGGCGAAAAAGCCATCGTCGAATTTATTTGCCAAAATTCCCACTTGACAGCCGCGGAATTGAGCAGCGGTTTGTATAAAAAGATAAAAAATTTCGCAAATAAAACCAGTTTTCGTGATGATTTTATTATTCTGATTGTCAAGGTGCGCTGAAGGGGGATCCATGAATACCGTGGTGCTGGGTTTGCAGTGGGGTGATGAAGGCAAGGGCAAGGCCATTGATTATCTGGCCGGTTCTTTCTCGGTGGTGGTTCGTTTTCAGGGCGGGCACAATGCTGGCCATACCGTTTATTTTCAAGGTAAAAAAGTAATCCTGCATGTACTGCCTTCGGGAATTTTCTACCCCGATTGTGCCGCTGTCATTGCCCATGGCGTGGTCGTCCAGCCATTGCAGCTGGTTGACGAGATAAACAATGCCCGTGCCCTTGGTTTGTCGCTGCAAAATCTTGCCTTGAGTGAACATGCGCCGTTAATCCTGCCTTTTCACCAGGAGCTGGATGTTGTTTTTGAAGACTCACGGTACCAGCGCATCGGCACGACCCGGCGTGGCATCGGTCCGGCTTATGAGGATGTCGTCGGCCGCCGGGCCCTGTTTGTTGGAGATTTGTTGCATGAAGATGTGTTTCGCGCTAAAATTGCCCCTCTGGTCGAGTATTACCAGCGTTTGTTTTTGGCACACGGGCATCCGGGCGTGAATCTGAACGAGGGCATTGAGCAGTACCTGCAGGCCGGAGATTTCTTGCGGACTTTTGTCTGCAATACGGCCCAATTGCTGCAGCAGGCTTTTAGCGACGGCAAGGACATCCTATTCGAGGGGGCGCAAGGCTCTCTGCTGGACATAAACCTGGGCACCTATCCTTTTGTCACGTCGTCCAACACTACCATTGCCGGCGTTTTTTCCGGAACTGGATTGTCCACCAAGGCCGTGAAACGGGTGATCGGCGTTTCAAAGGCCTATACCACGCGGGTGGGCGAAGGCCCTTTTCCAAGCGAATTGGTCGGTGAAAACGGACGGTTGTTGCGTGAATGGGGCCATGAATACGGTTCGACCACCGGCCGGCCACGGCGGGTCGGCTGGCTCGACCTGGTGGCCCTGAAATATGCGGTGCAGATCAACGGCGTGGATTCGCTATTTGTTACCAAACTCGACGTTCTTGATGAGCTGGAGGAAATCCCGGTGGCCGTCGCTTACAAAGGTCATGGCGGTCCCGCCGAGATGTTCCCCCCTCATGCGGATGTCTTGGCCCGGGTCAAGCCGGTGTTCCGTTCTCTGCCGGGCTGGCGGGAAAAGATCGGCGCCATCGAATGCTTCAGCGACCTGCCCGTCCAACTTCGCGATTATCTGCGCTTCATTGAGGATTTTGTCGGTGTCAGAGTGAGCTACCTGTCCCTGGGCGGCGAGCGTCGGCAAACGATCGAGATCAGTGCCTGATGGCCGCCGTTTTTACCCCTTGAAGCGATCGAGCGCTTTGAGCAGCAGGCGAGCGGCTCTTTCTAATTTAGGTATCTCGATAACATAAGCCAGGCGCACTTCGTCCTTGCCCCGGCCCGGCGTGCTGTAAAAACCTTCACCCGGAGCGATCATTACGGTTTCGTTCTTTTCGTTGAACTCGTTGAGCAGCCAGCGGGCAAAGGTTTCGCCGTCTCTGATCGGCAGTTTGGCCATGATATAAAATGCCCCTTCGGGCTTTTGCAGGATGATGCCCGGGTGTGACGTCAAGATCGAGAACAGGATGTCGCGGCGCTTCTGGTACTCCGCCATGACTTCTTTGAAATAATCGTGCGGCAGTTCGTAGGCGCCGACAGCGCCGACCTGTTCCAGGGTCGGTGGACACAGGCGCGCCTGGGCAAACTTGGCAATGCCCTTCATCACCTCTTCATTGCGTGAAATGACGGCGCCGATCCGGGCCCCGCAGGCCGAATAACGCTTGGAAATGGAATCGACCACGATTACGCGGTCTTCCAGGCCAAGAAGCTGCAGGACGCTGAAATGGGTTTTGCCGTCATAGGTGAATTCCTTGTAGACTTCGTCGGCGATGAGAAACAGGTCATGCTTTTTGGCGAAAGCGCCGATAGCCTTGAGTTCCTCCGCGCTGTACACCGTGCCGGTGGGGTTGTTGGGCGAACAGAGCAGGATGGCGCGGGTTCGCGGGCCGACTTTTTTTTCGAATTCGCTCATATCCGGTAAGTGGAAGCCGTCCTCGGCCCGCGTGGTCACCGGTACGATTTTCACGTTGCAGAGCGACGCGTAACCGTTGTAATTGGTATAAAAAGGCTCAGGGATAATGATTTCGTCGCCCGGGTCGGCCACGGCGTTGAAGGCGAAGGAAATAGCTTCACTGCCGCCGGTGGCGATGACAATGTTCTTGTGTTCCAGCGTAATATTGAAAAAAGCGAAATACTTGGCCATGGCCTCCTTGAGGGCTTCCAGGCCGTCGGATGGTCCGTATGAGAGGACCTTTTCGCCGTAAGCGATAATCTTCTGCAGGAACACAGCCGGGGTATGGATGTCGGGCTGGCCGATGTTCAAGTAGTACACCGTGGTGCCACGTTTCTTGGCCGCGTTGGCTAGGGCAGTCAATTTGCGGATCGGCGATTCCTGGATGCTTTGGGCTCTGGCGGATATTTTCACAGTGCCTCCTGAAATTATCCAGATTTTACTGGATTTAGATAGAAATTATAATATTATTTCAGTTATGAATCAATCCCCTGTGTGCGCTCAGGGTCGTCTTACCCATGGTACTTAAGGTTAAACCAAGTTGCAAAACTCCGGTACTGGTGCTATGGTTTTCGAGGCAAGGCAGATGAAATCAGAAAAACCGTGGATCCTGGAGCGAAGCATTCGCAAACTGCAGGAGGAATTGCACGCCGCCGGTTTTCGCCCATACACCGCCCGGCAGGTATTCCAATGGATCTATCAAAAAAACATTCAGCAGCCCGCGGCATGGAGCAATATCGGCAAGGAGGACCGGGAAAAACTGTCCGCTCTTTATGAGTGCGGTTGCCGGCCGGTTTTATCCGTGCAGCGTGACGACCAGGGAACGTGCAAATTCTTGATCGGTTTGGCCGACGGATTGAAAATCGAGACGGTCCTGATTCGCGAAAAAGGACATCATACATTCTGTCTATCGACCCAGGTGGGCTGCGCTCTGGCTTGCCGCTTCTGCGCCACCGGCACCATGGGCCTGCGCCGCAATCTGAGCGCCGGCGAGATCGTCTCCCAGGTGCTGACGTTGAAAAAAGAACTGGGTGAGGATGGCGCCAAAGTAAACCTGGTGTTCATGGGCATGGGCGAACCGCTGCTCAATTACGCTAATTTGAAGCCGGCCCTGCAGCGCATCACGGCGGCTGAAGGGTTGAATATTTCCCCCCGCCATGTCACGGTCTCGACGGTCGGCATCCTGGATATCCTGGCACAACTGGAAATTGATTTCCCGCAGGTCAAGGTCGCTTTTTCGCTAAATGCGCCCGAAAATGAGCTGCGTGCCAAGTTGATGCCGGTTTCCCAGCGTGAAGACCTGGGCACATTGCTGGCCTATTTCAAGGCGAAAAAACGCCGTCAGCGCCTGACCTGCGAGTACGTGCTGCTGCGAGGCGTCAATGACTCCCCCATCCAGGCCCGGGCGCTGGCGAGGCTGCTGCACGGGATCCCGGCCAAGGTCAACCTCATCCCCTACAACGAAAACCCTTCCCTGCCTTTCCAGTGCCCTGGCGAGGAAGCGGTGGAAGCTTTCCGTGCTGAGCTTGTCAGACGCGGCCTGACCGTGGTCACGCGCTGGTCCAAGGGCCAGAGCATCAGCTCGGCCTGCGGCCAGTTAGTTGTGCGGATGTAATGAATTGATTTCTGGCACCGGACGGGTTATAATATAGTCTCGGGGATCAAATGAAATCCAAGCTTGAAAAACTGAAGGGTACTTGTATCGGCATAGCCGGCTGCGGCGGGCTGGGCTCCAACTGCGCCATGGCCCTGGCCCGGGTCGGGGTGGGCAGCCTGGTCATCGTGGATTTCGACGTGGTGACCCTGGAAAACCTGGACAGGCAATACTATTTCATCGACCAGGTCGGTCAGAAGAAGGTGCTGGCCCTGCGCGAGAATATCCGCCGGGTCAATCCGGATATCGATATCCAGGCGCATGACCTGCGTCTGGGGCCGGACGGGGTGGTGGATATTTTCAAGAACTGCAACCTGGTGATCGAAGCTTTCGACCGCGCCGACATGAAGCTGATGCTCATCGAAACCGTGACCGAACGCTTCCCGGACAAGTTCATCATCGCCGCTTCGGGCCTGGCCGGGTACGGCAACAACAACGCCATGCGCACACGTCGCCTGGGCAGCCTGTTCATCTGCGGCGACGAGGTTAGCGAGGTGTCGACCGAGCTGCCGCCGCTGGCGCCGCGCGTGGCCATGGTGGCCGCCATGCAGGCCAACCAGGCGCTGGAGATCGTTTTGGACGACCTGGCGCTACTGGGCGACGATGATGCCTGGGACTAAAACGAACGGGGAACACCATGAAAATATCCTTGAATAATAAGGAAGAGAGCATGGCCGGCGAATCGATCAGCGTGCGTGAGTTGCTGACCCTGATGAAGTTCACGTTCCCGTTGATCATTGTTAAGATCAACGGCCGGCTGATAAAAAAAGAAGACTATGAGCGGATCTTCATCGGCGACGGCGACCGGGTCGAGGCTATCCATTTGATGTCCGGCGGCTAAGCTAGATGGGGATTGCCCCGGCTCAGTGAACAGTAAAGACACCTTCCCGATATTCTTTTTTGTTCCATCCACCTTTCACTATTTACTTTTTACTTTTTACAAAGTTCAGCAAAGCACGTCCTATGCTTTTTTCCAGCGGCTAATAAAAAATTCTTCGACATTTTTCTTTTTGTAGGGCCGGCCAAGAAATGTATGGCGGCAACCCATATAGGCGGCGCATTCGAACGGTTTGACCGCGTGAATGGTACAGAGTCCCTCAGGGGACAAGAAAATACAACAGCCCTTGTCGGTATCGTAATACTTGGGCACCGTTGTGCCTGGAGTTGCCAGGAAGCGGCCGGCCTTGATCTTGGCCGGGGCAAAAAAATAAATGCGGTTGTTTCTAGCGGTTGCCGGGATGCGCACCAGGTAAGCGGTTTTGAGTTCGCTTTCGCTGATTTTTAAAAAAGCGGCTATTTTTTTCAGGTCGGCCGGAATCAGGCGACCGGGGTCATTGCGGCAGGCACTGACGCATTTTTCACACCGGCAGGCATCCATGTTCAGTTTCCGGAATCTGTTTCAGATTGACGACGTCGCCAATGCGAGAGCAGATTTCTAATTTCCCGGCGAGCCGTCTCTTCGCCGCGGCGGATGATCGCCGCCGGCCGGTAAAATTCAAACAATTTGAAATCCTGGGTGTCAACATGGATGGTCACGTCCGGGGCATCGTTTTGCAATCGGGCGGCGATCAGTTTCTGCTGCATGATTTCCATGGTACTCAGAAAGGCTTCAATCAGGTTGGGTTCTTCATCGGCGCGGCCGTAGATCAGCCTGCGGCTTAAGAAGTCGTCGAGCCGGGCCAGCAGCAGTTTTTCCCTGGCGCTGGTCTTTTTACGCTGCCGCAGGCGGGACGGGCGCTGGGTAATAACATTGACGGCGATGGTGAAGTCGCTGCCGTTTTTTTTCAGTATGTCGACCGGCACCGGGTTGATCAGGCCACCGTCAACCAGGTAGTTGCGGCGCCAGCGGACCGGTTTAAAAATCACCGGGATGGAGATGGATGCCCGTACTGCCTGCAGCAGCATGCCGTGCGAGAACATGACTTCCCGGCCTTGGCGTATGTCACTGGCCGGGCAGAAGAAAGGGAGAGGCAGGTCCTCGAAGCGGTTGTTGGCAAATATGTCTTTCAGAAAGGCCTGGATTCTTTTTTCCGAGATCAGCCCGGAGCTGGATGGCCGAGGCACCAGGTAAGGATAGAGGTTGGAATTTTCAAACCCCAGGGCGAACGATTCAACGGCGCGAATATCGCCGCGCAACAGGTACAGGGCGCCGATCAGGGCACCGATGCTGGTGCCGGATATGAGCTGTGGGAAAATCCCGTGCTCCTCCAGTACCTTGATGACGCCGATATGGGCCAACCCCTTGGCTCCACCTCCGCCCAGGGCGATGCCGGTTTTCATTTTTTTCGCAGTACGCGTCCCAGAAACCCTTTCAAGTTCAAAGCACAGATCTGTCGAATCTCTTTCTTCCGGAAACCGCGTTTTTGTAAAGCTGCAACCAGGGTTGGATAGGCGGCGGCGTTCTCAAGGCCTTTCGGTGTAGCCGGGATGCCGTCGAAGTCGCTGCCCAGACCGACGCAGTTGATGCCGCCGACATTGGCGATATGGGTGATGTGGTCGACCACGTCGTCGATGGCGACCGGATCGGTGCCGGCTGCAGCGCGCAAAAAATATTCCCACTCGATGTGGCTTAAAAACTCGGGATCGTCCTGCCTGTTTTTGGTGCGTTCCTTGATTTCCCTGGCGAATTTATTGAAATTTTCTCCGATCTGGTCGAACACCCGGCGCTGGAGAAAGGCCGGACAAAAATTGACGCCGATGAAGCCCCGGCGCCCGGCAATGGCGCGAATAAATTCATCGGTCAGGTTGCGCGGGATGGCACACAGTTTCCTGGCATTGGAATGGGAGGCCATGATCGGAACGGGGGTTGTTTTAAGGACGTGGGCGATAGTCTGGTCTGAAGCATGAGACACATCGATGACCATGCCCATTTCCGCCATCTGCCTGACGATGCGCCGGCCCAATGCATTCAAACCGTGATGGCGCGGTACATCGGTGGTTGAATCGGCCCAGTCGGTATTCTTGCCATGGGTCAGGGTCATGCCGCGCACGCCCAGACTGTAAAAAATATGGAGAATTTCCGGAGAATTTTCGATGATGTGCCCACCTTCCAGGAACAGCCAAGCGGCGAGTTTATTTCGGATGAGCGCGGCATCCATGGCGGCCAGCGATGTGACCTTGACGGCGTGACCCGCGGCAAAGACCTTTTGTTCCAGGTTTTGCATGAGCCGCAGTGCTTTTTTCATGGCGCGCTGCGGAGCCAGCAGCGGATCGACCCACAGGGCGAATACCTGGGCTTTCAGTCCGCCCCGGCGGACTTTATGCAGGTCCAGATGGGCTGAGTTCCTGACAAATGATACGGGCTGATCGAAAAGGACGCAGGCCGTGTCGCAGTGGGCGTCGAAAACATACAGGTCCTTCCATTCTTGAGTTGAAGCTGTTTTTCCCATGGCACCATTTTATACCAAATCCCTGACCGAAGGAAGCATGAAGCAATCTTTGCCAAACCTGAACCGTTGCGTTAAAATAGGCTGCAAATAAATCCTGCCGGCAGCAGGAAAAAAAGGTGGAACCATGGGTGCTAGTGACTTGCCATTGAAGGAAATCAGCCGGGATGATTGTTTTGATTTTTCCTTTCCGTACTGCCCACAACGCCAGGCTTCGATTGAAAACAAATTTTTCGGCCTACCGCTGTTAATCATTGATAAAAAAAAACGGCTGGTCTGGGGCCATGGTTACTTGCGCCTGCTGCGTGCTCGAGGTTGGAAGTGCGCGCCTGTTTTGGAAGCGGACATCACTCCGGCCGCGGCTTTGTTTTTGAATTTCAATCTGTCGAACCGGCTTTTCGGTCTTAATCTTTACGAAAAGCTGCTCTTTATCAAAAAAATATCCGTCCTCTGCCAGCCGGCCGAAATTCAGCGTCGAGCCGATCTGGATTTCAAGCTGGACGATGTGTTGTTGCAAAGGCTGGACGCATTGTTGAATGTTTCCTGGCGCCAGGCCTTGGCCTCCGGGCATTTGGGTTTGAAATCGGCCCTGCAGCTGATCGCTTTTACCGTTTCTGACCAGCGGGCATTGCGCAGGCTTTTTATGAAAGTCAGGTTTTCCGAAAGTTATCAGTCGCAGATTATCCGGCTTTTGGAGGAAATTGCTTTTCGTGAAAAAAAATCCCTGGCCCGAATTTTGCAGTCGTTGCATCTGGCAGTTTTGCTGAAAGCGGAAATGCCGCAGCGTAAAATTATGGAGGCGTTAAACCGGCGCCGTTTCCCGGCCTATGCGCGGCGCGAGAGGGAATGGCGGCGGTGGCAAAAAAAAAGGGTTGTCCCCGGCCGCGTTGCTCTGGCCCACGCCCCGTTTTTTGACAATGAAGAAATCCAGATTGTGCTGACCGCTAAAACCAGTCTGCAAGCTGATGCATTGCTGCAAAAACTGAAATGAGCCATAATTCACAAATTTTCTTCGCTAAGCACTCAGAAAATTTATTATAAGACTCTAACCCAGTTGCACTGGATAAGAGCCTTAGATAGCAAATTTTCTTCGCTAAACACTCAGAAAATTTATTATAAGGCTCTAAATCATTGACAGGCGGACATTATTAAATATAATATTATAGTCACAGAGAATAGCATGAATACAGTCGTCATAATTATTATTTTTGTGGTCGCTCTGGTCATTTCCCTGAGCTTTCTTTTGTTGGTCCTGACCTTGATTCCGGCCATTCAACAATTCAAGTCTCTATTGCTGGATCTTGAAAAAACCTCGATTGAAGTTCGCGACCTGGCCCGGGACATGAAACGAATCGGTGTCATGACCGAGGAACGGCTGCAAAAAGTTGACATGGTCCTTGATCAATCCAGGCGCACGGTCGAGAACGCCGGCGATGCCCTGCATTTCATCAGCCACAATGTGCTCCGGCGATCGGCCGGATTGCTGGCTTTCCTGCCGGCCATGAAATTGGGGTGGAACCTTGTTAAGAAAATAAAAGGAGGAAATAAATGAGTGATAATACTGGCAGTAAAATGTTTTTCAGTTTCTTGACCGGAGCAACGATTGGGGCGGGCTTGGCATTGCTTTTTGCTCCTCAATCCGGAAAGGAAACCCGCCGGCAAATCAAGGATTTTTCCGAGAAACTCGGCAGTGAAGTCAAGGAAAACGTTGAGAAAATCAGTGAACGGGCCGTGGATTTAATCGAAGGCAGCAAGGATACTTTCAAGAAAAAACCCAAAGCCTAAAGCGCAGTTTTTGTGACAGGCCGATCGATGGAGGCCGTTTCCAGGAATGAAGCCATTTTATTTCAGCAGTTAAACTGGAAAGTATAGAAATAAAATTCTTTAGATTTTACCAAGAGGTTTTCAAGCATGAACAAAAAAGAATGGGAAGATCGCATTTTAAAAAAGACCCTGGAAAAAAACCATGAACGCCGGGAAAGTTTTAAAAACACATCTTTCGCCGTGCAGCGCATCTATGATCCGAGCGTGGTGCGGGAGTTGGATTATGAAAAAGACCTGGGTTATCCCGGTGCCTTTCCCTATACCCGTGGCGTCCAGCCGACCATGTACCGAGGCAGGTTCTGGACCATGCGCCAATATGCCGGTTTCGGTTCGGCCGAAGAATCCAACCGCCGCTACCGTTATTTGCTCAAGCAGGGCCAGACCGGGCTGAGCGTGGCTTTTGATTTGCCGACCCAAATCGGCCTGGATTCGGATAATCCTTTGTGCGAAGGTGAGGTCGGCAAGGTCGGCGTGGCCATCGACACCCTGGCCGACATGGAAACCCTGTTTGCAGAAATTCCCCTGGACCGAGTCTCGGTTTCCATGACCATTAATGCCTCGGCGGCGATCGTCCTGGCCATGTATCTGGCCGTGGCTGAAAAAAGAGGGATCAGCATGCAGCAGCTTTCCGGGACCATTCAAAATGACCTGCTGAAGGAATACATCGCCCGCGGCACCTACATTTACCCGCCCAAACCGTCCTTACGCATCATCGCCGATATTTTTTCCTTCTGCCATCAACATGTGCCCAAATGGAACACGATTTCTATTAGCGGCTATCATATCCGCGAAGCCGGTTCCACCGCGGTTCAGGAATTAGCTTTCACCTTTGCCGACGCGGTGGAATACGTCAAGTCGGCCCTGGCATCGGGGCTGCAGATCGATGAGTTTGCCCCGCGGCTTTCTTTCTTTTTTGCCAGCCACAACAACCTGCTGGAAGAAGTGGCCAAGTTCCGCGCCGCCCGGCGTATCTGGGCGCGAATCATGAAGGACAAATTCTCGGCTGGAGCCAAGTCGCAAATGATGCGTTTTCATACCCAGACCGGGGGTGTTACCCTGACCGCCCAGCAGCCGATGAACAACGTGGTGCGTGTGACCATGCAGGCCCTGGCCGCTGTCCTGGGCGGAACCCAGAGCCTGCATACCAATTCCATGGACGAGGCGCTGGCCTTGCCCAGTGAGGATTCGGTACGCGTGGCCCTGCGCACGCAGCAGATCATCGCTTATGAGAGCGGCGTGGCTGACACGGTCGATCCTCTGGCCGGTTCGTATTATGTAGAAGCCCTGACAAACGAGATTGAGAAAGAGGTCTGGAAATACCTCGACAAGATCGAGGAAATGGGCGGCATGCTGGACGCCATCGAGGCTGGCTACCCGCAGAAGCAGATCCAGGACAGCTCTTACTCCTACCAAAAGGAGATCGACAGCGGCGAGCAAGTGATCGTCGGCGTCAACCAATTCCAGGTCGATGAAGACCTCTCCCACCTCAAAACACTGAAGGTTTCACCCGAAGGTGAGGCGCAGCAGAACGCGCGTCTGGCCAATATAAAAAAAGAGCGCGACGGCGCAGCTGTCAATAAAGCCTTGGCCAAAGTCAGTAAAACCGCTGCCGCCAACGATAACCTCATGCCGCCGATCCTGGAGGCGGTCAAGGTGTACGCCACCCTGCAAGAGATCGCCGACCAGATGCGGGTCGTATTTGGTGAATATAAAGAGAAGATCGTTATTTAAAGATAACAGGATCGCTGGCGGTTTTCGCGCCATTGCGATGGGCGTTTCGTGAATCGCTCCTATACCGCCCTAGCCGATTTGCCCTTTTCGGCAAATGCTGGTAAAATCACGTCATGAAGACTTTCTTCAATGTTGACGATCTGGAGATCAGCGATAAAAGTTTTTTCCTGATCGCCGGCCCCTGCGTCATCGAGGAAGAAGGCCTGACTCGCGAGATCGCCAGCGAGGCCAAAAAAATCACATCTGAACTCGGTATCCCCTTCATTTTCAAGGCCTCGTTCGACAAGGCCAATCGCTCGTCGATCCGTTCTCCACGCGGCCCCGGAATAGAAAAAGGACTGCCCGTCCTGGAAAGGATCAGGGCCGACCTGCAACTCCCGGTCCTTTCGGACATCCACGAACCCTGGCAGGCCGAGGCGGCCGCCCGCGTCCTGTCGATTATCCAGATACCGGCTTTTCTCAGCCGCCAGACCGACTTGCTGCAGGCCGCGGCCCGCACCGGCTTGCCGTTGAACATCAAGAAGAGCCAGATGATGAGCCCGGCCGATATCATCCTGGCCGTTAATAAAGCAGCTGAAGCCGGTGGCCATCGCGTCATGCTGACCGAGCGCGGGACTTTTTTCGGCTACAACAACCTGGTGGTCGATTTCCGTTCCATCCCGCGCATGAAGGAAAGCGGCTGCCCGGTGGTCATGGACGCCACCCATGCCGTGCAGCGGCCCAGCGGCGCCGGCGAAATCTCCGGCGGCGACCCGCAGTTCATCCCCATGCTGGCGGCCGCCGGCATCGTGGCCGGGGCCGACGGCGTCTTCCTGGAGATCCATCCCCGTCCCGAAAAAGCCCTGTCGGACGGGACCAATTCCCTGCCCCTGAAGGAGCTGCGCCCCCTTTTAATCCGCCTGCAAAAGTTGTATAATGTCCGCTGATGGGCAGTATTGAAACCGGTAAAAAAGTTCTCGAGACCGAAGCCAACGCCATCCTCAAGGCCCTCGACAAGATCAACGGACAATTCGAAACGGCGGTGGATATCATTTTCAAATGCCGCGGCCAGGTGGTCATCACCGGCATGGGCAAGTCGGGCTTGATCGGCCGCAAGATTGCCGCCACCATGACATCGATCGGCAACCCCGCCATCTTCCTCCATCCGGCCGAAGCCATCCATGGCGATATCGGCATCATCCATCCCCAGGACGTGGTGATCGCCCTGTCCACTTCGGGCGAAACCGAAGAGGTCATCCGCCTGCTCAACTACATCAAGCGCCTGGGCATTGGCCTGATCGCCCTGGTCGGCAACCCCAGGTCGACCCTGGCCAAACAAAGTGACGTCTTCATCGACTGCAGCGTGCAGGCGGAAGCCTGCCCGATCGGCATGGTGCCGACGGCCTCTTCGACCCTGACCCTGGCCGTGGGCGACGCCCTGTCGATCGCCCTGATGGAAAAACGCGGCTTCGGCGAAGAGGATTTTCGCGGCCTGCATCCCGGCGGTTCGCTGGGCAGGAAGCTGCTCAAGGTCAAGCACCTGATGCACGCGGGCAAGGAGATGCCGGTCGTCGACAGCGAGGCACTGATGGAAAAGGTCATCCGCGTCATCAACGAAAAAAAATTCGGCATCGCCATCGTGGTCCGGAACCGGACCGAGGTTTTGGGCGTCATCACCGACGGTGACCTGCGCCGCCTGTTTCTGAAAAGGATCGATTTTACCAAGACCAGGGCCGTCGACTGCATGACCGCCGCCCCGCTGTGCATCGACGAAAACAAGCTGGCGGTCGAAGCCCTGAAGATCATGGAAGACCGGGCCGTCACCTCGCTGGTGGTCAAGGACGGCGCCGAGCGCCTCTGCGGCTTGCTGCACCTGCACGATCTATGGAGAACGGAGATGATATGATGGACCAGAAAGAATTGGCCAAGAAAGTGAAACTGATCATCATGGACGTGGACGGCACGCTGAGCGATGGGCGCTTCTTCATGATGCCCAACGGCCAGTCGATCAAGTCCTTTGACGTCAAGGACGGCACCGGCGTGATTTTTGCCCGCCTGGCCGGTCTGAAAACGGCCATTATCACTGGCAAGTCGTCCAAGCAGGTCAAAAAGCGGGCCGAAGAATTGCAGATCGATGATTACTACGAAGGTGTGTATAACAAAACCATTCCTTTTTTTGAGTTGTTGAAAAAATACGGCCTGGAAAAAGAAGAAGTGGCATACATTGGCGACGATATCGGCGATGCCGAGGTCATGGGCATGGTCGGATTCGCCGCGGCGGTCGGCGATGCCCATCCGCTGATCAAGCGTGTTTCCCATTATATCGCCAAGCGTTACGGCGGCCGTGGCGCCGTGCGCGAAGTAATCGATTTCATCCTCGATGTGCAGGAGCAGTGGCAGGCCATTTTTGCCGAATTGAAAAAATCAGAAGACTGGGAAGAAATATTTAAAGAAATCAATTCGTAAAGCGCTTTTTACTTCGGTAAATGGCGGCCCGTTTCATCCAGCAAGGCGCTAGCCGCCTGGGACTGGCCGGTGCATCCGCAAATGAATTTTCCCTGCCAGAGAAGTTGCAGCGGGCCGTTATAAGGGTCATTGATGAACAGTTTTCCGGGCCGGATATCCGGTTGTGAATTTACCTTGTCCAGGGCGGTGTATTTCGTGAGCATGGCACGGGCTTGATCTGCACTGCCGGCGTCGATGATGAACAACTGGAATTTTTTTCTATCGGCTTGATAATCGGCCACATAAGCCGAGTGCAAAAATTCATGACCCAAGAAATTATTAAGGATAAAGCGTTCCGAATGAACCAGTTTCCCGGCAGCGGGAAAAGCCCGCAAAATTTTTGGCAGGGTATTTTCAGCGCCAATGGCCCGGCAGATCTTTTCTGCTAAAAGGGTTAGCACCTTTTCGCCTTCCGGGCCGAGCCCGAAACTGTTCAATTTGACATAGTATCTCCCGCTGACGAAATTTAGAACGCCCTCCTCGGCATAACCCTGGCTGCCGATGGGCAGGTACTTTCCGGCCAGTGGTTTTTCTGAACTGTAAATGCCGAATGCATTTTCCGGCGTGCCATGGAAATATATTTCAGCGCTCAGTGACTTTTGTTCCCGGGTGTAGTTCCGGACGGCCAATTGCTTGAAATCATAACTCAGAAAATTCTCGGCCGCGCCGTTGATGTGTTCATAGAGAGTTTCCGGCATATATACTTCGGCTTTTTCTTCCATGCTCCAGCCCGGCATTGGGGGGAAAAGCGAAGTCAACGGCGAGGAGGTCGGCAGTGGCCCGGAAGGCGCTGCCAGGACCGTGGCGACGACCATGATGAAAAGGATTAAATGTTTCATGATTTCTCCCGATGCGAATCCCTGTGGAGCGGCTTGCACACTATTTCATTCTCGGCAACCACCGGTCGCTCCTCTGGTCATATCAGTTTTTTCCATACTCTTAGCGCCTGGACCATGGCCGGCACATCATGGACACGGAGAATGGCGGCGCCGTTGAGAGTGGCGCACAAGCTGGCGGCGATGGTCTCAGCGCCCCGGCGTTCGGGGACCTTCTCGCCGCTTAACAGGCCGAGAAATGACTTGCGTGACACGCCAACCAATATCGGCAATTCGAACTCGCTGAACATTTTTAGGTTTTTGATGATGGCGATATTGTCTTCAAGTCTCTTGCCGAAACCAATGCCAGGATCGAGAATTATTTTTTCCTTTTTGATGCCGTGACTCAGGGCAAAATCGATCCGCTGTTGAAAATACTCACTGAGTTCACCGATTACATCGCTATAAAAAGGATCCTTTTGCATGTTTTCGGGCGTGCCCTTGATATGCATTAAAACTACCGGCACGTGCAATGCGGCAACGGTTGCGGCCATCTGTTCGTTGAACTGCAGGGCCGAAATATCGTTGACCAAGTCGGCCCCTCCTTCTTCGACGGCCAGACGGGCCACGTTGGCCTTGGTGGTATCGATGGAGACCAGGACGCCGAGATCTTCTTTTATTTTTTCGATGATCGGCAGAATGCGGTCGATTTCCTCCTCAGCGCTGAGCTGGCCGGCTCCCGGGCGAGTGCTCTCGCCGCCGACATCAATGATGTCCGCTCCGGCGGCAACCATGTCCCGGGCATGCTGGACGGCGTCGGCGGCTTTGAAAAAACGGCCGCCGTCGGAAAAGGAATCGGGAGTGACATTGAGAATCCCCATCACCAATGGCTCACTTTTTTCGATAAAACTGTTTTTCAGGTAGAGTTTCATTTGTTCACTCGGGCCGTTTTAATTCCTTGCAATTCCTTGAATATTTTCAAACCTTGGGCGCGGGTGTGAAACGCACCGTCGAGTTGCAGATCATATAATTTTTTCAGGTGTGCGCCCATCTGCCGCCCCGGAGTCACACCCAGTGCAATCAGGTCGCGGCCCTGGATCAACGGTTGGATGGTATCGCGGCTGATCTGGTATTCTTCTTTTTTTTGGCTGAACCAGACGGCGATTTCGTCCAGCCCGCTGAAATCGAGCGCATTGGGCTCACGGGAGCGGCGGTCGGCGAAATCGAGCAACAGCAGGAGCAGGTCTTCACCATCCATGTCCTTGACGGCGCGGGCGATGGCCCGGAAGGTTATTTCCTCGCGGTTGCGGTACAACTCGTAAATCCGGTGATGCTGCTGCACCAGGCGCAGGACGGTTTTTTTTACGGGAAAATTCTGCCTGGTTTCGATACGCAGGCGGTCCAATAATGCTTCGGCTTTCTGGCTGCCCTGGGAGTCGTGGAAAGCCGAGGTGATGGTCATGCGGCCGTGCTTGAATTCCCACATGGTGGTGCCGGCTTTGCCGCAGTCGTGAAGCAGGGCGGCCAGCAGCATCGTCAATGTTCGCTCCTCGTCCAGCCGGTACTGTGCAGACAGTTTTTTGACGATATCAACGGTGATCAGTGTGTGGGCCCATACCGAATGATGTCCCTGCTCGTCCTGTTCGGGGTGAAAATAGGCGTCCTGGATGGTCAGGGCCAGGACGGCCAGCTCCGGGAAGAGCTTTTCCATGACGGCCAGGCGAAAGTACTCCTGCAGGCCTGCGGACGGTTGCGGCGCTTCGAGCAGCAGTCGGGAAAGCTCATCGGCAATGCGTTCGGCACTCAATGCGTTCAGCGGTACTTTTTTGGCTTTCATGTATATGGCCTTGTCGACGCTGAAACCGTGCACCGCGGCAAAACGGGCGGCGCGCAGGATGCGCAATGGATCATCGCTGAAACTGATTGGGCTGGTCATAACGATGCGTTTTTCGGCAATGGCCTGCAAACCCTGATGCGGGTCTATTACACGCCCGTCCAGAAGACGCACGGCGATGGAATTGCAGGTGAAATCACGCCGGCTCAGATCTTCTTCCAGGGTGACTTGCGGGCCTGTATCGATGCGGAAGTTTTTATGGTCGTGAGCCTGGATGTCCTTTTTTTGATCGCGGCGGGGAATGGCGATATCAAAGGTTTTTCCCTGCCGCGTAAATTTCAGCACGGCAAAACTTTTTCCCACCGTGTCCGTTTTGCCGTGGAGCTTCAACAAGGCGGCGATGTCATCGTAGCCGTAGCCGCAGACCAGCAGGTCGACATCCTGGTTTGCAGCCACCCGGCCGGTGAGGACAAAATCGCGTACGCTGCCTCCCACCGCATAAACCTGATCGGCAAAGACGGAGACAAAAAAATCCTTCATCGGAAACTGCAATGAGAGCCGCTTCATGTTGCTCACATCATAATAATTTCATGGAGTGAAGTCAAACCCGAACCATGCGGCTGGGCTGTTTTATGCGAACCTTGGGACAAGTTTATTGCATGTCGTTGAGATGAATTTCTAGTTGGTGCTATAATCAAAAACATGCTCGAGACCGTTTTTAGCCCGGATTTTTTTACTGCTCTGGGCAGTCCCAGCCAGCGCATCAAGATCGCGACCGTGGACAGCGCAGCGCTTGAATTGGCCGTGACCGGAATTTTTGCCCATTTCAGGGAAAGCGTGGTCTGGCTTGGCGGAGAGAATGAATCGTTTGCGGTCAGAAAGGAAAAAGTGGAGCAGTGGCTGAAGTTGTTTGCCCTGGATGATGTCCCGGTGCATATATACCGGCTGCCATTCGAGGATCCCTACATCAATCCCAGTCCCGATCCGGCGCGAATCGCAGCCAAGCAGCGGCTGCTGGTTGACCTGCGCGCCGGCAGGAAAATGATTGTATTGGCAACACTGGCGGCCTTGAGCCTGCGCATCGAGAAGCAGAGTTCCACTGCCGTCATGGATCTGGCGATCCAGAACAACGATATCCTGGAGCGCAATGAACTGATCCATGATATCGTTGGCCTGGGCTATCAGCGGCGCGACGTCGTCGAAATCAACGGTGATATCGCCTGGCGCGGCAACGTGGTCGATGTCTTTCCAGTCAACAGCAATCATCCGGTGCGCCTGGAATTCGAAGGACGACGCGTTGTGTCGCTGCGTTCCTTTGACCTGGATTCGCAGCGATCGCTGGCGGCCCTGGCCCGGATAGTTATCGTCCCCAATTGCTATTTTCCCGGACAGGCCGACGCAGAAATCCCTTTCCTTCTGCCAGCGGCAAACTCGTTTTTTCTGACCGAGGCCCTGTCTCCTTGCCGGTTGTTGGCTCAGAATTTCGATAAAATTGAACACGAGTACCATAAGTTGCTGGAAAATTATCGCCGTATCCGCCTGGCCGTTGTCGAAAGGAAGCACACCGCGATCGAAGTCGAAACAATTTTCAGTTTCCCCTATGCCGAGGAGAAAATCGTCAATTTCGTTGATTTTCCGGAGCGGACCGGGATGGATATGGATATTCGGGTCTGGGGCAAAAGCCTGCTGACACTAGACGGCGCCGATATGGCCCATTTACAGCGTCTGTCTGCACAGGGTTTCCGCTTGCTTGCTTACGCAGCTGACAGCCGCTTGCTGGAAAACGTGCAAGCCCTGTTGCCGGGGCTGGAAAGCCATTTTTTCAATATTCCTTGTTCTTTTGAGAATCCACGCCAAAAAACCATTTTTTTGACCGGCCGGGTTTACCAGCCCAACCAGGGCGCCATCAAGGTTCGTGCCCGGGCGCCGGAACAATGGCAACGCGAAATGGCGGTCGGCGATCTGGTCGTGCACCGCCGTCATGGCATTGGCAAATTTGCCGGTTTCAAACGTCTGAATTTTGAAGGCCAAGGGTTTGAATTCCTGAAGATCGAGTACCTGAACCGGGAATTTCTTTATGTGCCCTGGCACGAACTCGATGTACTGAAACCCTACAGTGGCAGCGAAGAAAGCCTGCCGGCCATGGACCGTCTGGGCGGAAAAACCTGGCGCCAAAAGACCGAGCGGGCCAAAAAGTCGATCATCCATTACACCCGTGATTTGCTCGATCTGTATGCCATGCGCAAGGCACTGCGCAAACCGGCCCTGCTGCCGGTGGCCGATATCGAAGAAAAACTGCAGCATGACTTTTCTTTTGTGGAGACCGAAGACCAAAAGAAGGCCATCCGCGCCGTTTTGGACGACCTGGCCGCCGATTTCCCCATGGACCGGCTGATCTGCGGTGATGTCAGCTTCGGCAAGACCGAAGTAGCCCTGAGGGCGGCGCTGCGTACCGTGGCCAACGGCAAGCAGGTGGCCTTTCTTTGCCCGACCACCATCCTGGCCCTGCAGCATTTCCGCAACTTCCAGCATCGCTTGGCCGATTTTCCCTTGCGCCTGGCCATGCTGTCGCGTCTGGTGGACGCCAAAGAAAAAAAAAGGATCATAACCGGGCTCGAACGGGGTACGATCGACCTGGTCGTCGGCACCCATGCGCTGCTGGCCAAGGGGATTGCATTCAAGAACCTGGGCTTGTTTATCGTGGACGAGGAACAGCGTTTCGGCGTGTTCCAGAAGGAAAAACTGAAGAAAGGCCGGGAACACATCGATGTGCTCACCCTGTCGGCGACGCCCATCCCGCGCACCCTGTCCATGGCCCTCTCGGGACTGCAGGATATTTCCATTATCAACACTCCGCCCCTGGGCCGGCTGGCCATCAAGAATTTCGTGGGCTACTTTTCCCGGGACGTCGTGGTCTCGGCCGTGCTCAACGAAATCGAGCGCGACGGTGCGGTATTTGTGGTATTCAATGATATTGAACGCATATTCGCTTTCCGTGACCAACTGGCCGCCTGGCTGCCCGACGTGGCCATGGTGGTCATCCACGCCCGCATGGCGACTACGCAGATCGAGAAGAGCCTGATGGATTTTATCGCCGGCAAGTACCGGCTGTTGCTCTCGACGACCATCATCGAAAACGGCATCGACATCCCGCGCGTCAATACCTTGCTGGTCATGAACGCCGACCGTTTGGGCTTGACCCAGATGTACCAGTTGCGCGGCCGTATCGGCCGCAGCAGCCGCCAGGCTTATGCCTATTTCCTGGTTGACTCCCGCCAGCCGATCATGAGCGAAAAAGCCAAAAAAAGGCTGGATGCCATCCGCGAGTTTTCCGAATTGGGCTCGGGCTACAAGCTTGCCGAGTTCGACCTCAGCCTGCGCGGCGCCGGCGCCCTGCTTGGCAACCGCCAGCATGGCCACGTCGAAGCGCTGGGCTATGATTATTTCCTGGAACTCCTGCAGCAGACGATCCGCGAATTCAAGGGCGAAGGCCTGGCCGAACCGGAGCTGCAGATGCGCGTTCATTTTTCCTACGCCATTGCCGAATCGTATCTCACCGACACAGCGGAGCGCATCCGCGTTTATCGTCGCATCCTTGAGGCGCTTCAGCCCGATGAATTGGTGCAGCTGCGCGCCGAATTAGGCGATCGTTTCGGGCAAATTCCCGAAAGCGTGGAGAAGATCTTTTACGTGGGAGCGGTGAAGCTGTTCGCCCGGCGCTTGGGTTGGCTGAAGGTCGAAATTTTCGGCGATCGCGTACAGGTGGAGTCGGGCAGGGAACTCCAGTTGAAAAGCGGGGCGGACCATGCCATTCCCGGGCTGGAAGTCGTCGATCAAAAGCACTGGGAACTGCAATACACGTCTTTGGAGGGCTTTTGCCAATTGGGTTGCAAATTGGAACGGCTGCTCCTTTAAATGCAAGCCATTGTCTTCAAGGCGTCACTGCGCCTCGATTTTCAAGCTTTCCTGATGAAGGCCCCTTTTTGAACACTCGCGGACAACGTGGATCTCGCCAGTCTTGTTGCCCGGCAGTGTACCGGTCAGTTCCATTTCCCAGGTGCAGGCATCGATTTTTATCCATGGACTCTTTTTTTCAATCTGGATGCCATCGAAGACCAGCCTGGTTTTTTCAATATCTACAGGGCAATTCCGGTGCACTATGTCGACCAGGATTTTGATGTTGATTTTATTTTTGCCGTTCTCAACTATTTTGGCGGTTTCAAAGCTGATGTCGCAGGGAAAGAGCGTCGTCAGCCCCGCAGAAAACAAGAACATAAAAACAAGCAACTTGATTTTTTTCATTTTACTGCCTCGCTTCTATAAACAACGCAGTGTTTTTTTTCTTGCAAAAAAAGGTTTCAGCGTGAAAATATGAGGGTTATTCCTTCAAGCGCACCCAGACACCGGTCTGCGAATGCTCGTCACTGCGGCGGATCTCGAAATCGGCCAGGGATTTGATCAGCGAGGACAGCTGGCGCTGGCCGAAGCTGCGCGGGTCGAAGCCGGGATCGAGTTGCAGCAGCGCCTTGCCCATCGGTCCCAGGTTGGCCCAGCCGTTTTCCTGTACCACCATCTCGTAGGCTTCGCGCAGCAGCGGCATGGGGTCGGAGCCGGCGTAGAGAGGTTGCGGTTGCTGTGGCTGCTGCGGCTCTCCTTTCTTGCTTCCGCCGCGGCCGCGGCCCTGATCCGGGCGCTGCTTGTTATCGCGCTTGGGGGCCAGGTTCTCGGTGTAGATGAACAGGTCGCAGGCATTGACGAACGACTTGGGCGTCTTTTTTTGGCCGATGCCCATGACAAAGAAACCTTCCTCACGGATGCGCGTAGCCAGCCGCGTATAGTCACTGTCCGACGATACGATCGCGAAGCCCTCGACCAGCCTGCGATGCATGATGTCCATGGCGTCGATGATCAGGGCGCTGTCGGTGGCGTTCTTGCCCACGGTGTAGCGGAACTGCTGGATGGGCTGCACGGCGTGCAGGTGCAGGGCATCCTTCCAGGAGTGCATGTTCGATGTTGTCCAGTCGCCGTAGATGCGGCGGATGGTCACCGAACCGTGCTTGGCGATCTCGGCCAGCATCTTGTTCAGCAGTGAGGCCTGGGCGTTGTCGCCGTCGATGAGCACGGCCATCTTGTTGTCTTTGCTGTCCATGGTAATTTCGGCCATTTTCTCTCCCTTAGAGCCTTACGGCAAATTCAAAACCTAGCAACTGCTTGGAGATTTTTTGAATTTGCTATCTAAGGCTCTTATCCCCCCTTGCAGGGGACGTCGCAACTTTGCCGGATTAGGTTCAAAGCCGCAATCAATTTAGCAGAGTAGGACAGATTAGTCAATAGACGATGGGTCAGGGTTTAATTACGCATTTGAAGAATTGATGGAGATCGGCATGGAGAAAGGTTCGCGATGTTTAGAAGAATGTGCTAATGGAGCGTCGCGTGAGCTTATTGCCTCATCTAAAAATCTACCTGAACGCCGCATTTTCCTCACCGTGGTATCCGGCGCGGACCGCAGTGTTGATCCGGTTGACTGGACGCTGGAAGTGAAGATTGTCACGCTGCGCAAGGTGGGGACGATGGGACGACTGTTGCTGGGGAAATATAAGGGCCAGGCACGGGTGGTGACCGAGAATCGTTTGCTCGCGGAGGCTGGGCCGAAAGAAATAGGTTCATTCATCACCCATGGCGAATCCAGTCTGAAGAGTATTCTCCCGGCTTTGAGCGGCACCACCACGCAGGCACTCAAGCGCGTCAGTGAGCAGATTGCCGCTGTCTTGCAGCAGTATGTGAAATAGGAGTGGCTGGCCGCCGCGACGCACACGCATACCCCGGCACGGCCGGTATGCGGGAACAGTTCCGTGCGCTCCGGATCCTGTCGGTGATTCGTGCTTTATAAATTATTTTTATCGGATCTCCTTCTCGAACCACTTGGAGCGGTCGGGGTCGGCCGGGTTTTCGGGGATCTTGACCGGCGGATTTTTTCGTAGTTGTTCAAGCAGGTGTTTTACCGCCGCTTCGATGCACGGGTCGTTGCCCTTGGCGATCTCCTCGGGCCGGTCGTAGACCTCGATGTCGGGATAGATACCCACCCCTTCCACCGTCCACTGGCCGTCGCTGCCGACGATGCCGCGCATCGGCACAGCGAACGACGGGCCGTCCACCAGGTTCGGGCTCCAGTTGTAACCGACCAGGCCTCCCCAGGTGCGCGTGCCGATCAACGTGCCCAGTTGGCGCGTCTGGAACAGGTAAGGGAAATTGTCGCCGCCCGATGAGGAATAGTGGTTGATGAGCATGACCTTCGGCCCTTCGAGAGCGAAGGCCGGGTCGCGCTGCAGGCGCACCCCGCGCCCATGCCAGTAACTGGTCAGGTTCCGGGCCAGCATGTCGACCATCTTGGCCGGGTTGTAGCCGCCGCCGTTGTAGCGCTCGTCGATGATCCAGGCCTCCTTTTCAGTCTGGGCGATGATGGCCTTGTAAAATTCGCGGTGGCCGGCGCCGGCGGTATCGGGCACGTAGACGTAGCCGATGCGGCCGCCCGACAGCTTGTCCACCAGCTGGCGCCGGGATTCCACCCAATCCAGGGCCATCAGGGCCAGTTCGCTGCGGATGGGTTTGATCCAGTAGGTGCGGGCGCCTTCGCGCCGCGGCTTGTCGTTGACCGTGATCTCGATGCGCCTGCCGGCGGTGTTCTCCAACAGCCGGTAGGGATTGTCGGCGATCTTCAGCTCGCTGCCGTTGAGGCTGATGATGCAGTCGCCTTCGCGGATGTCGATGCCCACTTCGGTCAGCGGCGAACGGGTGCTGTCGTTCCAGTTTTCGCTGCGGTAGATTTTCTTGATGCGGTAGCGGCCGGCCGCCTCGTCGGCCTCGAGCTCGGCGCCCAGCAGCCCGGTATCGATGCGCGGCACGCGCGCAAAGTCGCCCCAGTTGACGTAGGTGTGACCGACATTCAGTTCGCCGAGCATTTCGCCGAATAAGAAGTCCAGGTCGGTGCGATGGCCGATGGAGGACACCAGCGGCTCGTACTTGCGCTTCATCTGCTCCCAGTCCACGCCATGCATGTTCTTCACGTAGAACCAGTCGCGGTAGATGCGCCAGCCCTCGTTGAAAATCTGCGACCATTCCTTGAGCGGCTCGATGCGCATGGTCATGTCGGCAAGGTTGAGCTTGGCGTCCCCGGGTTTCTGCCCGGGTTTGATGTCGATGATGCCGTAGTCGCCGCCGGCCCGGTAGAGGAGCTTTTTGCCGTTGGCAGTGACCGCGGCGCCGTCGATGCCCTTGATGACCGTTTCATCCTTGCGGCTGTCCAGGTCATAGAGGTGGATGGCGTTGTCGCCGAAGTAGAGCAGTTTGTTGCCGCCCAGGTCTTGCACCCCGCCGTAGTCGCCGGCGGCAAACGGCAGCGTCATCACGCGTTCGTCGATGCCCGCGAAGTCGATGACCAGCGGCTTGACCTCCTTGGCGTCCTTTTTGCCCTTGCCCTGGTCGACGGCCGGCTTTTCCGGCGCCCTGAGCTCCTCGATGTCGTTCTTGTCGGGAAGCAACTGGGGTGTGTACTTGGTCAGGGAGACCGCATAGATGCGCGTGGATTTGTTGTAGATGTAATCGAACTCGAAATCGGAAAAGGACCAATTGAAGTCACGTTGGGATAGAAAGTAAAGGTAGCGGCCATCCAGGGAGAAGGAGCCGGAAAAGCAGTTGTAGCGGGTATTCAGCAATTGCCGGGCCTTGCTGCCGTCGAGGGAGTAAACCCACAGGGTGTTGAGGTTGTTGGAGCCGTTCTTGGTGTAGACGACCCAGCGCGAATCGGGTGACCAGTTGTAGTCGGTGATCTCGGCCAGGTCGGCCTGGTCGACCACCGTCAGTGTCTTGGTCTTCACGTCCACGATCTGCAGTAACTGGTTCTTGTCGGAAAAGAGCAGTTTCTGTGAATCGGGTGACCAGAGGGCCGGGTATTTCCATACCTTGTGGCCGCGGGTCAGAGTCCGCGGCTTCTCTTTTCCGGCCGGGTCGAGCAGGACCAGCTCGTAATCGCCGCTGGCGTCGGAATAGCACGCGATCCACTTGCCGTCCGGGGACCAGGCCGGGTAGAATTCGCGCACGCCCTGGCTGCCGGTCAGGTTGTCGGTGTGTCCGTTTTCGGCCGGCACGGTGAAGATGTCGCCGCGGCCGTCGAAAGCCGCCCTCTTTCCGGAGGGTGAGACCGTATAGCCGAAGCGGGTGATGTGGGAGGAGACGTTCTTGAAGTGGGGCAGCGTGTGGGGATTATCGAAATCGAGGTCCACCGTCAGCTTGCGCGTGGAGCCGGAGTCGAGATCAAGGAGGAAAATATATCCCCCCTTCTCGAAGGCCACACGACTGAAGCGCCCGGAAGGCCAGAGCACGTCGTAATCGCTGAATCGGGTCAGTTGCTCGATTTTTTCGCTCTTCAGGTCATAGGTGTAGAAATTGAGCACCAGGTCGCGGTCGGAGACGAAGCAGATCTTGTCCTTGAACCAGAGGGGATGCTGGTCGGTGCCCGTGAAGTCGGTCAGCCGTTTCGAGGAGTTGGCCTTTAAATCATAGATCCAGATGTCCTGGGCGCGGCCGCCCTGGGTGCGTTTCCAGGTGCGGAACTCGCGCTCAATCGGCGTGTAGCAGACTGATTGGTTGTCGGGCGACAGCCGGCCGCTTCCCGCTTCCGGGATCGCCAGTGGCTTCTCCAGCCCGCCGGCGAGCGAAACCATGAAGTATTTCCCCATGCGCTCGCCCCAGGGGGTGCGGTTGGCGCGCACCATGATCTGCTTTGAGTCGGCGCTCCAGTCCATGATCACGTAATCGTAGCCGCCGCGCGGCGGCATGATTCCGGCGTCATTGTACCAGGTCAGCTGGCGAGGCGTGCCGCCCTCGGCCGGGATGACGTACACCTGGCGCGAGCCGGAATATTCGGCGGAATAAGCAATCCATTTTCCGTCCGGGGATATCTTGGGGAAGAGTTCCCGCCCCGGGTGGTTGGTCAGCTTGCGGGCCGAGCCGCCGGCGGATGGCACCGACCAAATGTCGCCGGCGTAGACGAAGACCACCAGGTCCTTGTTTACATCGGGAAACCGCAGCGGCCTAGCGTCCTGCAGGGCGAAGGCCGATGAGGTCAGCAACAGGCAAAAAGCGATCCGGTAAATTGTTTTCTTCATGTATCCTCCAATTCGATCCATGGTGCGGCCCCCCGGTCTTGCCGTTCATTCGTCACTTCGGGTGCCTGAAGGTTTGTACGCTGCCTGGCGCGGAAAAATCGGAATTTGGCCTCTCTTTTTTAAAAAAATGACTTTATTCCTATCGGCGCGGGGATGGGTTGACGCTGAAAACGGAATGGTCAGGCGGCGCCGGGCCCACAGGGAGCCGATCTCTGGGGCCAGGCCGTAAAGCCGGGTCACCCAGCCGGCAAAAAAGGTACAACTCACGCCGAAAAATACCGCGAAAAAAATGTTGATAAAGAATAGATGCTTGAGTTTCATCTTGTCCTCCTCCCATCTCTCTTTAGCGTAAATTATATGCTAAAAACGGATTAATTTCATCCTGAAAAGGGCGACCGCCGGTCGTTCCCGCGATAAGTGGAGATCATGCGGGAGGGTTGCGGCCCAGGGTTTAACTCTCCCCTACGACAGGTGAATTTCGATATCGTGGGCGGTTCGCGAACCGCCCCTACGGATGATGCAGGAGGGTT
>JAFGSF010000016.1 GCA_016934745.1 Candidatus Aminicenantota bacterium | reverse complement strand
CTGTATCTTCCAGAAATAACAGCGCTAGGATAGCATCGCTAGATGCCTCGTAAAACCTCGGCATAGCGATGCGACCCGTAGCGCTGTGACTTTCTTTCCCCACCAACACTCTGTCGAGTATAGCGGCACTAGATGCTTCGTAAAACCTCAGCATAGTGCCGCGACTCTCCGCCGAGGTCTTCCGAAGCGGCCAGTGTTGGTGTAATTATTACAGCGTCATTTTTCCTAATTATGCCTTGACTTTTTAATCCGGTATTGATTATAATTATTTATTGGAGGGACAATCATGATAAAAAAACAACAAAAATGGATCGCATTACTGGTGGTTTGCACGTTCTTGTGGCTGATGCAGGTCAGCACCATGCCCATGGCCGCGGCCAGTACGTCCGGGCAGACCGGTGTGGCCAGTGCCGAGCAGGGACCGGACTATGTCGAAGCCGTAAGCCACAAGGCCGCCCCGGCCAAGAAAAAGAGCATCCTGCCCTGGATACTGATAGGCGTGGGACTACTTACCGTAACCGCTGTCGTCTTGTTCCTGGTGGTATTGAAGAATTACGACGTAACCGGGTCCTGGGTCTTTGTGCTCACCGGCCCATCCAGCGAAACACACCAAACCAATTTTACCGGGACCAAAAAGAGTGGAAACTGGGTTTGGGCTCATGACCCCTCCACAAAAGGAACCTATACGGTCGATGGTAAAAACCTGACCATGGTGCCGGGCATAGGAGACGGGTGGACGGCCACCATCACCGGGACATTTACATCCAAAGACGCCATGAGCGGGACCTGGATACAATCTGGCTACACATGGAACTGGACCGCAACCCGTGGCACATCGCCCTCAGGCATTAATTCACCATCAATCCAAGCGTTGGGGGCGGAGAAGTAATACCGGGGGAAAAAACAAATATTTGAAACGCTACGGAGTCTCGTAAAGCCTAATAGCAAATTCTAAAATTTCTAGTATTTTAAACAAATTTTGAATTTGCTATCAAAGGTTCTTATCCCCCTTGCGGGGAATTCGCAGTTTATCTGGGTTAAAATATGTGTCTGCAAAAGAAGTGGCGTACATTGGAGAACAAGGGACGGAACGTTAATTCTTATATTTGTCGATCCCGGGGATTGAGTTTACACGATTTTCCCTGCCGCCCCTGGCTGTTTATGAACCAAGCCAGGTAATCCCGCCATCTCCCAGCCAGGAAATAGGGAAGGTTGCGGAGTTGGAACGACTTGCCCGGCGGGGTGGAGGATGGTGTTATTTCCAGGGACCCGAATACATGCGGACGGCATAGTAATAAAGTCAACTCAAAAATATTACTTTATATAATAATAACAACCTAAATTTGGTTAAATATTGTAACCAATTAAGGGCAATCTTTTGCCGTTAAAATCCTTTCGCCGTTGACTTTGCATTGCATTTATTTTACATTTGAAGCAATGATTACAAGGATGGGTGAGAAAAATGATTAAAAGACATGAGCGCTGGATCGCACTGCTGGTTGTATGCACTTTCGTGTGGCTACTGCAGGTTTCCACCATGCCCGCGGCCGCGGCCGGCACCACGGGACAGGTCAGCTCCGCCAGTGTCGAACAAGGGCCGGACTATTACGAAGCCATGGGAGAGACAGCCGCTCCGGCCAAGAAGAAAAGTATCCTGCCGGTGATCCTGATCGGCGTGGGCGTCCTTGCCGTAACCGCCGTCGTGCTGTTCCTTTTCGTCCTGAACAAGTACGATATCGTCGGCACCTGGTTCATCACCTACACCATGTTCAAGGGTACCTATGCCTATGAAGCGGTTTTTAGCGGCAGCAAAAAAAGCGGCACCTTGACCTTGGCCGGCACGCTGAACGGGGCCTACAGCGTGGACGGCAAAAAAGTCATTTTCTATGTGGAAATCTCCGATCAAAAATATGAATTTATCGGCGAGTTTTCATCCAAAAAACACATGTCCGGGCAGTTCAATTTCTATTGGAACCATATTCTCATTCCCGATTGGGGCGGAACCTTCTCGGCCGATAAAAAATAGTTCGTAGAGGAGGCGTGGTGATGAAATTTTTTTGCCTTGCATATATAGTTCTTTCACTGTTCCTGCTTTTTTTTGCCGGCGGTTGCGATTCGACCGACCGGTCGCTCAATCCGAACCTGATCGTCAATTCCCTCGAAGATCAGGCCGCGCCAGCGGAAAACACGGTCACCTTGAGGTCGGCCGTCAACGCGGCGGATCCGGGCGAGACCATCCGCTTCGCCGATTCCCTGGACGGCGGGACGATCCTGCTCACGCTCATCGGGGCGGAGCACTCCACCCTCAAGGGCGAAGTCTACAGCAACAATGTTTTTGCGGGCTATCAGGAAAGGGACTATGGCAAGTCCGCCCTTTATGCCCATAAGGACCTGACCATCGACGCCTCGAACCTGACGCACGGCATCACGGTCACCTGGAATGGAGGCGACACGAGCCATGCCCGGGTGCTGGCGGTTTACGGCGACCTAACCATGAACAACGTTACCATCACCTCCGGCTGTTCCGTTGCCGAAGCAATTGTTGATGGGAGCCAGCCTTTCACCCTGGCCCGGGGCGCAGGTCTCGCGGTCTGGGGCAAGGCGAGTCTCACGGCTTGCACGATCGCCGGCAACACCTGCAGGGGCGAGAACGGGTCCGCCCGCGACCGCGGCACCTACGGCGGCGGCATTTATGCCGACAACCTGGAACTCGTCGACTGCATCATCAGCGGCAATGCGGTCATCGCCTACGGGGCCGGGGGCGGGGGAATTTATTCCGTCGGCGGCGGTGCGAATATATCCGATGAAAACGACGCCAACACGCGATTCTGCGGCAACGATACGTCCCTGAAGGGATGCGTGATCAGCGGCAACTCGGTCACCGCCCAGCACGCCTACGGCGGCGGCATCTTCACCTTGTCCGGCGGACCGAAAAACCTGGCCACGATGACTCTCACGAACTGCACGATCGCCCGCAACCTGGTCCAGGACCATCCGGATTTTCCCCAGGCGGGCCAATGGTACACCCGGGGCGGAGGCATCTATATGGGCGGCGGCTCGCTCCGGGTTTCGGGCTGCACCATCGCCGAAAACGCGGTCGTGGGCCAGGCCGCGGTATTCAGCGGCAAACCGAACCTGGGCGGCGGTGGGGTGGCGGCCACGGTCGGCAACGCCCACACCGTCGAGAACGTCTGGGTCCAAAACTCCATCGTCGTCGGCAACACGCTGAACGGGGCACCTGAAGACTGGTTCGCCGGCTCCATCCTCAACTTCTACAGCCAGGGGTACAACCTGATCGGCTACCTTGACTTCCGTTACATCCTGGTACCCGTGCCCGCTTGGATGATGTCCAGCCGCAAGCGCTGGCCGAAACCCGGTGACGCGGAGGGGGTTTTGCTTGCCCAGGCCCTGGACATAAACGGCGCCCATGTCCAACCGACCGTGCTCTCGGTGGGGACGCACCCGGCTGAACCGGCCGTTCTTTGGTATCCCCCGGCCGTCCGCGCCATCGATCAGATCCCCAATCAGCAATACCCGGTCACTTATGTCAACGCCGGCTATACGGGATACGGCCAGGCCACGGACGATTTTCTGAATTTCGTCATCCTCAAGTTAAGGCAGGAGTACGGATCCATCCTGGGCGCGAATTTCGGGGAGGAATTCGGAGACATGACCGGGACGACCTGGTACGGCCCCGCCGTGACCTGGCCGTCGAACCCCCAAAACGCGGCCTGGATCGCTTTCTGGCGAAACCTCGATACGACCATCGGGAACCGGCTCGGCATGGCCTATCTCGGCGACGATTTCTGGGGCACGTTCACGTCCGGACCGCTCGGCAACCATGTCTACCTGATGATCATGAAAAGCATCCAGTATTTCATGATGGAGGATGTCGACCAACTGGGGACAAGCCGTCCGCAAGGCCCCATGGGCGATATCGGGGCGATCGAACAATAGGCCGGCCTCCGGTTACACTGTCAATCCGCATCGTTGTGACTTTTCCCGCTTTGCAGGCGGGACCGCAAAGCGAATCCGCTGCAGCTTTTATCGCTGTGGAACGGGTGGTAAATATACCAACATGGGTTGAGTTTGCGAACCTTTGTCTGATGGTTATTTCAAGAAAAATCTATTAATATAGCCGGCTAAGGCATATGGAAAGGTTGCACTCCAACGTAAACTATAATACATTTGCATTTTCAAAGCGCCAAATTGGAGATTTCCACAGTTCTTGACTAAATCCCAGCCGTCTTGAGGATTGGAATTTTTCTAATGGATCATGGAGATATATGTGAGCCTATTTTGATATGTCCCATTCGTTTCATGTGCCGGTTGACTTTGCTAAAACACCTGATTAAAATTTAAGTCAAGGCGCAATGGATTTTAAAACCATTGCGGGAGGAGGGACGGAAAAATGAGATGGAAATATTTCTCAAAAAAAGCAATCAGCATGGCATTGATCTTTTGTCTCATTCTGCTTTTCAACTCGGAGGTGTTCAGTGCGGCCGCTGGCAAGAAAAAAAGGACGGGTGAAGCAGGTTTGGACCGGGCTGCAACTGAAGAAACGCAAGTGAATTATCTTGAAAAAAGCGGTATGGAAGTCAAAATCAGGCCGAGACGTTTTCCCTGGTTTCCGGTCGTCGTACTTTTAGCGGCCGGGGCCGCCGCGGTTTATTTCCTGCTGATCAAGAACATTGCGAAAGAAGAAGGGTTCCGCGACGATTTCAGCGGCACGGCTTCGCCATTATGGCGTCCGCGCAGCCCATCGTTTTGGGAAGTCGTAGCCGATACATACCAGTGCAGGGACTTGAACATCAATCATTCCGAAACCAACTATGTCGACCGCACCTTCAGCGCCAACAATCTGACCATTGAAACGCGCTTGCAGCAAAGCATGGGAGATATCGGCCAGTACCAGGGAGTATTCTTCGTGACCGCTACGACCATGACCGCGGTTTCCGGATTCGAGTTCCGGATCTTCACCAACATGCTCGGACAGGGCGCCTTTTCCATCGTCCGTTACGAAAGCTCGAACCTGACCAGCCTCAGCCCGGCTTCCACGGCCGTGGCGGCTTACACCGTGAGTACCGCCATCGGAGGCGACCGGAGCTGGAATACGGTTCGTATCATCCGTGCCGGAAGCACCTATTCTTTTTATTGCAACGGGGTCCTGCTCCATTCCTTTTCTGATGGCAGTCTGGATCCGGCCGTGGCCGGACTGCGGCTTTGGAGCGACGCCGACCCCCATATCCTCAACTGCGATTTTTTCAACGTTGAGATTAACTAGACCCGGCATGGAGTGATTTACAACCAAATAATTTAATTTGATCCCGAATTGCAATTGCCCGCGGTTACGTTATAATCACACCATGCCAGAAAACACCGTTATTCTCAAGCCGCTGCCGAGCAAACTGGAAATAAACCTGCTGCCGTTGAAAAAATATGACGGCCCGGTAGAGATTGTGGCCGATGACGCGCACCTGAGCCGGATTATGCCTGAAATCATGGCTGAAAGGGTCCTGGGATTCGACATCGAGGTCAGGCCGACCTTCAAGAGCGGCGATCATTTCCCGCCGGCCCTGGTGCAGATGGCCGGGAGAAAAAAAGTTTTCCTGGTGCAGCTGAAAAAAGTGAAGGCCCTGCACCTGCTTGCTGAATCGTTTGCCGACGGCCGCATTTTCAAGGCCGGGGTCGCCGTTGCCGGAGATATCGAAAAGCTCAGCGAGGTCATGAAATTCGTTCCCGCCGGATTTGTCGACCTGGGGAAAATGGCGGCCAAGGCCGGCATCAAGGCCGGCGGCGTGCGCACCCTGGCCGCCCAATTGCTGGGGATACGCATTTCAAAAGGGGCCCAGTGCTCCAACTGGGAGCGTTCCGAGTTGACTCCGGCCCAGGTTCTATATGCCGCCACCGATGCCTGGGTGTGCCGGGAAATATTCCTTTTTTTGGAGAAAATGAAAACGCATGATTAAATTAACCATTCCCGGAAAAGATGAAATCCTGGAACTCGAACATCTGGTGCTGGATTTCAACGGCACCCTGGCTTTCAACGGCAAGCTCAAGCCCGGAGTGGGGGAGATGCTGGTCGGACTCTCCCGGCAGCTGCGGATTCACATCGTCACGGCCGGCACTTTCGGCGGCGTCGAAAGGGAAGTCCAGGGAATCCCCTGCGTTCTGAAGGTCCTCGAAGGCACCGACCAAACCGCCCGGAAAGGCCGCTACGTGGAGGAACTCGGAGCTGAACACACCGCGGCCATCGGCAACGGCCGCAATGACCGCGCCATGCTGAAAAAAGCCCGGCTGGGCATCCTGGTCATCCAGGAGGAGGGCGCGGCGGTTGAAAGCATCCTGGCGGCCGATGTGGTGTGCCGGGACATTAACGAAGCGCTGCAATTGCTGCAGCACCCCTTGCGCCTGACCGCAACCCTAAGGACGTGATCGGTCTTAACCAAAAAAGGTTTTTGAACATACAACTCACCCCAACCCCTCTCTTCCAAAGAGAGGGGCAGCACCGATTTTCCGCCTATCCTGTCAAATCTGATCGGTCTGCCACTTGAGAATTTTCTGCCTTTTTGACAGATCTGATTTGCCCATCCCTTGAGGGCCAAGACATCTCCCCCCCCTTCTTTTCCCAAGAGAAGGTACGCAGCGTTATGCCGAAGCTTTGTGAGGCATCCGGCGATGCCATCCCGCAACGCGGGGATTGGGGGATGAGTTGGATGCCATGACAATATGCGTTACAGGTTTTAAACCGCATTCTCCAGGCAGTGCTTCAAAATCAGGGCTTTTTGTGCTATGATAAACGAAATTTAACCGCCAGGGGATATTATGACCAAGGTCATTGACTGGTTGAACCAGAACAAAAAATTGCTGTTTTCGCTGGAAATTACACCTCCCGATCGCGGTAAAAGCATGGATGACATCCTCTCCGGGATTGATCCACTGATGCATTTTGAACCGCAGTTCATCAATGTCACATACCATCAGCCGCATATGGTCTACGAGGAAAAGGACAACGTGATTACGCGCCGGCCGCGGCGAAAAAAACCGGGTACGGTTGGTATCTGCAGCGCTATCAAGAACCGCTTCCAGGTCGAACCGGTTCCGCACCTGATCTGTGGCAGCTTCAACCGCTACGAGACGGAGGATACCCTGATCGACCTTCACTTCCTGGGTATCAAAAACCTCCTGGCCCTGCGCGGCGATCCACCGCCGGGCCAGGCGCGCTACATCCCGGAAAAGAACGGCCACCAATATGCCTCCCAGCTTGTCGAACAGATTGCCCAGCTCAACCGCGGCAAGTACCTCGACGAGTTGGAGGACCCGTTCCCGACCAATTTCTGCATCGGAGTGGCCGCTTACCCGGAAAAACATTTCGAATCACCCAATTTGCAAAAAGACCTTTTTTATTTGAAGAACAAGGTGGACATGGGTGCCGAGTACATCATCACCCAGATGTTTTTCGATTTTGAAATTTACAAGCACTTTGTCGAAAAGGCCAGGGACATGGGCATCCATGTGCCGATCATCCCCGGTCTTAAGCCGCTGGTCAGCAAAAAGCAATTGTTCGATATCCCCAGCACCTTTCATGTCAATATCCCGGTTGAGCTGGTTAACCTTATCGAAGAATCTCGAACTCCCGAGCAGGCTTTCACCCAGGGAGTTCGTTACATGGCCCGCTTGGCGGAGCAACTCATAACCTACGGTGTTCCCGGACTGCATGTTTTCACCATGGGTTATGGACGATCGACCTTGGCGCTGCTGGAAATGGTGTTTGGCAAAAAACCTTGACCCGGAAGGAAATATCATGAACAAGTCGGCCATTTCCAAGCGCGCGCAGGAAAAAATCCTGATATTTGACGGGGCCATGGGCACTTCCATCATGCAAATGGCATTGAATGCCGATGATTACCATGGCCACGAGGGTTGCTATGAATATCTTGCCTTTTCCCGTCCCGATGTGATTGAATCCATCCATGCCGATTATCTGGCCGCGGGTTGCGATATCGTCGAGACCAACACTCTGGGCGCCCAACCCGGCGAATTGGCTGCTCACAACCTCCAGGACAAAACCTATGAAATAAACAAAAAAGCCGCCGAACTGGCAGTCCGGGCGGCCACTGCTTACAGCCACAGCGAGCAGCCGCGTTATGTTGCGGGTTCCATTGGACCGGGCTCGCGTTTGCCCAGCCTGCTGCAAGTCGATTTTGATGTTCTGCAAAAAGGTTATTATCTTCAAGGCCTGGGGCTTTTTGATGGCGGCGTCGACCTGTTCATCATCGAAACCTGCCAGGATATGCTGCAAATCAAGGCGGCCCTGTGTGGCCTGTACCAGGTATGCCGCGAAAAGAACCAGGAGCGACCGGTCATTGTTTCGGTTACGATCGAAAAGAACCGCATGCTCATGGGAACCGATATCCGGACAGCGGTAGCTACTTTCGCCCCATATCCGCTCTTGGCGTTCGGCATCAATTGCGGCAGCGGCCCGGAAGACATGAAGGACGCGGTCAGGGTCCTGTCCGCGTCATCGCCTTTCCCCATGACGGTTATGCCCAATGCCGGGCTGCCTAAATTCAGCAACGGGAAATATGTTTATGATTTGCAGCCTGAGCTCTTCGCCGATCATCTGTGTTTTTTTGCCAAGGAATACGGCGTCGACATGCTGGGAGGCTGCTGCGGGACGACGCCGGCGCATATTCTGGCTTTGGTCCGCAAGGTCGGCGCTATGAGCCCCGGGAAAAGAAAAATCTTTGCTGCAGCCATGGCCACATCCTTGTTTGCTGCCCAGGAATTCTCCGTGCAGCCCGGGCCGTTGATCATCGGCGAAAGAACCAATGCCACGGGCAGCCGGAAATTCAAGGATGCACTGCTTCAAGACGACCTGGACGGCATGGCCGCCGTTGCTCAAGAACAGGAAAAAGAGGGGGCGCACCTGCTGGACCTGAACGTGGCTTATGCCGGGCGCGATGAAGCCCGGGACATGGATCGCCTGGTTGCCAGGCTGAATGCGCTGACTCCGCTGCCGATGATGCTCGACAGCACCCATATCGACGCGTTAAACGCCGGATTGAAACGCAGCGCCGGCCGCGTCGTTATCAATTCCATCAATTTGGAAGACGGGGGTGCCCGGGCCGAAAAAATACTTGCCCTGGCCAGGGATTTCGGTGCCGCCGTGGTCTGTTTGGCCATCGATGAAAATGGCATGGCCCTCACGGCTGACAAGAAACTGTCGGTCCTGCGGCGGTTGCGCGATCTGGCTCTGGCCCGGGGATTGAAAGCGGGAGATCTTTTCCTGGACCCGCTGACCTTCACCCTGGCTTCGGGCGACCCAAAACTGGCCCGGGCCGGAGTGGAAACGCTGGCCGCCCTGCCCATGATAAAAAAACAAATGCCCGGATCATTCCCATTGCTCGGTGTCAGCAATATTTCTTACGGCCTGCAGCCGGAAGCCAGAAAAATAGTCAATGCTGTTTTTCTCTATCATGCCGTGAAACAGGGACTGGCCGCCGCCATCTTCCATGCCGCCCGGGTGATGCCGCTCAACCAGATTGCCGCCGAGGAAATCAAGCTTGCCGAAGATTTGATATTCAACCGTCACAGCGCCGAATATGATCCGCTGCTGGCGCTTTGTGAATATTTTCGCGGTCATAAAATCAGTGCCGTGGTTGATCAGCGCTTGGCTTCCACTCCGGCAGAACGCGTTTATAATGCCGTAATCGGCGGAAATGCCTCGGCCATTGAAAAAGAGCTGCATGTGCTTCTGGCCGAGATGCCGGCTTTGGAAATAGTCAATTCCTGTTTGCTGAAAGCCATGGCCGAAGTCGGCACATTTTTTGAAAGCGGCAGAATGCAATTGCCTTTTGTCTTGAAATCGGCCGAAGTGGTTAAAACCGCTCTGGATATCCTGGCCCCGCATATGCTCGGCAAGGATAAAAAATACCGCGGCCGCATGGTTTTAGCCACGGTTAAAGGCGACATTCATGATATCGGTAAAAACCTGGTCGATATCATCTTGCGCAGCAATGGCTACCAGGTTTTCAACCTGGGCACCAATCAGGACGGCAATGCGATTGCCGCCGCCGTAGAAGAACACCGTCCCGATCACGTCGGGTTAAGTGCCTTGCTGGTCAAATCGACCCTGGAAATCAAGGAAGTGCTGCACACTTTAACAGAGCGGGGAATCGACACGCCGGTAATATGCGGCGGCGCGGCTTTGACGCCGGCATTTGTCAAGGAAACCTTGAGGCCTGTTTATCGGCAGAAGGTTCATTACAGCGCCGATGCTTTTTCAGCTTTGAAAATCATGGCCGGCAGCACGGCTTCCAATTCCAGAGCGTCCAGAAAAAAAATTATCAGCAAGGCCTCACGGACAGGGCCGGAATTGAATTTCAACCATCAGCTTCCGACGATGCCTTGCAAGGGATTGCAAACACGGACCTGGACCCTGGCCGAGATCCTGCCCCGCCTTGATAAAAAAATACTGATCCGCTCCCGTTGGCATATGGATACAGGCCCCCAGGCTGAACTTTTCATTGAAAAAATCATTGCGTTGCTCAACGAAAAAAATATCAGCGGCTTTCAGTCCGTTTACGGCTATTTCGCCTGTCGACGCAGCGGCCGGAATCGTTTGCTGCTGAACACGGCCGCCGATGATGTCTATCTGGATTTCCCCAGGCGAAATAAAATATCGCTGGCCGATTATTTTCGCAAAAAAGATGATCTGGCGACATTTTTCATTGTGACCTGCGGAGCGGAAATTTCGCAACTTGAAAAAAAACTTTTTGATTCCGACCAGTACCAGCTATATATGCTGCTGCACGGGTTCGGTGTGCAATTGGCGGAAACCCTGGCCACAGCCATGCATCAGCATATCCGTCGCGAATTGAATTTGAGCCAAAAACAGGGTAAAAGATTCAGCCCCGGTTACCCGGCCTGGCCGGAATTGGCCGACCAGGAAAAACTGGTGCGCCTTCTGAACGCCGCTGCGATCGGGGTTTCCTGCAGCGAAACATTCCAGTTGATCCCCGAATTAAGTGTCAGCGCCATGGTGGTCTGCCACCCCCAGGCCGAGTACCGATAATGCCGAGCCCGACAACCGGCTGATCCTATTTTCATGGTGTGCATCCATCACGATCAGGTGTCACATGGAAAATGAAATAAAAAATGGTCAAGCCGCTGAGCTGGCGGAAGAGATTTCACCGCTCGAGGAAAAGATTGAATTCTGGCGGCAGAGGGTGAGCTTGTTCCTGGGGCCGCTTTTGGGACTCGTTTTGCTGCTTGTCCCCATGCCCGCCCTGAGCACGCCGGCCCATACCTTGGCCGCCATCATCGGCTGGGTGGTGATCTGGTGGATCGGTGAACCCATCCCCATTCCCATCACAGCGCTTTTCGCGGCGGCCCTGTGCATCCTGGCCGGAGTGGCAGATGCCAAAACGGTTCTGGCTCCTTTCGCCGAGCCAACCATATTTCTTTTTCTGGGCAGTTTCATTATTGCCCGGTCCATGAGCGTGCACGCTCTGGACCGCAGGTTCGCCTATAGCATCATGTCCATGAGCTGGATCGGGGACCGCTCCTGGCGGATTTTGTTCGCCTTTGGTGCCATCGCCGCCTTCTTGTCAATGTGGATCAGCAACACGGCCACCACGGCCATGATGTTTCCGATCGGCCTGGGCATTGTCAGCGCCAGGGCCGATATGATTGGCAAGAAAACCGGCAGGAAAACGGACCCGTCGCGTCTTCGCTTCGCCAGCGCCATGATGCTGATGGCCGCATACGCTTCCTCCACGGGCGGCATCGGCACGCCGGTGGGCAGTCCGCCCAACTTGATCGGCATCGCCATGATCGAAAAGTTTGCCGGTATCCGCATCCCGTTTTTCAAGTGGATGCAGTTTGCCGTGCCCATGCTGATCATTATGTACGGCCTGCTTTTTTGTATACTTTATTTTTTGCACAAACCTGAACTGCCGGTCATGGAAGGCGGCCGGGATTTTGTGCGCCAGGAATTGGCCAAACTCGGACGCTGGAACCGCGGGCAAAAAAATTCCTTGGCTGCGTTCCTGGTTACGGTCGGCCTTTGGGTCGTCCCCGGTTTCCTGGCGATTTTTTTCGGCAGTTCCGCTCCCGTGACCAAAATGTACGGCTCGCGGCTGCCGGAAGCCGCCGCCGCCCTGATAGGCGCCTCTTTGCTCTTTGTTTTACCGGTGAATTGGAAAAAAAAACAATTCACTATTTCCTGGCGCCAAGCCGTGGACATCGATTGGGGAACGTTGCTCCTTTTCGGCGGTGGCTTAAGTCTGGGCAACCTGATGTTTTCAACCGGGCTTGCCGAACAAATCGGCCATGGCCTGATTGAGATGTCCGGGGCCGGATCGATGTGGACCATTACCTTCGTGGCGGTGTTCATTGCCATTATCGCCAGTGAGACGACTTCCAATACGGCTGCTGCCAACATGGTTGTTCCCGTGATCATTTCACTGGCCATGGCTGCCGGCGTCAACCCGGTGCCGCCTGCCCTGGGGGCCATTCTGGGCTGTAGCTGGGGCTTCATGCTGCCAGTATCCACGCCTCCCAACGCCATCGTATATGGATCCGGACTGGTGCCTATCGTCAAAATGATCCGGGCCGGTTTTATATTTGACATTACGGGCGGATTGGTGATTTGGATGGTCTTGCGCTTGCTCTTGCCTCTGATCGGGTTGGCCTAGCCATGGAGCGCGTGGCCCCCAAGTTGACAATTGCCCAGAGCCTTTCTATAATAGGGACAATGAAAACAGGATTGGCGGGAACATTTTAATATGGATGAATTCATATGCCCCGAGGCCCTGGGCAATCAATTTCCGATTTTAATCCAAAAGAACCTGACCGCCATCGAGTCGGCGTTCGACCTGGAAATTTCGCTGCGCGGCAACAAGATCATGTTCGCGGGAAAAACAGCGAGCGTAAAAAAATATAAAAAATACCTGCAGCATCTTGTCCAACTGGCCGGGGAAAATAACGGCCTGACCCATCATGATATTCTTTTCAGTCTGAACCTGGTCGCCGATGGAAAGATCAATGCATTGCAGGAAAATGTTCAAAATAAAAACATCATCAAGGTGAACGGCAGAGATGTTTTTCCCAAGACGTACAACCAGCAGGCTTATGTCCAGGCGATCAAGGAAAATGCCATGGTATTCGGTATTGGTCCCGCTGGTACGGGCAAAACATTTCTGGCCATTGCCATGGCATTGAGCGCCTTGATCAATAAAACAGTAGAACGCATCGTATTGACCCGACCCGTGGTCGAAGCCGGTGAAAAACTGGGTTTTCTGCCCGGCGACATCCAGCAGAAGATTAATCCCTACCTGCGCCCGCTGTATGATGCCCTGTATTTCTTGATTGGCTTCGAGAAAACGGCCGAATTGATCGAAAAGGGGATTATTGAAATAGCCCCTTTAGCCTACATGCGGGGCCGCACCATCAGCGATGCTTTTATTATCCTCGATGAGGGACAGAATACCGTGGATTCGCAGATGAAAATGTTCCTCACCCGCTTTGGAGTCAATTCGCGTGTCGTGGTTACTGCCGATATCACCCAGATCGATCTGGACCAGCCCAAAAAGTCAGGAATATTCAAGGCGATCGGAATTCTCAAAAACGTTGCCGGGATCTCCGTGGTTCATTTAACCATGAAGGATGTTGTCCGTCATCCTTTGATCCAAAAAATAATCGAAGCATACGGCAGGGCGGAAAAATGAATTTTGATCTTGAATTAAAAAAGAAAAAGAGACAACTGGAGGCGACGAAAAACGGGAACCCTTGGATAGGAAAACTGCTGATCGGGATTGCCTTCGTTGCCGTTATTTCTTATGTCAGTTACCGGCCGCCCCTGAAAACCATTAAAGACTCCAATTTGAAGGTGGGTGATATTGCCGTCGATGATATCGTTATCCGCAAGGACATGACCGTGGAAGACAGGGAAATGACCGAACTGAACCGTCAGAAGGCCAGGGCAAATTTAATCCCGGTTTATGAATTCAGTGAACAGAAAATTGCCAGCAGCCAAATGCTGCTTAATGAATGGTTCGAATATTTCAAGGAAATGCGCAAGCAATGGACCAAGGGGCAGTTGGATCTTGACGAGGTACGCTCCGACATCAGCAGCAATTTCGGGATCGAATTGACAACCAAGTCCATCCGTGATCTGCTGCGCGCCAATGTTTTCGGCAAGATCGATCTGCACCGCCTGCAGGAGGAAATAGCCCAATGGGAAGAAAAGGGCATTCTACTGTCAAAAATCGGCATTCCCAAGGGCCCGGATGACCTCATTACCATCTATTCGGAAAAACGCGGCACCACTCAATTCAAGGTGACCGAGCTGTACGACAGCAATGAAATCAGGGAAGAATTGAATGATTTTTTAAAGCAATACGCCTTGAGCAAGAATGAACATGCCGTCATTATTCCAATATTGCTTGAATACATCAGCGCCAATGTCTCATTCTCTAAAATATTGACCAGGCAGCAGGAAGAAAAGGCTTTGTCCATGGTCAATCCGGTTTTTATTCAATTGAAAAAAAACAAGATCATTCTGCGCCGCGGTGATGAGATAAACAAAGACCATCTGAAATTGGTGCGCTTGATTCGCGCCGAGGAGATAACCGGCTCATACCGTATTTCCGGCATTTTCATGATTTTTATGGTTTTTGCTATCCTTTTTTATTTCTTCTGGCGCCTCCATGTTTTGACTAAGATCGGCGGTATCAACCGCTCCAAGCTTAATTTTGTCAGCGCCATGACCTTTATTGCCTGCGCCGTAAGCTATCGCCTGGCGCTTTTCGTGTATCCACTTATTTTGAATAATATTGCCCTGAGCATCAACATCGACAACACCGACATGGTTTACGGCATTCCTTTCGCAATCGGCTCGCTGCTCATTGCGTTTCTGTTCAGCCTGCAAAGCGCCGTCACCTTCTCGATCATCAATGCCATTATCAGCGGTATCATCTGTGATTGGAACTTCAAGGTTATGCTGTTTGTTCTGGCAGGCAACTTGGCGGTGGCTTTCGGAATCGAATTCTATCAACGCTTGAAGCGTTCTTCGATCCTGAAGGCGGGCTTTTTCTGGCTGCTGCCGGTCAATGTGCTGACGACCATGATGTTTGCACTGACCCAAGATGATTTCAGCTGGCGCCGCGTGGCGTTTTTTGTGGTGATGGGCATTTTATCGGCCTTACTATCGGTGTTTATAGCTAATTTCTTGATCCCTTTATGGGAGGTCATATTCAAGGTGCTCACCGATTTGAAACTGGTGGAGATCACCAACCTGAACCTGCCGGTTTTCCGCGAGATGCTGGAAAAGGCGCCGGGAACCTATCACCACTCGCAAATGGTGGCTTCCCTGGCCGAAAGCGCAGCCCAGGAACTGCAATTATCGCCAATCCTGTTACGGGCCATGGCGCTGTACCATGATATCGGCAAAATTGACAGCCCGCAGTTTTTTACTGAAAATGCTTCGGTTTACGAGAATCCACACGGCAAACTCACACCGAGGGAAAGTGCAAAAATAATCATCGCCCATATCAGCGCCGGCATGGAAAAAGCCGAATCATTGAAACTGCCGCGAAAAGTCGCTCAGTCCATTGATCAACATCATGGAACCAAGCTGGTCAAATATTTTTATGAAAAGGCCAAGGAAAGCAGTTCCGGCCAACTGGATGATTTTGATGAAAACATGTTCCGCTATCCAGGGAAAAAACCCCAGGAAATCGAACAAGCCATCATCATGCTGGCCGACCAGGTGGAAGCGGCATCCAAAAGTCTTTCTTCACCCAACGATCAGGACATAAAAAATGTGATCGAACAGATTATCAGCGCCGATATCGCTGAAAATCAATTCTCCGAATGCCGGGGCCTGACATTCCAAGCCCTGAACATTATCGCCGGCAGCTTCTACAACAAGCTCGCCTCCATTTACCATCAGCGTATCGCTTATCCCGGTTTTGATTTTAAAAAAGAGAATGTCAATGATTCAAATCCAACATAACGGTTTTCCTCTGAAAACAAAAACACTGCGTCGTCTTGTCAAGGAAATCGCCGGCCAATTGCCCCTGCGCGGAGCCGTAACCATTAAAATTGCCGCCGCTGATGAAGTCCGGACGTTAAATAAAAAATACCGTGGCCAGGATCGCGTCACCGATGTGCTGAGTTTTTCACTTGACGAAAAACTTCCCGGCGGCTTCTACGCCGGAGATATTCTGATCTGCTGGACCCAGGCTGAAAAACAGGCCCGGGAGAATGGCCATTCACTGCAAAAAGAATTGCTGCTGCTGATAATCCATGGTTTGCTGCACCTGCAGGGCCACGATCATGAAAAAGACAAGGGCGACATGCTGGCCAGGCAGCGACAACTATTCGCGGCGTATTCAGGTGAACTCGAATGAAATTGGGCATTTTAATCTTTTTGTATATCGCGACCATTCTATTCTACCTGCTGGCAAGCAGTTTTGAAAGTTTTTCTCGCATTTCTTTGGCCAAATTCCTCAACGGTTTGCCACCGCGACGGAAACCGAATTTCGCTTTTGTCGAGAAATTTGATTTGGTCATCCATTCGCTGGAGACGGTGGTTTTTTTCATGCAGATCATTATACTCATCCTCACCTTTCACGCCCTCGAAAATACCATTTCCTCGGCCACGTCAAGGATTCTAGTGATCGGCCTGATGTACCTGTTTTTTTTCAACCTGTTTTTTTATATCGCCGCCTACCTGAATCGGGAAAAAATACTGCGCAACCTGCTGTTTCTTTTTCCGGTCGCCTGGATAATTTTTTACCCGTTGAACTTCATTTTCGGCTTTTTTTTAAGGGAAAACACGGCCGATACCCGTGAAAACCAAGATGAAGACCTGAGTGAAGAACAATTGGAATTATTTCTTGAAGAAGGCGCTAAGGAAGGGGTCATCGAAAAAGAGGACCAGGAAATGATCGAAAGCGTCCTGGAATTCGGGGATACACTGGTCAAGGAAATCATGACCCCGCGCGTGGACATGATTCATATTAACATCGACGCCACGTTGGAGACAATCATTGAACTCATTAAAAAGGAGAAAAAATCGAGATTCCCGGTAGTCGTCGAAAGGATTGACCATATCGAAGGCATTATCCTGTCCAAGGATGTGTTTAATTATTGGGGCCGAAACGAGTTTGATATCAATGAGATTCTCCGTCCGCCCTTTTTTATTCCCGAGACCATGCGCATCCTGGAACTGTTGAAGGAAATGCAGAAGACCAAGCAGAAATTCGCCATCGTCATCGATGAATTTGGCGGTGTATCCGGTGTCATCAGCATGGAGGATGTGATTGAGGAGATTGTCGGCGACATCAAGGATGAGTATGATGACGACCTGGAACCCATCGTTCGAGACCACGATGGATTCATCGTCAAGGGCGATACGGCTATTTATGAATTGAATGAACTCTTAAAAATTGAAATTGATGAGAGTGAAGACTATCAGACCGTGGCCGGGTTGATCAGCTGCAAACTGGGTAAAATTCCCGATGCCCACGACCAGGTGACCATCGAAGGTCATGTGCTTGAAGTACTGGAAGTCAAAAAAAATCGCATCATCAGCGTGCGCATCCATCATGAAAAAAAGTAACCCCAGACATTCAGGGTATGTAGCCCTGTTGGGTCGTACCAATGTCGGAAAATCGACTTTTATCAACGCCTTGCTGCGTACCAAAGTGGCTATCGTTTCCAATAAACCCCAAACCACGCGAAAAAGAATCCTGGCGGTCAAAACCAGCGAACAAGGCCAGATTATTTTTTTTGATTGCCCGGGCATCCACAAGCCCCATTTCAAATTGAACGACCTGATGATGAAAGCCGTCACCGATGCCTTGTTCGATGCGGACCTCGTCCTTTACTTCATCGATCTGGCTTTTGCCAGGGAAGACGATTTCATTATTTCGCTGCTTGAAAAAGCTGCTAAAAATGTCTTTTTGGTGATCAACAAGATAGATAAGTTGAACAAAGGCAAGGTTCTTGAAAAAATCCAGCATGAAAAAGATATATTCCCCTGGCGCGAAATCGTCCCCATATCGGCCTTGAAAGGCGACAACCTCGATGTGCTTGAGGCATTGATTTTCAAATACCTTCCCGAAGGTGAAAATTTTTTTCCGGATGATACCATTACCCAGCAATCGGAAAAATTTTTCATCGGCGAATTGATCCGTGAAAACATGTTGCAATGGGTCGAAGATGAACTTCCATTTACGACCACCATTAAAATAGAAGAAATCACGGAACGCGGCGAAGTCACGGTGGTCCGGGCCGAGATTTACGTTGAATCCAGTGCTCAGAAAAAAATAGTGGTCGGGAAGAAAGGCGCAATGATCAAACAAATCGGACAGCAGGCGCGGCAAACCCTCGAAGGACATTTTGGTAAAAAGGTTTTTTTGGATTTATTTGTAAAAATTGTGCCCGGTTGGAGAAATTCCAGCCAAGTGATACACGATATCCTCCAATAGTCCCGAGAAAGTACGCAACCAGCCGCTTTGGCCCTTATCCATGGTTGATATTTATCCATATTTGTAATAGAATACGCATGATACATATGTTAAAAATAAGTACATTGCGAGCCAAACTTCTGCTGTCTTTCATCTTCATCAGTGCCGGATATATCGCCATGGCGTATCTCATCATTGAGAATCTTATCAATGTTAAATTTCTGATCGTCTTAATCGCGACCTTGCCGCCGATCATTTTTGTCATCATTCTGATCTGGACCAGAAAGCATTTGACCCAGCCCATGCATTTGCTGGAAAACGGCCTGGAAAAAATTTCCTATGGCAACCTGTCGCACCGAATTAAAATAAAGGCCAATAATGAATTTTCTTTCATGGCCGACCAATTCAATGAAATGGCCGAAAAAATTGAAATCATGATGGGGGAAATCGAATCCACGCACAAGGATTTGGAAAAGCAAGTTCTTTCCCGTACCATGGAATTGAAAGAATCCAACCGCAAACTGCAAATCGCCATCCAGGAACTGCGTGACACCCAGAAACACATTATTCAAACCGAGAAGCAAAAATCGTTGACCGCGATTGTTTCTGGATTCGCCCATGAAATCAACAATCCCTTGACCGGAATTTTAGGCTATGTCGACTTGTTGAATATTCGCGATGACATCACTCCCTATGCCAAGGAAAAATTGGGCAGTATTCAAAATCAGGCATTGCGCATCAAAACCATCATTGATCAGCTGAACCAACTCAATCCGGACATGGACCAGATCAAGATGGAAATCAACCTGGCCAATTTGCTTGATAAACTGGTCAAAGTCATTTCCAGCCGCCCGGGCAACAGTGAATATATCATTGAAAAAATCAATTTTGACCAGGAAATCATCATTCAAGGCAACCATTTTTCCCTTTGGCAGGTATTCGAAGGCGTGGTGGAAAATTCTATCGAAGCTTTCAAGGAAAACAACATTCAGAACGGAAAAATTACGATCAATATAAAAAAATCCATGGATGGTCAAAATGTAATCGTGGATATCATGGACAACGGGGGCGGTTTTAAAAACCTGGAGAAGGCCTTTGATCCATTTTATACCACCAAGAGCAGAACGCAAAAAAAAGGTATCGGCCTGACCATTGCCTATAATATTATCCAGGAACATTCTGGCAATATCGTGATAAACAACAACGAGATCCACGGAGCCACGGTGTCGGTTTACTTGAAAATGAACCATCGGAAATTCAAAAACCCAAATCAATTGGAGGAACATAATGCTTAAAACTATGCGCAACAACATGAAATCACTCTCCTGGATTTTATGGCTGGTTATATTGGCATTCGTAGGATTCATTTTTGTGCAATGGGGATCCGGAAGATTTGAAGCGGAAGGCTTGGATCGCGATGTGGCCGCCATTGGCAATAAGCGCATCAACGGCGAAGAATTCCAGAAAAACCTGGTCAGAAGCCTGGATATGTACAGCAAGCAGTTCAAAAACAATTTCAATCGTTCAATGATCAACCAGCTGGGTATCGCCGAACAGGTACTGCAGGGCATGGTCAGTGCGCTGCTCATTGAAAATGAGGCTGAAAAACTGCACCTGAGCGTCAGCGAAGCTGAATTGAAAGATCGCATCCGTTCTTATCCTGCTTTTCAGCGTGATGGCGGTTTTATCGGTTCCGAGGAATATGAACGGCTGCTGGCTTACAATCAGATCAAGGTGATGGATTTTGAAGATGGACTAAAAAAAGAAATCCTGGCTGATAAGTTAAAGGAAATGCTGACTGCAGGACTTGTACTCGATTGGAATACAATCCTAGCGGAATATCGAAAGGAAAATGACAAGGCCGAACTTGAGTTTATTGCCTTTAAAAGCGAATCCATCAAAGCTGAACCGGATGTCAGTGATCTTGAACTTCAGGATTTTTATTCGGGCCATAAGAATTTGTTTAAAAGCCCGGAAAAGAGGGCGGGTCAAATAGTGGTTTTGAAATTTGCTGATTTTAAAAAAAATATCAAGATCAAGGATGAGGAATCATTCGCATATTATAAAAACAATAAAAACAGGTTCAAGATCCCAGCGAAAACAAAAATTAGCCGCATCTGGATTCCGTACACCCCGCAGGACCGTGAAGAGGTACTGCAAAAAACCGATGTGATTGCCGGCCAATTGAATCCGGAAAATTTTGCCGGAAAAGCCAGGGAATTGTCCCATGATGAGAAAGCCATGGATGGGGGAGATTGGGGTTATTGGGGCTGGCAGAATTTTTCCAACCAGGAACGCAGTATGATTGATAATCTCAAGTCAGGAGAAATCTCCTCTCCGGTCGATGCCGGGCAGGCTTTTTCCATCTTGTTTGCCGCCGAAAAAACCGCGGAGAGCCAGGAAAACTACAGCGATGTCAAGGCCAGAATTACAGACTTGCTCGAAAACGAGCAGTTAAAAAAAATGGTCTCCGAGCGAAGCAACAAGTTGTACTCGAAAATCATGGGTTCCAAGAACATGAAGGATGGCGCGGTAAATGTCATCACCAGTGAGTTGCTGACGGCCGGACAGCCGATTAAAGGCATTGATGAGATGGGTTACATTTCTCGAAAATTGTTTTCTCTCGGGAAAAATGAGATTGCACCGCCGTTGGAATTCCCGGAAGGGTTTGCCATCGTTCAGTTGACCCAAATTGCCAAACCTGAAATCGAACCGCTTGAAGCCGTCAAGGACCAGGTAAAAAATAAAGTTATCAAGGCGAAGAAATTGCAGCTGCAACTGGCCAGGGCCAAAATTGTTGCCGTAGAATTGAATCGCCTGGTCGATGGAAAAAAAGTCGAAGAGTATCTGAAAAAAGAAGATCTCAAGCTTGAAAACACCACATATCAGAGGGGAGACCGCCTGACAGATTTCCCGCTTTTGACGGGATTGGACGATATTGTTTTTGCCATGAATGAAAACTCGTTTTCGCTTCCGGTGGTTTTCCAAACCGAAGCCGCGGTGATCATCAAGTTGAAAAGCAAAAAAATCACATCCAGTCAGGATTTCCAGCTGGCGAAGGATGAGTTTTATCAAAAAAAGCTCGACGAAGCTAAAAACAACCGGTTTGGTTCATATCTAATGAGCAAAAGAGATAATTATAAAATCAGATTCAATGCCGAGATTTTTGAAAAAATCAAGGATTATGTCGTATCCAAATTTCGTTAAGGAGGATCCATGCAGAAACAGGAAGTAAAAGGAATGCCCGAAGGGGCATTCGATGTGCTCCCCGCCGGCAAGGAATATGCGCCCTATATTTCCGCTGACAGTGTTATTCCCGAGGTAACTGCCCGTTCAATAATTTTGGGTTTGGTTATGGCCGTGGTTTTCTCTGCAGCAGCGGCTTTCCTGGGTTTGAAAATAGGACAGGTTTTTGAAGCGGCGATTCCCATTGCCATCATCGCCGTCGGCGTGTCGCCTTTGTTCAGGAGAAAGAACACCATTTTGGAAAATGTCATCATCCAGTCCATCGGCGCCGCTTCCGGACTGATTGTCGCCGGAGCCATATTTACCCTGCCGGCATTGTTCATACTTGGACTGGATAAAAAAATCGGTTTCGACCTCATAAAAATATTCATGGTATCATTTCTCGGAGGCACGCTGGGAGTTTTATTCTTAATCCCTTTTCGCAAATACTTTGTCAAGGAAATGCACGGACATTTCCCGTTTCCCGAAGCCACCGCCACGGCCCAGATACTGGTCGCCGGTGAAAAAGGCGGTACCCAGGCCAAGATACTGGTCAAGAGCATGATCATCGGCGGATTGTTCGATTTTATGGTCCATTCGGTGGGAGCCTATAACGAAATCTTCACAAGCCGGATCGTCAAAATCGGTCAAACCCTCTCTGAAAAAGCCAGAATCGTCTTTAAAATGGACGTTTTATCGGCTGTTCTGGGACTGGGTTATATCGTCGGCTTGAAATATACGTCCATCATTGCCGCCGGCAGCCTGTTGTCCTGGTTCCTGCTGGTTCCGGTGATTTATTATTTCGGCCAGTTCATCCCGGCCGAGATCGTCGGTTCCGGGACTCAGCTGATTTCCGCCATGAGTGCCGAAGAAATATTCCGGTCCTACGTTCGCTATATCGGCATTGGCGCCATTGCCATGGCCGGCATCATCGGCATCCTGAAGTCATCCAAGATCATCGTCCAGGCATTCGGCATGGGCTTCAAGCAAATGTTGAAAAAGAAAACCGGCCGGGAAACCCAGCCGCAACGAACCCAGACCGATTTGAGCATGAAATATGTCATCATGCTGTTGGGACTTGCCGCCCTGATCATCTTTATATTTTTTAGCTTTTCCGTATTGAGCCCGGTCCCGCATGCTCTGAGGCTTGGATTGATCGCCATGGTCACCGTTTTCGTGATCAGTTTCCTGTTTACGTCCGTGGCGGCCCGGGCGATTGCTATCGTCGGTACCAACCCGGTCTCCGGAATGACCATGATGACCCTGATCCTAAGCAGCCTGGTGCTGGTGGCTGCCGGCTTGAAAGGACAATACGGTATGTTTGCCGCCTTGCTGATCGGCGGCGTCGTTTGTACCGCCCTTTCCATGTCCGGCGGTTTTATCACCGATTTAAAGGTCGGTTATTGGCTGGGTTCAACCCCGGTCAAGCAGCAGCTATACAAATTTCTGGGCATTATGGCTGCCTCTCTGTCGGTGGGCGTGGTAATATTCCTGCTGAACAAAACCTACGGCTTTTCCGGTGCCAATGCCCTGGCGGCGCCTCAGGCCAATGCCATGGCGGCCCTGATCCAGCCGCTGATGAACCCCGGTGCCCAAGTGCCCTGGCTATTGTACGGCGTCGGCATTTTGACCGCCCTGATCATGGAATTGATCGGCGTGCCGCCCCTGGCTTTCGCCCTGGGCATGTACATCCCGCTGGAATTAAACACCCCGCTGGTCATTGGCGGCCTGATCGCATACCTGATCAACCGTTCCAGCCCGGACAAGAAACTGGCGACGGCGCGTTATGATAAAGGCATTTTGATCGCTTCCGGTTTCATCGCCGGCGGCGCCCTCATCGGCGTGGTCAGCGCCTTGCTGAAATATTTCGACGTGGAGAAGTTCATTCATCTCGGCTGGGCCGATACCGCCCAGGGAGAACCTCTGGCCCTGCTCATGTTCGTCGCCCTGGCCCTTTATCTTTATTTTGATTCCCGGAAAGTGAAAAAGGAAGACTGATGGAAAAAGAAAAGATCGTTCAGGCCATCGACATACTGCGCGAACTGGACATCGATTTGTGGATGGTCATCGACCGTGAATCGGGACTGCTGTCTGATCCGGTAATGGACTATGTCGTGGGCGACGGCGCAACCTGGCTTTCGTTTTTCATGTTTTTTAAAAACGGGGACAAACATGCCATTGTTGGCAATCTGGATATTGAAAAATTCCGGCGTTCCGGCCTTTTTGACACGGTTTCAGCTTATAAAGGCAGCCCCAAAGTCGACCTGTTGCGACTGCTCGCGCAGCATAATCCTGCCAAGATCGCCATCGACTATTCCCTGGATTGCGCAGCCGCCGACGGCCTGACTCATGGTAATTATCTGAATCTCCTGGACTTGTTGAAAAACAGCGAATTTGCGGGACGGCTGGTTTCAGCCGAGGATGTGATCACCCGGATACGCGGCAGGAAATCAGGCGAAGAGCTCCGGCGCTTAAAACTGGCCTGCCAAAAGACCCTGGAAATTTATGGCAAGGTCGGCCAGGTGGCCAAACCGGGGATGACCGAAAAGGGCTTGGCCGACTGGATCACCGCCGAGCGTGAAAAAATGGCTTTGGCAGCGGCCTGGGAACAGAGCAGCTGCCCGGCGGTATTCAGTGGTCCTCAGGAAATTGGGGCCCATTCGGCTCCCACCGGTAATATCCTGAGTCCGGGGCATATCTTCAATATCGATTTCGGCGTGAAGGTGGAAAAATACTGCTCGGATTTGCAACGGACCTGGTACATCCTGCGCCCAGGCGAAAAAGAAGCGCCCGCGGAAGTCCAAAAAGGATTCGCCGTATTGATCGAGTCGATCCGTCTGGCTTTTTCTGGTTTGAAACCCGGAGTAACCGGACTGGACATCGACCAGGTCGCCCGGGACTACATCGTGAGCCGGGGCTACAGTGAATATCCGCACGCCCTCGGTCACCAGGTGGGGCGTTATGCCCATGACGGCGGAGCCTTGCTGGCTCCGGCCTGGGAGCGATACGGCAACCTGCCTTTTATTCCGTTGGAAAAGGATCAGGTATTCACCATCGAACCGCGCATCTACATCAAGGATTTCGGTGTGGCCACGGTCGAGGAAATGGTGGTCCTCACCGCCACTGGCGCTGAATATCTTTCCCAGCCGCAGCAGGAGCTGTATGTGATTAAACCATCCTGATGAACCATCATGAACAGCACCATGGTCAAGACTAAAAAGCCGGATTGGCTGAAGGTTTCCATTCCCAGTGGCGATAAATATTTTCGCTTGAAAAACAAGCTTAATGAAAAAGGCCTTCCCACCATATGTCAAAGCGCCCGTTGCCCCAATATAGGCGAATGTTGGAATCACAACCAGGCTACGTTATTGATCATGGGATCCGTTTGCACGCGCGACTGCCTGTTTTGCTCGGTGCCGACCGGCAAACCGTTGGCGCTGGATGGTGATGAAGATCAAAAAGTATGGCAGATGGCCGAAGTGATGGACCTTTCCTACCTGGTGGTCACCTCGGTCACCCGGGATGACCTGCCGGACAAAGGCAGCAACCATATAGCCAAGGTTATCCGTTTGCTGAAAATAAAACGCCCGCAGATGAAAGTCGAGGTCCTGGTTCCTGATTTCAGTGGTGATTGCCGCTATTTGGATCATGTCCTGCAAGCTGATCCGGATGTCCTGGCCCATAACCTGGAAACGGTCCCCGGCTTATATCCCCGGCTCAACCGCCAGGCCGGAGCTTACCGTCATTCACTGCGAATATTGGAACACAGTAAAAAAAAAGGCCTGCTTACCAAAACCGGGATCATGGTCGGATTGGGCGAAACGCGTTCCGAAATAGGGGAGTTGTTTAAGGTTTTTAAGGCCATTGGCATCGATATCTTGACAATCGGGCAATATCTCCAACCCGATTCCCATTGTGTGCCTGTTGATAAATATTATTCTCCCCAGGAATTCGCCGACTTGAAAGAATTTGCCCAAAGTTATGGCTTTGCTGGCGTGGAATCGGGTCCCTTTGTCCGCAGTTCGTATCATGCCGAGGAATTGTTCAAGGCGGTGGTTAATTGAGATATGTGATATTCAGTGATATTCACAGCAACATCGAAGCCTTTGAAAAATTCCTCGGCCTCAAAAAAATCCAGAATATCGACAAATATCTTTTTTTGGGCGACCTGGTCGGATACGGCCCCAATCCTGACGAAGTGATCACTCAATTCCGAAAATTGCCAGGAGCGAGTTTCGTGCGCGGCAACCATGACAAGGTTATCGCCGACCTGGAGTCATCTTCCCTTTTCAATCCCGCGGCTGCCTTCTCGGCAGAATGGAGCAAACTTAAAATCGAGGAAACTAATTTCCAGTACCTCAAGCAACTTCCCAAAGGACCGTTGGTCATTGACCGATTTTTAACGATTTGCCACGGCTCTCCATTCGATGAGGATTACTATATTTTTTCGCAATTTGAGGCCGCCGAATCTTTTAAATTCATGGAAACATCCATTGGTTTTTTCGGTCATACCCACTTTCCGATCATTTATTATATGCGCAACGAGAAAATTGATATCGTGCCTTTAAGTGAAAACATGCACATCAAACTCGACGTCAATACCAGGTACTTGATCAATCCCGGCTCTATCGGTCAGCCCCGGGACAAGAACCCGGCTTCAAGCTTCATCATTTTCGATTCAGGCAAGCGTGAAATAAATTTTATTCGATTCAATTATGAAGTAAAAAGAACCCAGAAAAAAATTAGAGAGGCCGGGCTTCCGGAACTTCTGGCCAGCCGGCTGGAATCCGGGGTTTAGCCTGAAGGAGTGATATGATGAGAAAGGAAGAAATCAAGGAATTGATTGACAAAATCATCAATGAGAAAATTCAATTGCTGCTGAATCGCATTGATACCTTTCAAAGCAATGTATTTAAAAGCATAGAAAAATTAAAGGATTTTGAGGGCTTGGTTGAATTCGACATGCCGGATAATTTTTCCGACACCAGCGCTGGCGGTGAGAGCTCCGCTGAAATCGGAACCTTGAACGAATATGTGAAAGAGATTGCCACGGCGACGAACCAGTTGATTTTAATCGGCAGCATGATTGATGGCATCCAGCATTTTTGCGATCGGGCCGTTATTTTTCTCTTGCGGGACGACAAGCTGGTTGGCTGGAAAGGCAAGGGTTTTTCGGGCCGAACCGGACAGATCGGCGACGAAGACATCAAAAAGGTCTTCTTTTCACTTTCAGCCAACACGATCCTAAAAAATGTGGTCGAACACAAAAAAAATTACATGGGAGATCCGATCGGCAAACCGGACGATTTCCTGATTTACAATCGCCTGGGCGGCGGCAAACCGAAAAAGATTTTTGTGCTGCCATTTTTTGTCAAGGGCAAGCCCCAGGCGGTCATTTATGCCGATTCACTCATGGACACACCCATCCATCATAAAATCATTGAAATCCTAGCCACGGTCGGCGAACTCAGCCTGGATATGCTGCCCATCAGGCAAAAAGTGCTGGCCAAGATCAAAACCCAGGAATTTGTCGAGGAGCCTGAAGCTGAGATAAAATTCATCGAGCAAGCCGATGAGCTTGAAAAAACATCGGCCCCGATCCGGGCCAATGACCCCGAGCGTTATGCTCGTGTCATCATCACCGATATCATTCTGTACAATAAAAAAGTGGTTGACGACGGTATAAAAAATAGAAACTTGTACGAGGTTCTCAAGGAAACACTGCTTCAAGCCAAAGAATTATACATGCGTCGCTCCAGCGACTTGCGTTATTTTGAGGAGCAAATGGTGAAAATTCTGGCCAAGGGGGACCGCCAGGTTTTGAAAGGCTATAATTTTGAAGTTTATAAATAAAAGCCCCAGCTTAAAATACACTCTGTTTTTCGTTTCCGTTTTTGTTTTTTCGCTGGTAGCCGCCTATTGCCTGACCCAAATGATCCATGTCGTCGATCCCGTTCATGAAACATCCGTTGTCAATCGCCAGCAATTGTTCAGGAATTACCGCATTTTGAAATATTTTCTGGCCACGGATTCTCAGATCCCATTGGCGGAAATGGATCCTTCTGACCGCAATAAGCCCGTGCTGGTTGAACTCGCGTTTCTAAAAAAGGCTCGGGATCTCATCAATGAAAAAAAGTATGAGTCCGGAGAAGTCATCCTGGCGAAAGTCAACGGTATATCCCCCTATATCGCCGCCCGGCGTGATGAACTGAAGCTGAGAAGCTTGTTCGGCCAAAACAAAAACAAGGATTTTATCGCCTACTACGATCGCCATCCGGCCACCGGTCCGGAACTACAAATCTTGTTGCTTGCCAGCTTATTGAAAAACAGGCAGATGGACCGGGCTCAGAAAGAATTCAGGCGGCTTTTTCTGAAGGGAAATTTGTCGCCGTTTTTAAAAACAATATCCCGGCCGGCAATGGCCGCTCTGCTGAAAAACCTGGATGAAGATTTCTGGTTAAACAAATTATCCTTCTTGCTTAAAAACAATGCCAGGACAGAATTCACACGGGAATTGCCTTATTGCCGCTTCAGCTCCCTGGTCAGGCTTTTCAAAGCCGAGTTCGCCTATCGCCATCGCGAATACAGCCAATGCCAATCTTTTTTGCGGGGCGGCCTGGGTAAAAAATATCAACCGTTTGCCGATAAACTCCTGCTAAAAATAGCCGTCCGCCTGGATCCCCAAACCGAGATAACGGAGCGGCTGCAGGCATTTAAAAGATCCCCGTTTTACCCGCAATTGCTGCTGGACCTGGCACAGATCTTGGCCGGCAACGATGAATATGACCGGGCGCTGCCCCTGTACTCGCTGTATCTGAAGCAAGGCCATGAGTCCGGCGAGGAGTATTGGAAGACCGTCTGGCGGCTGGCCTGGATCCATTACCGCCAGGACCAAAAAGGCCTGGCCCGGCATTATTTCCGCCAGGGCAGCACGTCGCCTTTTCTCAGTTACCGGATCGCTTCGCAATATTGGCTGAACAAGCTTGAAAAAGGGCCGCCCGTACCGAAACATGCATATCCGTATTCCTACTATGCCGTCAAGGTGCTGCAGGACAAGGCACGATTCAAGCACCTGCAGCAAACATTTGTCAGGACCATTGACAAGCCGCCAAGCGCCCGTTTCCTGGAAATCATTGCCGACTTGAAGCTCCTGGCCAAGTACGGCCTCTGGCCGGAGTGCGCCGAAACGGCCCATGCATTCAAGGATGATCTTCGGCTGAACGGCTCTGATCGCAACCTGTTGAAAATCATCGAATCGTTGATCTATTTGCGTCAAAACAAGTTTTACCAAGCATTCAGCAAATTTCGCGGAAATTTCAAAGCCATTGAAAGCGTGCGGCTACCCAATTTCTTGAGTGATATTTTCTTTCCGCGCCGCTATTCGCAATTGATCGCGACGTACAGCCGGGAACAGTCGGTGGATCCCTGCCTGGTACACGCCTTGATCCGCGAGGAATCCTTTTTCCGCGCCGATTCTGTTTCCCCGGCCAAGGCCCATGGACTGATGCAGCTGCTGCATGGCACGGCCCGAGCACTGGTCCGGAAAGGCGAACGCAAGCTCAAGGTTCAGGATTTATATGACCCGGAAATCAACATTCGCCTGGGATTGGCATACCTGAAAACACTTTTGGAAAAATATGACGGCCGGCTTTTCCTGGCCCTGGCGGCCTACAATGCCGGTGACCACCGCGTCGACCAGTGGCTGCGTGATTTTCCCGGCACGGGCGAGGAAGAGTTCATCGAGATGATCCCCTTCACCGAAACGCGCACCTACGTCAAGAACATCCTGCGCAACTATTTCTTTTACCGCTACTATTATGACAATGGCAAAGTATAGCAGAATGTGTCATTTGCTGCTCACCGATTGTTCCCCCTGCATGTCTGTTAAAATCAAATGAATTTGACCTTCATTTTCCCGGATGTTACAATAGCTTATAGTGAGTATCTATTCGACATTAAACCGCAAGCGGACTTTGAATATTCCTGATCATGAAGGATAAATAGGGTACAGGTGCTTTGATGAAAAAGGTTAGGGTTGGACTGATCTTTGGCGGCAAGTCGGCCGAGCATGCGGTCTCGCTGAATTCGGCGGCGGCCATATACCAGCACCTGGACAAGGAACGCTACGAACCTTTTCTGATCTATATCAACAGGGCAGGGGAGTGGTGCCTGACCGACCACACCCACTTCAAGGAGGAGGAATACAAAAAAGAGAAATTTCGCTCCTTCTTGCCCTGGAGCACTGAGTGGGCCGGGACCCTGGATGCTGACATCTATTTCCCTATCCTGCACGGGCCCAACGGCGAGGACGGCCGCATCCAGGGCTTGTTCGAGCTGGCCGGCAAGCCTTTCGTTGGCGCCGGCAGCTTTTCCTCGCAGCTGGCCATGGACAAGGTCGTTGCCAAGATGCTTTTTGCCCAGGCCGGGTTAAAGCAGGCCCCATTCCTTTATTTTACCGAGAACAATCATGAATATATCGGGGAGCTGGTGGATAAAAAGCTCTCTTTCCCGGTCTTTATCAAGCCTTGTTCGCTAGGTTCGTCAGTGGGCATCCGCAAGGCCATGGACAAGAAGGGATTGCTGGCCGCGGCTGATATCGCCTTTGGCTACGACAACAAGATCATCATTGAAAAAGCCATCGATATGCGCGAACTCGAAATTTCGGTCATGGGCAATGACAAGATCATGCTTTCCAGCCCAGGTGAACTAATGCCCTCGCATGAATTTTACGACTACGCCGATAAGTACCTTGACGGTAATACCCAATTTCGCATTCCGGTGAGCCTGGACGACGAGGTCGAAGCCCTGGTCAAAAAAACAGCGCAAAAGGCTTACCGCACACTATTTCTGAACGGTTTCGCCCGGGTTGACCTCTTTCTGGTAAAAAAGAGCAACGAGGTACTGATCAACGAAGTGAACACCATTCCCGGTTTCACGACCATCAGCATGTTTCCTAAATTGTGGCAGCTGCAAGGCATTACTTTCGGCCAATTGCTGGATCGCCTCATTGAGTACGGCTTTGACTATTCTGCGCAGCGCAAGGAAAACGTCGATGAAGGTCTTGGCGATTGACTTCGGCAGCAAGCGCATCGGCCTGGCCGTGGGCAACTCGCAAACCCGCGTGGGCACGCCGCTGGGGCAGATCGCGTCCAGTAACCAGCGCCTGGTCCTGGATGAAATTGCACGAAAGATAGGGGAGTTCGAGATCGAACAGATCGTGGTCGGATACCCGCTGAACATGGACGGCAGCCGGGGACCGGCCTGCATGGCGGTCGAACGCTTTGCCGCGTCACTGCGCAAGCGTGCCAAGCTGCCCGTCGTCCTGGTCGACGAAAAGCTGAGCAGCTTTGAGGCAGAGGAAATGGGCAAGGCTATCGAAGGCGATTTCCGCAAACGCAAAACTTTTCTGGACAGTGTGGCTGCACAAGTGATCTTGAAAACTTTTTTTGAACGGTCATGAAGCGGCACACCCGGAAGCGTCAATGGAAGAGGTTCTTTTTATTCCTGCTGTTTTTGACTCTGGCCGTTGCCGTCTGGTTCGGCTACCGGTTCTATCAGAAGGTTTTGCATCCGTACCAGGGCTACGCGAATAGAGCCGTGGTGCGCATTGACAGCGGCATGCCGGTCTCGGCCATCGGCAGAAGGCTTCATGAGCAAGGGGTCATCGTCAGCGCTGATTATTTCACCCGCTATTACCGCATGTTCTTCGCAGGTAAGAAGCTCAAGGCCGGCGAATATCTCTTCGACGGGCCCCTGACCATGCGCCAGGTCATCGAGAAGCTCGAGCAGGGCAAGGCCATCCTCTACAAAGTGACGGTCAAGGAGGGGCTCTGGATCGGTGAGACGGCCCGCAATTTCGAGGCGGCAGGACTGTTTCCGGCCTCGGAATTCTTCAAGGCCAGCCGCAACGTGTCGTTGGTACGGGATCTCGATCCCGATGCGGACGATCTCGAAGGCTACCTCTTTCCGGACACGTACCTGGTGCGCAAGGACATCCAGGCGCGTGAAATGGTTGCCCTGATGGTCAACCGTTTTCGTCAGAACTTCAGCAACACCTTCGCCTGGCGTGCACGGGACATCGGCTTTTCCGTGCGCCAGACAGTCATCCTGGCCTCGCTCATCGAAAAAGAGACTGCCAATCGCGATGAGCGCTTTCTGGTTTCGTCGGTGTTCCACAATCGCCTGCGCAAAAATATGCTTCTCGACTGCGATTCGACCATCATTTATGCCTTGAAAAAAGCCGGGGTCTATGACGGGGACCTGCGCTGGACAGACCTGAAGAGCGAGTCGTCCTACAACACCCGAAGGTTTCGCGGCCTGCCGCCCGGCCCGATCGGCAATCCGGGGCACGCCTCCCTGGAAGCGGCTCTTTATCCGGAAAACAGCGACTATATGTTTTTCGTGGCCAAAGATGCCAATTCGCATTATTTTTCAAAAACCCTGGCCGAACATAACCGTGCCGTTAAAAAATTCATCATTGACAAATAAGGAAAGTCGCCTTGATACTACTGCAGTCCCGTTGTTTTGAAGATCACCGCTTCCAGGTCTATGAAAACGAACGCATCATTCTCGGATTCAGTGAAATAAATTTTCCGGCGGCTGCGCTGCAAAGATTTTTTAACCCCCGGCCACTCATGTTTTTAAAGCAAATCCATTCGCGGATAATCGTCAGAGATCAGGATTGGCGGGCCGGCAGCGAAGGTGACGGGATGCTTTTGCAAAAGCCCGGCGTCGTGGCCGTTATTCAGACTGCGGACTGCCTGCCGCTGTTTTTTTTTGCCGATGACTATAAGGCCGCAGGTGTCATCCACGTCGGTTGGCGCGGACTTTCCAAGGAAATTGAAGTAAAATTGCTGGAAATGCTGCCCGGAAACAGGCAAAAATACTGGTTCTACCTGGGACCGGCCATAGAAAAAAAATGTTACCCGGTAGGGGAGGAACTATTCCAAAAATTCAATAAAAAGCCATACGGCGAAAGTATCTTCAGTAAAAGACATGATGGAAAATTCCTTATGGACATCAAGGCCGGATTAGTCATGTCGCTTCGCAGAGCCGGAGTTGCCGCCGGACGCATCAGTGACTGCGGCCTATGCACCTTTTGTTTGACAGAACAATTCCCTTCTTATCGCCGAGACGGCAAAACCGGCAAGCGCATATACAATTTCCTGTCCTTACGCTAATTCCTGTCAAGAAAAGCCTGTTTTAAACCTCTGAGGGGCTTCCTGCGCCCAAGTGAGGGAAATATCCATCGAAGTTAATAAACAAGCCGCTTAGGGGCTTTAAAGCCAAAAAAAGATAGTTGGTTCTGCAATGGCCATTTAAATTCGATTGGAACGATCTTGCCAGTCATATTGGGTCGTACGCAATGTCGGATAAGATAGATTATGTAAACCAATATGTATTTTTTAAATAAAATCTGAGAAATCTTTTATTTTATCTTCTTTGATATCCACGATTAATTTTTCGAGCACGAGAATGATGTTTTCCTTGTCTACCTTTTCTCGCTGGCAATGAAAATTAATTTTGATATTTTTATCTTCGGAAACAAAATTGAACTTGAATATTTTATCAGTTGTTTTTTTTCTTTGCTGCTTGATTGCATCGCGCGAAAAAGATTTTTGGCTGTACTGGTCAAGTACTGCGTTCATCTTTTCAGGATCTTCAAGCTTGGTCAGTTCCAATAAAAAAGTCTTGGAATTTATCGCCATTTCTAGACATCTTTGCCTGATTGCAGCGGGCAAATCGGTAATCCTGATCAATTCACTCACCGTCACTCGTGATTTACCTATTTTTTTTGCAATTTCTTCGTGGTTGTAACCATAAATATCGGACAGGGACATGATAGACAGAGCTTGTTCAAAGACATTCAGGTCTTTGCGCTGGATGTTTTCAACGATAGAAAGTTCAAGGGCTTCGTTATCAGGGATATCGTGCTCAATACAGGGAATTTCACTCATTCCAGCCTCTTGAGCGGCCCGAAAACGCCGCTCACCTGCGATTATCTCGTAGTGACCATCCTTGGGGCGAACGATTACTGGTTCGATAATCCCTTTTTCACGTATCGATTTGGCTAATTCACTTAAATCGCCCATATCCTTTCGCGGCTGCAGCTGGTTGGCAATTAATTTTTCAATAGGAATATTGCGTGTAACCGGAGTTTTGGTACGCATCGAAATCTCATCAACCAGATGGTAATCATGCTTCATTTTAATGAATTCAGGCAAACCGACTTTTTTAGGCATTTTTCAATATTTCCTTGGCTAAAGATTGGTATTCGACCGCCCCCCTGGAATTGGGTGCAAAGGTAAAAATAGATTCCTTGAAGGCCGGGCTTTCTTCAAGACGGACACTCTTCGAAATACATGTTTTAAATACCTTATCACCGAACAACTTGCGAATATGGTTCTCACTGTCCTGGGCAATAACGATCCTCCGATCATGCATCGTGATCACAACTCCGAGTAATGACAGGGCCGGGTTGCTTCGGACCCTGACTTTTTCAAAAGTTTCCAAGAGATCGTCGGTTCCTTCCAGGGCAAAATATGAGGATTGTATTGGAATAAGCAAATGGGTGGCGGCAACAAAAGAATTAATCGTGATCAAACCAAGGGTGGGCGGCGTATCAATGATAATGAAATCATACTTGTATTTGAAAGCATCCAACCTGTCCTTGAGGCGAAAATGGCCGTCTATCTCCCCTACCAATTTTGATTCCAGTTTGGCCAAAGCAATCGATGAAGGCAATAAGGCTAAATTGATGATGTTGGTGTTTTGCACCACGGCTTCGAATGTCAGTTCGGCATTTTCAAGCAAATCATAAAGAGAATATTTCTGATCGTTCTTTTCCACGAACGAAACAGTTGAATTAGCCTGGGGATCCATATCTATAAGTAGAGTCTTATAGCCCATAAACGCGAACGCTGCGGCAATGTTGATCGAAGAAGTTGTTTTGCCTACGCCCCCTTTTTGGTTGGCAATAGTAATAATCACATTGATCTCCTTATTCTGGTAAAGGAATAATAAAAGAAGCCCGATTGAAAGTCAAGGGCATATCGGCAATTCATGGTACTTGTCAATTCAATTTCATCCCCTTCCTTATACGATTAAGAGGCAAACTTATTATGTCGACGTGTCGACATTCATGGATGAACGGTCAACGTGAGGCGACAATTTTAAAAAAGACTGGAATGCCAGAGAAATCCAGTTCCTGGGCCAAACGTCTTTTAAGATATAGTTCATCGGCTTCGCCTAATCTAAGCGATGATTTGCAGTGAAATTTAATGAAAAAAGGTCGGTAAGATTCAATTGAAATATATTTTGGATTGAATATGGATTTGTCACGAGTGGTCAATTTCCTTTCGCGCAGAATCCTTTTAACGGTTTCATTGAGGGCTGAAATCTTAATTTTTTTATTCAATTTATCGTTTATGTTCGCGGCTAAATCCAGAATCTGAAAAATATTTTTCCCATTCTGAGCTGATACGGCGACAATCGGAGCGAAATAAAGGGAATTGAACCTCGCCTGAGTCAAGGCTAAAAACTTATTGCTGCCGGCATTATCGACCAGTAGGTCGGCTTTGTTACCGGCGATGATCACCGGCTTTGCGGCTCTGACAACTTTCTGGGCGATCAGCATATCATTTTGGTCAACGCGTTTGCTTATATCGATAACAAAAATAATCACGTCCGAATTTCGCATTTCTTTTTCAGCACGAATGACTGCTGCGCTTTCTGTATCTTCTTTTATTTTTTGAAGTTTGCGTATGCCGGCATTATCCACCAAAACAAACGTCTGCTGGTTGCGTTTGACCTCCATGTCAACAGAATCACGTGTCGTTCCCGGCAATGGGCTGACAATGACCATTTCATCATTCAGGATTTTATTTATCAGCGATGATTTGCCTACGTTCGGCTTGCCGATAATACTAATACGCGTCGCGTGACTCAAGTCACTGACAGGTCGGTTGTTTGCATGCAGGGCTTGGCTGATTCTGTCCAGAATGACTTCGACGCCAAGGTTATGTTCAGCCGAAATATGAATATAATCGTTTTTCAAAGCAAAATAAGATGATGGCGGTATGTACGAATCCAGCTTATCCACTTTATTCAGTACCGGTATGATTATTTTATGCAGTTTTTTTATTTCCAGGAACAGGTCTTTTTCATATCCCAACAATTCCCTTTTACCATCAAATAAAAAAATAATAAGCTGTGAATTTTTGGCTGCCTTGAATATTTTATTGTTTATCTCTTTGGTGATGATGTCTTTATTCGGAAAAAAACCACCGCTATCCTGAAGATAAAACCAATGTTCGTTAATTTTAAATTTTTGACGGAAAATATCCCGGGTCATTCCGGGCTGGGAATGGATCAGGGCTTTCCTTTTGCCAATAATTCGGTTAAAAAGGGTCGATTTTCCGGTATTGGGCACTCCGATTATGGTAATTAATGGTATTGAGCTCATATTATTTGCCTTGATTAAATCGGCCTGTCCCTACCCTATTTTTTTGATCAGTACTGAACTGAAACATTCGAATGCCTCTCCCTGTCCGACAGCGCCGATTTTTTCTTTTGTTTTGGCCTTCAGATTGAAATCAGTCTGCGGTATCTGCAAGGTTGCGGCTATATTTTTTTTTATTTCATTTTTAAAGGAAGTTATTCTGGGGTTTTCAAGTATCAAAACGCAGTCAATATTGAGTATTTCAAATTGGTTGTTGGCCAATATTTCTTTAACCTGGCGCAGCAATTGCAAACTTGAGATCCCCTTGAATTGCAGATCGGTGTCGGGGAAAAACTCGCCGATATCAGGCTGCCCCATGGCTCCCAATAAAGCATCTATCAAGGAATGGATTAAAACATCTCCATCCGAGTGTGCTTCGGCCATCAGGGATTCGGAAATCTTGACACCGCCGGCAAACAATCCGTTTCCGGCTTTAATGCGGTGAATGTCGTATCCAATACCCGTTCTGATTTTATTCATGACGTTTTTTTGCCAAAGATGATTTTGCCCGATGTTGATTGCAGCACCGATGTCACCTCTATTTCAATATCATGACCGATATCAGCCTTGGCATCATCAACGACAACCATGGTTCCATCTTCAAGGTAAGCCAGACCTTGTTTTTTTTCCTTGCCTTCCTTGGTAATCTTGGTCATTAATTTTTCTCCAGGATAAACAATTGGCTTAAGGGCAAAAGCTAATTCATTGACATTCATAACCTTGACATCCTGTAACTTAGCAATTTTACTTAAATTGACATCATTGGTTATAATTTTAAAATTGTGTTCCTTGGCTAATAAAACTAATTTCTGGTCAACTTCTTTAACTCCCGGAACATTCTTGTTTAAAATGGTGACCGATATGTCCTTGTTTTGTTGCAGCTGTTCAATGACTTCCAATCCCCTTTTGCCCCTTACTTTTTTATTGGCATCATTGGAGTCAGCAATGAATTGCAGCTCGGCCAGGACAAATTGGCTGATAATTAATTCGCCTTCCACAAAACCGGAAATAGCAATGGCAACGATGCGTCCGTCGATAATGGCACTGGTGTCCAGGAGAAATGACTGGGTGAAAGCGCTACTTCCCCTGAAAAATTCCTTAATGTTCAATGGCGAAAACATGTTGGGCTTGCTGATACCAATGAACAGCCCGGTAACCGGAATGCCGAAAAGGAATAGGGCCTTGAAAAATATGTAAGCTGAAAAGGACATGGCGATCAGGTTGAATAATTGAAACATGATCCAGCCGATAGCCACACCGCCAATCAAACCCAATGAAGCACTCCATATATGCTTTAATTCGGTTTTCTTGATTTTTAATACAAGCAGTGCCAGAAATAAGGCCAGGCAGGCGCCGATTACGGCGCCGAGCGCTTGCGAAGTCCCTTGAAACGGAGGGTAAGTATAACCAATCAAGGCAAATATGGCAATAAAAATCAATTTATAAATGAAAATGAACATGGAATCTCCTTGCTAAGTTTAATTAATTTCATTACTTAATTTAAAATTGATTTTAACCTATTTTTTGGAAAATTTCAATCAGTTGAGCCAAGCGAATGATACTTCACTTTTTCATATGTTGGAAAAAGTCCAGTAAGTTTTCGATGAAAAATACCGATAAATCGTTATTATTTGTCATTTGGTTTTGGGCTGCCGGCAGGCAAAATGTTGAAAAACCTTGTCTTATAGCCTCTTTTAGTCGCGTTTCCAGGAAACTGATCGGCCTGATCTCTCCGGTTAAACCCACTTCACCCATGACCACCGCGTTGGGATCAGCGCTAATATTCTTGTAACTGGAAATCAATGCCGAACATACGGCCAGGTCGGCGGCAGGTTCGCGTATGATCATGCCGCCGGTTACATTTAAAAAAACGTCTGACTTGTAAAAGGGCAGTTTCAGTTTTTTTTCAATAATTGAAAGCAACATGGATAAACGGTAGTTATCAAAGCCGATAGCGATACGGCGGGGGTTGCCGGCAAAAGGGCTTTCACTGACCAACGCCTGGATCTCGATCAGCAATGGGCGCAAACCGTTCATGGCCGGGAAAATAGCGGTGCCGGGAAGGCGCGATTGACGGTTCTGTATCAGCACCTGAGATGGATCATTAACCGAGGTCAATCCCTTTTCGGTCATTTGGAAAATGCCTATTTCATTCATCGGGCCAAAACGGTTTTTCTCGGCCCGCAGCAGGCGAATATCGGTCTGCATTTCACCTTGAAAATAAAGGACGGCATCCACCATGTGTTCGAGTGTTTTCGGGCCGGCCAGTTGGCCTTCCTTGGTAATGTGGCCGATAATAAAAACCGTAATGCCGTTTTTTTTGGCCAATTCGATAATGGCCGCCGTGATCAAGCGCAGGGATGACACCGAGCCGCCCAGGGATTGCGTTTTTCTGGAGGTAATGGTTTGAATCGAGTCAACAATCAGGAAATCGGGCTTGAGCTCCTTGACATGGCGCTGCAGGTCTTCCAGCGTCCCAATAGTGAAAAGGAATATATTATCAGAATGGATGGACAGCCTTTCGGCCCTGAGCTTGATCTGCACGGCCGACTCTTCTCCTGAATAGTAAAGCACTTTTTTGCCTTTTTCAGAAAGGACGGCCGCAACTTCCAGAAGCAAGGTGGACTTGCCTACACCAGGCTCTCCGCCGATCAGGATGACCGAATGGGTAACGATTCCCCCGCCCAGAACGCGATCGAATTCGTCCATGCCCGTCAGGAGTCTCTGGATTTCTTGAGGATCGATGGCGTTGATTTTTTGCGGCGACTGGCTGCCCAACGACTCCGGGCTTTCTTCTTCTTCCATCGGAGCACTCTCTACCAGTGAGTTCCAGGCCTGGCACTGCGGACAGCGTCCATAGTATTTAGGACCTTGAAAACCGCATTCAATACATTCAAAAAAACTCGAATTCTTCATGATTTCAGTTGCCGAAACTGATGCCCACCATAAATTCACGGTTCAACGGTTCCAGCAAATCATAATATCCGGCCTGGATATTGATATTTTTGGAGAGTGAGAAACTCAGCAAGGCTTTCAAAATAGGATTGGTTTCACGGTAAAAGCGGTAGGCGAAAACGTCCAGATTCAACCGGCTCCCCAGCATGCTCACCCGCAACGCGGCGCCGAGATCGGATTCGATCAGCCCGGCCCGTATCGAAAAAAATGCGATTTTTTTTCCTCCCAGAACCGTGAAACGGGGATCGCCGTTGATCGGATCTGCGTTTACTCCGGCCAGGATCAGGAATTGTGGCATGGAAACATCCATTTCCAGGGCCGGTCTTGCTTTTTTTAAGCGGGTAAAATAATCGAAATGAACGGCATAATTGAAAGTAATGGCATCCAACGAACTTTTTCCTTTCTCCAGTCCCTCCAGGATGGATTGGAGTGAACTGACCGAATCGTCGACTTTTTTATATAACTGTTCGTCCTGAAGCAATTTCCCGGCTGTACCCTTGCCCGAACGCAAATCTTCACTGATGTGAATTAAATCAGCTGTTATTCTGTCTATTTTATCAATCGCGTTTTTAAAATCCCCGAGCATGCCTTCATCCGGATCGGTAAAAGCCGAATCCATTTCCACAATCAAATGATCCAGCCTGGTCGCGGTTCCGCTTAACTTAGCGGAGATTTGATTCAAGTTGTCAAAAACCCGGTAGACATTGCCGTCTTGATTAAGCATGGAATTTAATTTTTCGGTAATGGATTTCAGGTTGATGAAAGAGGCTCGCAGGGAATCCTTGGAATACTTGTCCGAAACGATATCATTGATGGAATCGGTGATACTAATGATCCGGTCGTAAATATTTTCAAACTTGGTCTTGATTTCATCCAGGTTGAAGGGTTCGAGGACTTGAATTTCACCTCCGGGAGGAATGATCTGCGGATTATCGGTTTTGAATTCATCTTTGTAAACGATTTCAACATATTTCTCACCGACAAAACCGATTGTGGAAATGATGACCCGGGCATCATCGCGTATTTTATATTTATTATTGATCTTGATTTGCACCACGGCTTTGCGGTTTTCAAGATAAATTTTGTCAACCACACCTATCTTAACCCCGGCCAATCGGACCGAAGCCGATGTGTACATTCCGGCAGCTGTCGTGAACTTGGCGATCAGCGGGTAACGTTTGCCCCTGGAAAAAAACTCGCTGCAGGATTCGGTCTTTATGATAAAAAAAGCAAAGACCACGAATACCGCCAGCACAAAAATTCCCAGCTTGATTTCTTTTTTCATATTTTCACCTTATTTGCATCGGACCATCGGCCTGGCCTTCAATGAATTGCCTGACGAACGGATTGCGGGTATTTTTGATGTCATCCGGAACTCCGCTCTCAATAATCCGCCCGTCATAAAGAACGGCAATTTTATCCGATATTTTATAAGCGCTAACCATGTTGTGCGTAATGACTATGGAGGTGATTTTACTGCTGCCATTAACCTTGATGATCAGATTGTTGATGATATCGGCCATGATGGGGTCCAAGCCGGTCGTCGGTTCATCGTACATGATAATCTGTGGGTCCTTGGCGATTGCCCGGGCGATTGCTACCCGTTTCTTCATACCGCCGCTGAGCTCATTGGGCATTACTTGGTTAATATCATCAGGCAATCCGACCTGATCCAGGCTCAGGGAAACGATCCGCGAAACCTCCGCTGCCGTTAGATCGGGTTTCATGATGCCAAAAGCCACATTCTCCCCTACCGTCAACGAATCAAACAAGGCACCGCCTTGAAAAACCATGCCGAACTTCAGCACCGTGCGGTATAATTCCCTCTCTCTTAACTTGGTGATGTCTTCACCATCAATCCGGATGGATCCCGAATCCGGTTTCAATAACCCGATAATATGTTTGAACAGGACGCTTTTCCCGCTGCCGCTGGCACCGATAATAGTGGTAATTTGACCCGGCTCGATGTCAAGGTCGACTCCCGCCAGAACTTTTTTCCGGGCGAATGATTTATGAAGGTCACGTATTTGAATCATCTTAGGCTGAAAGGCAGGATTTTAGTCCAGAAGAAGTCAGAGATAAGAATGATAATCGAAGCGACGACCACGGCGGTCGTTGTGGCTCTGCCGACTCCCTTGGCCCCACCTTCGGTTTTCAAGCCGAAATAACTGCCGATCACGGCGATAGTCAAACCGAAAAATACGGATTTGATCATGCCTGAAAGCACGTCCCATATTTCCAGCGCTGAAAACAGTTGTGAATCGTACAAGTTGGGATTCTGGTTGACTACCAGTGCGGCAACCAAGCGGCCGCCCATGATGCCCATAAAATCGCCGAAAAGCGTCAACAACGGGGCCATGACCAGCAATGCCGCTACGCGCGGGCTGACCAGATATTTCAGCGGATTGATTCCGAATGTAAATAGAGCATCCACCTGCTCGGTGACAACCATGGTGCCAATTTCGGCGCTGTAGGATGCACTGACCCTGCCGGCTAGTATTAAGCCGCTCAGCACCGGAATCAATTCTTTGGTCAAACTCACCCCAACCAATGAACCGGTGAATACTTCGGCGCCAAATCGCTGCAAAGCGTAGTAACTCTGCAAGGCCAAAACGCCTCCGGTAAAAACAGACATCAGGAAAATGACGGGAATCGATTTAATGCCATCCAGGTAAAGATGATTAATAATACGCCGGAAATTCAACGGCGGTTTGAAAATGAATGCAGTCGATTTAAGCGATATGGCAAATATTTCCCCGCTGTTGCGGGCAAAATTAAGCAACGCCTGCTGGATAAACTTCACCGGAAACTAATCCCTTTCGCGGAATTCCATGTTGGCGAATTTGGTGAATTTATCCAAAAACGCCAAAACGATTTTTCCGGTCGGACCGTTCCTTTGTTTGGCAATGATCAAATCCGCCTCCCCTTTCCTCTCCGAATCTTTGTCAAACTGGTCATCACGATGAATGAATATAACCACGTCGGCATCCTGTTCAATGGAGCCGCTTTCCTTGAGGTCGGAAAGCTGGTAGCGAGGTCCTTTTTCCCTCTTGCCGCCCCGCGTTTCCGGAGCGCGGTTCAACTGGGCCATGGCCACCACCGGAATCTGCAGTTCCTTGGCCAGTTCTTTGAGGGCAGCCGTGATGAGGGTCACTTCCTGGGCCCGGTTGTCATTGCGACGCAGGCTGTCGCCGGTTACCTTGATCAACTGCAAGTAATCGACAAAGACGACATCCAGTTTTTTTTCAGCTTTCAACTTTCTGGCCCGGGCTTTCATTTCCACTATGGATAAAGACGCTGAATCATCGATGAACAAACTGGCCTTTTGCAGCTCGGCCGCAGCCAGTTCCAGGTTGTGCCATTCCTTGTTGGTCAGAGCAGGTTTTCCGGTCCTGATCGAGCTCATACTGACTCGGGCATGAATGGCCATCAAGCGCATCAAGACTTGCAATCTGGACATTTCAATTGAATAAAAAGCCACCGATTTTTCTTCTTTGATGGCCATGTTGACCGCAATATTCAGGGCCAAGGCAGTCTTGCCCATGGAGGGCCGGGCAGCGACCACGATCAAATCCCCGTTCTGAAAGCCGGACGTGATGCCATCCAGTTCAAAGTAGCCGGTTTTCAGACCCTGATTCTCCCCTCCCTGCTGAATGCTCTCAATCAGTTCCATGGTTTCGGGAATCAGGTCGGCCGTAGCATAAAAACCTTTTTTTATGCGCTCCTCGGAAATTTTAATGATGTCTTCCTGGATTTCATTGAGCAGGCTGATAGTATCGGCGGAGGGTTCCACGCCCTTTTGGATGATGCCCATCGAAGTGACAATGATTTTCCTGAGCATCGAGCGGTCTTTGACAATTTTAATATATTCCTTGATGTCCAGGTTGTCGGGGATGTCGTCAACCAGAGCCGTGATAAAGGCGTGACCGCCGACGAATTTCAATTCACTGTTTTTTTCCAGAGTACTGGCCACGGTGATGATATCAGCCGTGGAATTATTATTGACCAGGTTCAGGATTGCCTGAGCGATCAGGTGATGCGTATCCCTGAAAAAATCTTCACTGCTGATTTCGGAAAAAACCTGGTTGACGTAGCGGTTGTCAAGGAGCATGGCCCCCAGCAGCGCTTTCTCAGCTATTTCATCATGGGGCAGCGCCTTTTTTAGATCCAGAGACATAACCAGGGTCACTCAGGAGTTACGTCGCCATCCTTGAGAACCGCAATTTTGATTTCCGCTTCAACGTCCTTAAAGAGCTTGATTTTGAGGGTGTAGTTTCCCAGCCGCTTGATGGGTTCGTCGAGATGAAGCTTCTTTTTTTCGACAACGACGCCCATGGCCTTAAGCTCTTTTTCAAGCTCACTGGTGGTCACTGATCCGAAAAGCACGTCATTTTCTCCGGCTTTTTTACTAATGGTGATGGAAATCCCTTCCAGCTTTTGCTTTTGTTCTTCGGCGGAGAGTTTTTCGATTTCCAGTTGCTTGAGGTGCTTTTTCTTCTTGTTTTCCATCAAGGCGACATTGTGAGCCGTCACGGCAACGGCGTATTTTCTGGGCAACAGAAAATTACGGGCAAAACCTTTTTTCACTTCAATAACATCGCCGAGATTGCCGACTTTTTCGACATCGGCAGTTAATATGACTTTCATGTTAGTAGCCTCGTTTCTCTTCGCTGAATTTGATTAAAGCCATTTGCCTGGCCCTCTTGATAGCCTTGGATAGCTGTTTTTGATGATACGCGCAGGTACCGGTGACTCGGGCTGGAAACATGCGGCCGGTTTCGGAAATATAATTCTCCAGGTTGCGAAAATTTTTATAATCGACCAGCGTAATCCGGTCCTTGCAAAAAGCACAATATTTTTTACGAACCGAATAGTATTTTTTCTGGGGCTTGCCGTCAGCGGAACTATTTCTCGACTGCATCTGTTTCCTCCTCTTTTGACACGCTATCACTGTTTTCCCTGCTTTCTTCGTGGCTGAGCTGCGATTTTTTTCTGAATTGTTCGATTTTCAGCCATCTTTTTGTCAGTTTGTTGGCTTTCTTCAGCTTGTCATCCAGCCTTAAGGTGATGTAACGCAAAACCTTTTCCATCTGCTTCAGACGTCTTTCGAGGTCGGCGATGACCGATCCGTCGACGTCAGCCTGAATGAATACGTAATAACCCTCCGGATTCTTCTTGATCGGATAGGCCATTTTTTTTCTTCCCCATTCATCGATGTTGCCAATCACGCCTTTGGCCTTCTTGATGGTGCCGCTGACCAATTCAATGATTTTCTTTACTTCTTCCTCATTGGCATCCGGTGTGATGATGAAGCCAATTTCATACCTGCTGTTCATTAATCCTCCTTATGGATGTTTTAGCCTCTTCATTTTTGAAGAAGCAAGGAGTTCTTTCTCCTATTAAATGCATTCATGGTGCTGTGAATATCTGTTTCCAGAATCGCTTCCGCCGCATCCGCGGCCTGCATGATTCCTGTTTTGAAAATCTCGTTTTTTTCGCCCCGGAACGCTGTCAGCACATAATGGATGATGTTCAACACTTTGCGGCCAGGATTCTGGATGCCGATGCGCAATCGGGGAAATTCCTGGGTGCCGCTGTGCCGAATGATCGATTTCATGCCTTTATGGGTGCCGGCACTGCCTCTTTCCCTGATTCGGATTTGGCCCAGCGGCAGGTCAATGTCATCATAAATCACCAGCATCCGTGAATAATCAAGGGCAAACATTCTATTTAATTTCGGCAGTACCAAACCCGATTCATTCATGTAGGTCATGGGTTTGACCAAAATGAGCGCATGACCGCCGATTGCGGTTTTTTTGTACTGCAGGATGTTTCCCATCCGGTCCAATCGGATATCGTGGCGCCTGCAAATCTCGTCGATGCATAAAAATCCTGCATTGTGCGGTGTATTTTCATATTTTTTATCCGGGTTGCCCAAACCAATGAAGACAAAAATTTATCCCTCCTTTTTATCCTTAACCTTGCCTTTTTCCTTGCTCTTATCCTTATCCTTGTCCGCGGCTGCTGCTTCAGGGGCTGCGGCGCCTGGAGCCGCAGCGGCAGTCGCCGCGCCCTCAACCTCTCCTTCGACGGCTTCGGCCACCTCGGCCACTTCGGCCACTTCTTCCTTGGCCTTGGCGGCAACGGCGCAAATTACCGTATTGGCCGGGGAAATGACCTGGTAGGCGTCAGTTTTGGGCAAGGTGTCCACTTTAATTGACTGGCCGATATGGAGAGCAGAAACATCGATCCTGATTTCCTTGGGGATTTGCGTCGGCAGGCAGCGGACCTGCACTTCACGATGGATGAACTCAAGCAGCCCGTCTTCGGTTTTGACGCCGATCGGGTCTCCGAAAAGAACCACGGGCACTTCAACTTCCACAAGTTTTTTCAGATCAAGGCGGATAAAATCGACATGGATGATATGATCCGACAGATAGTCGTACTGGATTTCCTTGATCATGGCATCAAACTTGGTTTTGCTGCCCTGCAGAATCCGCAGGATCGAGTTTTCCTTTTTTTCCGATTTCATAATGTTCTTGATATCGCTCAGATCCACTGCGATGGGGATGCTTTCCGCGGAGATGCCATATACGATCGCCGGGATTTTACCTTGGGCGCGCAGACTTTTGCAGACCTTTTTGCTTATTTCTTCTCTTAATTCGGCATGGATGGTGATTAGGTTTTCCATTAGCTCCTCTTTTTATAAAAATAATTTTGAAACGGAAGTTTCCTTGTGAATGCTTTCGATGGCCTCGGCGAACAATCCGGCGACGGAAAGCACTTCGATTTTCGGGCATTGCTCCTGGCTGCAGTGCAATGGAATGGAGTCGGTGATGTAAATTTTTTCCAGTGGCGATTCATTGATACGCGACAGCGCCTGGCCTGAGAAAATACCGTGGGTACAGGCGGTAAAAATTCGTTTCGCGCCTTTCTTTTTCAGGGCCTTGATGCTCTCGGAAATGGTGCCGGCGGTATCGATAATGTCGTCGACGATGATGGCATTCTTGCCTTCCACCTCGCCGATGATATGCATCAGCTCAGCTACATTCGGAGCCGTCCTGCGTTTATCGGCGATGGCCAGATCGGCATTCAATTTCTGCGCAAAAAGCCTGGCCCGTTCCACGCCGCCGGCATCCGGAGAAACGATGACCAGGTCCTTTAATTTCATTTTTTTAAAATGAGTTATAAAAACCGGCAGGGCCATCAGATTGTCGACCGGGATGTTGAAAAAACCCTGGATCTGTGTGGCATGCAAATCGATGGTCAGTACCCTAGAAAAACCGGCTGTTTCCAGCAGGTCAGCCAGCAAGCGGGCCGAAATGGCGACCCGGGGCCGGTCCTTGCGGTCCTGGCGTGCATAGGCGTAATAGGTGATCACGGCCGTGATCCGGCGGGCCGAGGCCCTTTTAAAGGCATCGGCCATAAGCAGCAATTCCATGATATTGAAATTACTGTCCGAACACAAGGACTGGATAATGAACACATCGGCGCCGCGAACGTTTTCATGGCTTTGAAAGCGTATTTCGCCGTCTGAAAAAACATCCAGGACCGATTGCCCCAGCTTCATATGCAGATGGGTGGCGATTTCATTGGCGAGTTTTTTATTACTGGAACCGGAAAAGAGCAAAAATTTATTATTGCTTAACATGTGGTTTTGCTGGGGCGGGAGGATTCGAACCTCCGAATCTCGGCTCCAAAGGCCGATGCCTTACCACTTGGCCACACCCCAATCTTCTCCTGGTAATAATTTTTATCGATAGTTCTGGTTAATATCATGCCGGGCCACATACTGGCCAAGGCAGCCAATTTCTCTGGCGTGCCCAAACCATAGACTGCCGAACCACTGCCTGTCATCTGCACGAAATCGCATCCTCCTTGGAGCATTTTCAGCTTGATCTCCCCAATTTCCGGAAATAGGACAAATGTGACGTTTTCCAGTTCATTTTCCAAATCTGAGAAATCGCTTTTTTGCAGGAAGAGTTGTATTTTACTGGGTAATGCCGGTTTTGTCAAGTTCAAGCGGGAAAAAATTAAGGCGCTGGACACATGCCGGGGCGGAATAAAAAGCGCGATATCTCGCTGTGATAATTCGGGCAGCCGGGTCAGTAACTCCCCTATCCCTTCGCCCAAGACCGTGCCACCGTAGAGGAAAAAAGGCACGTCGGCTCCCAATGAAGCGGCCATGGCATTCATTTCAGCAGCGGGGATCTGCAAATTGAAGTACCGGTCCAGAAAAAGCAGCATGACAGCGGCGTTGCCGCTGCCGCCCCCCAATCCCGATCCCGGTGGGATATTTTTCCTGACCCGGATGTCGAATCCGCGACGAACAGGGTAGTTTTCGTATATCAACCGGCAGGCGCGGGAAATGGTGTTGTTCTCATCCCACGGGATGGATGGATCGCTGCCGGCCAGGCTGATCTTTTGTTTCTTGTTTTCCCAGAGTTGCAGTTCATCACTGATATCGATGGTTTGAAAGATGGTGCACAGGGTATGGTAGCCGTCGGTCCTTTTGCCGGTGATTTCCAGCCCCAGGTTGATCTTGGCGAACGAACGCAATTTAATCATGGTCCAGAATTCCCTCGAGTTCCGCTTTTTTATAGCCGGGCAAGCGCTCGAGCAGGATGATATTCCCGGGCCGGGTTTCATTTTTCAATATTTTCAAAATCAATTCGGCATGGTTCTGTCTGATTTTGATGGTTTGCGGCACCTGGCTGTCCGGATTGTGTTCCAGATCAACAACCATCCCTTTTTCCCTGATTTTCGCTTGCGGAAGCGCTCCCGAAAGGATGATTTCCTTTAATTCTGCTACAGTCAGTTCAATGCCCCACAAGCGGTCGAGGAGGAGACTGAAATCGCCGCGCCAGTAAAGTTTTTGGCCGGGGCGCGACAACAGCGCTTTTTCGCCCGCCACCTGCAACTGCAGGGCGACATGGTTGAGCGGATTAAAGAGAATGAATTTGGCGTTGCGCTCATCAAAGCGCATGTGAAACCGGCCGTTTTGTTTTGCCTGGCTGTCGCTGTAATTGAATTTGATGCTCATGGAGTGAAAAAAAGCTCCAGACGATGCCGTGTGCCTGATCTTGGGATTGATACAGGCAATACAGCTTATCAACAGAAGAAAGGCGCAGAATTTATATGCCATAAGATGACATTTTAACATATGTTGTCCTTAATTGCCGCTAGTCTCGACAAAGACCATTGACTCACATATAAACTGGTTTTCGAGCCGATTGGCCATTGTTGACCGTCGGGGGGTAAATATGCTACCATCGGCTCAACATGCCGGGGTGGCGGAATTGGCAGACGCACGGGACTTAAAATCCCGGGAGGGCAACCTCGTGGGGGTTCGATTCCCCCCCTCGGCAGCTCAAATCATCCCGAACCGTCCGGTGAGGGATAGATTTGTCTGTCCCCCTTGGGGACCGCTCAAATCAAAATCACACTATGATTTCT
>JAFGSF010000061.1 GCA_016934745.1 Candidatus Aminicenantota bacterium | reverse complement strand
TCATTTTTAAATCTTTTTCAAGCTTCGAAACTATTTTTTGCATTGGTTTTTTCTGTGTCAATTCATTTGAAAAATAACGTTCTAATTCTGATACTGCGCGATATTTCATCCCCAGCATCTCTCCGATCTCACGTAAACTCAGAGCGGTATGTTTACGCAGCATATATATGAACATTTTCCGATATACATTCCCTTTCTTCCTGCTGCGGATATCATCATCATCGATATGCAATGTTGTCATCATGACTTCGAGCACATTGTCCGTGCTGACTTGCCGCAATTCTTTTTCATCATTCACTTCATCGTCACTTTTCTTTCCGCCCTTGAATCCTGACAATGCCTGTCGAATGAAGCCATCGCTGCCTAGAAAGGAATTCTTTCCATACACATCTTCTTGTGCAATCTCTTTTTCATCCTCCAGAAAGCTATTAACATATTGCCCGTAAGCACTTTTATTCTTGAATTTGGCCAAAATCTCCGCCACGTACAAAAACGAAGGAGGTTTACTTCTTCCTATGTAGCTCCCATAACTGCTCCAGATATATTCTTCAGGGTTTTTCACCATCCCCGCCTTGATGGGATTTAAATGAATATATGCGCTCAGCACTAAAAGGTACTCATCTTTTTCAACAATGATCGCCTTATACCAACACTATGTTTTTGATAATATCGGCAATACGTTAAAAACATCGAGTGTTGGTATAGTCACACTAGATAGGTTTCGTTGCCCTTCTGCACCACGAAACCTATAGTGTGACTATACCGTCCCTGAAATATCGAACCGATCAGCCTGTATTTGGTGCGGTACCAATTCGCATAACCGGCGTTGATATCATGCATCGCCTTTACTATGTTGGCTTGCGGGGTTTCAATTAGCAAATGATAATGATTGCTCATCAGAACGTAAGCATGTATTTTCAATTGCAATCGTTCTGCTGCCAATGACAGTTTATTCAGAAAAATCTTCCGGTCCCTGTCGTTGCGAAATATTTTCTCGCGCCTGTGTCCGCGCGAGATTACATGATAAAAAGCATTCTCATACTCTACCCTCAATGGTCGTGACATGATTTCATTTTAGCATGTCAAACATTTTAATCAACTTGTTTCTGGATTCTGGAGACCTGACCCCTTATGACCCCTTAGCCTCCTTTTTCTTTTCATGTCAGCCTCCATTTTCAGCGGTCGGAAAAACGCGAATTGGGAAAATCGTTTTTCCCTTGCTGCTATTTTGCGGAAATTCACCCGGGATGTCAACCGGGTGACCGTTGGGAGCCTTTGGGACCGGGCCCCGCTTTCAGGTGTCGGCTGCGCATTTTATTTCAGCCAGCATTTTTTCATGCCGTGGCCTTTGCAGGTGCTGTCAGGTATTTTTTGCTTTTATTTTGGATGGAGTTCACCCCCTTGATCACCGTTCTTCATTGGCTTATAAATTTGTCGTGTTCTGGATTTGCATCCTTAGAAAGAAATTAGTCGCTGCACAGGGCACAAAAACGGATAGTTGAATCGACGCAATGCCCGTGCAAGCCTGATGGAAGAATTATTTTTTGTTCGGGTTGATGATGTCGGACTTTGGGAATGATACGAAACTGCCGCTCTGCGACTGGAAAATCATGCGCTGATCATTTTCCTCGACAATCCAGCCGGTGATGGTCGTCCCAGGCTGTTTGATGCCGTAGTCGCCTCGGCCATGTTTGATGCGGATCTTCATGGTTCTCACTTCGTTTGCCAGTGGCAGCTGCGATTTTCCTCCGGCGTATGGCAAGGCGAGCTTGAGCATTTTCACCGTTTCCTCGACGCCCAGCGTCAAGGCCTGTCGGTAGGCGGCCGCATCATTTTCCGCCCACAGCGCGATCGCCTCATCGTTTTCTTCGAACTTGCCGATGCGCTCCGATGAATAGCGGACGTTGCCGACGACGATGGCTTTGGTGCCTCTTTTCGGGTAAAGGGCGAACCCGGTGGCAATTTCCAGGACTTCCGCTGTCGGAGAAAGTTGATAAGTGGAATGGATTTCCAGGTGGGAGCGTTCGTTCACTTCGGCCAGCGTGATCAGGGCGGACTTGGACTTGGTTTTCAGGTCGGCGACCTGCGGCCAGCTGAGTTCCTTCAATATGGGTAGAAGAGCATCGCGCAAGGCGTCACGGAAATTGATATCTTTGGTCTTGTCCTTGAGCGGGGCGATCATTTCGATGGCTTCCTTTTTTCGTTTCGAGTTCACACCTGAATCGATCAGCCCTCCCACCAAGCCCAAGCCGGATCCATAGGTGGACGCCAGGACTTTGACCGAAATGGAGTCGTTTTCAACGCAAACGGCGGCGTTGACTTCGCCGACATTGTCGCCGGCCATCGGGGTGAGGCGGTACGGGATCGGCGCGGAACAGCCCCAAAAAGTTGCCGCGACCATCACCAACAGCAGCGCCAGCGGCCAGGACACTGCCTTCCTGAGACAAGTGACATTTTTCATTGTGTATCCTCCTGTGGTTTAGTTTTTTTGGCAAACATGGATTTCCAATCCCGAAACGGCAAAGTTCAATGTATAAAAATGAAAAAACATTTTCCTTACTCAGATCCCCTTCCCTTCTGCTCATTCCCCCTTTTCTCCGATTGGAGTGCCTGACGCATCGTTTCGATGCGGCCAGGAAAAAAGAACCTAGCATGCGCGGATTGCCTTGTCAAGAGAAAATCCAGAAAAAAATAAGGTTGAATGGTTAAGGGGGCAGGCCTCCAGAACGCAGAGACAAGTTGATCGAATTGTTTGATATGCGAATTTGAGATCATGGCACGGCCATCGAAATGAATAATGAAAAAGAATTACGGCGAGTCGGCAGGGACAATGTGCTCGAAGTCATGATGACCGCATTGCATAGCGATGACGATATCCGCGGCAGGAAGAAAGGCAATGTTTATCGGAAGATGTTCATATGCACGCTGCCTAAACATACTGCTCTGAGCCTAATTGAGATCGGTGAGATGCTGGAAATGAGCTATCGGGCCGTATTAGAGCTGGAACGCTATTTTTCAAGGAGATCACGGAGAAAAAGCCGATGCAAAAAATGGTGATGAGGGTGGAGAAAGAATTAAGCAAGATGGCTTTATTGGGGGGAGGGCGAGAGCATCTTCGAGGGTATCTTCGCCATCCGCAAGCGCGTCTCCGGCGCCGCCGGCAGCCTGGCGCAAGCCTACGGCTGGGGCAAGCTCCTGGGCATGGCTTTTCCCTGGGTTATCGACTGGGGCAGCCGCCTGCTGGGCGTCGACGTCTACGGGGTCGAGGCTTTCTACATCCCCTATTTCTATGCCCTGTCCGACCAGGTCGGCGCCAATGTTTCGGGGCTGGTCTTCCTGCGCCGCCGCGAGAAGGCCTGGCCCGCGGCCCTGTCCGCGTACTTCAGGAACCCGGTGATGGTTTCCAGCCTGGCCGTCATCCTGGCCGTCCCCGTCGGACTGCTGGCGGCGCGCGGGCTCGGCTTCAGGCCCGTTACCCAGCTGCTCACGGCGCTGGAGACCATCGCCGCCAACCTCTGCTGGCTGCCGCCGCTGATCGGCTGGCTGGCCGAAAGGCGGAAAAGTCGGACAGGGAAAAACTCTCAGCGAAGTGACCATGAAGAAATTTAAAAAATGTAGCTTTCTATAGTTGAACCCGATGCAACTCGGGAAGAGGATGCGAACTGAGCTGCTCGTTCATCTCAAGGAACGCGCGGGAATGAC
>JAFGSF010000060.1 GCA_016934745.1 Candidatus Aminicenantota bacterium | reverse complement strand
TTCTTCAAATGCATTCAATTCGGTACTCTCCATGTCCAGCACGCCGATGACCTTGGCGCCCTTGACAATGGGAATGGCCAGCTCCGAGCGGGTGATTTCATTGTAACCCGAGACATAATCGGGATTTTTGCTGACATCGCCGCTTAACTGGGTTTCTCGCGTTTCAGCCGCCTTGCCGATCATGCCGACCCCCATGGCCATGCTCAGATCACTGGGGAAAACATCCCGATAGCCGCCGGCAATGGATTTCAGCTTGAGACAATTATCCTTTTCATCCAACAGGAAAAGCATGACACCGTAGTAATGGAACGTCTCCAGAACCGAGGTCACGATTTCAGACAACAACACGTCCAGTTTCAGTTCGCTGCTGACCCGTTGGCTGATTTTATAGAGCAGACTGGCCTGGGCGGCATGTTTTTCCAGTTCATTTTTCTTGGCGTTCAGGTCCCGGGTGCGCTCTGCCACCAAGTTTTCCAGGTTCTGCTTTTGGATCTTGAAACTGCGCAGGCGCAGCCAGACAAAAAACAGGACAAAACCGCCGATGAAAAGAACCGCGACCATCCGGAACCACCAGGTCTGCCAGAAAGGCGGGGTCACGATCAGAGATAATGCCGTTCCCTGTTCGTTCCACAAACCGTCATTGTTTGAAGCTTTGACCAAAAACCGATAGCGCTGCGGCGGCAGGTTGGTGTAGGAAACGAAACGGCGTGTGCCCACATAGTTCCAATCCGGATCGAAGCCTTCCATCTTATAAGCATACTGGTTCTTTTCGGGAGCCAGAAAATTCAAGGCGGCGAATTCCAGGGAAATGACCCGGTCGCGGTAAGAGAGGGTGATCGCATCGGTCATATTGATCGCCCGGTTCAATAAGGTGCGCCCGGCGAATTTTTTGCCGATCTGCAATTCCTTATTGAACAACTGGATCCCGGAAATAACCACCGGCGGCTTGAATGAATTGTCCAAGATATCCTGAGGCCGGAAAGCATTGTAGCCGTTGATGCCGCCAAAGTACATCCAGCCGCTCGGCCCCCTGTAATAGGAGCCGCCATTAAATTCAAGGCTCTGCAGCCCGTCGCTGACGTCATAATTCTTGAAGGTGGAATCCCGCCGGTTGAATTTTGAAATGCCGTAGTTGCTACTTATCCAGAGATTTTCCTGGTCGTCTTCGAGAATTCCATAGACGGAATTATTGGCCAGGCCGTTATCGGTGGTAAAAACCTTAAAAATCTCGCGATGCGGATCCAGGCGGGTCAGGCCGCCGCCGTTGGTCCCGATCCAAAGAATTCCCTTTTTATCAATATGGATGCAGATTACATAATTATTGCTGAGGCTGCGCGGATCGTCCGCCTGTGATTTATAATGGCGGAAAATCCCGGTCTTGGGGTCCAAGCGATCGAGTCCGGCTCCATAAGTTCCGATCCACAGGATTCCCGATTGGCTGTCTTCGTTCAGGGAATAGACCCGGTCCAAGGCCAGGCTGTCCGGATTTTCCGGGTCGGCCAGGTAACGGGTGAAACGACCGCTGTCGGGATTGAAATAGTTGACGCCGCCGCCGTCGGAACCAATCCACAAACCACCCTCCCGGCTGGGGTGAATGGTGCGGATGCGATCGTTGCTGAGGCTGGTGGGATCGTTGGGTCGATGCTGAAAGCGCGTGAAGGTCAGGTCGGAAGGATTCAAGCGGTTCAAGCCGCCGCCGATGGTGCCCGCCCAGATCGTCCCCTGCTTGTCCTTGACAATGGAAAAAACATCGTTGGCACCGATCGTGCGGGGATCGTTCGGATCATGGCGGAGGACCATGGTCTTGGCCAGCCTGCGGTCGATGACATTGATTCCCCCCAATTGGACTCCCACCAGCAGGCGATCGGGACCGTCTTCCAGGAAAGAGCGTATCTGGTTGCTGGAAATACTCATGGGATCGATGGGATTCGCCTGGACATGTAAAAAACGCACGGTGCCTTTTGGAAAAAAGCTTATTCCATTGCCGTAGGTACCGATCCACATCAAGCCAGAGCGGTCCTGGAAAATTGAAAGGATGCGGTCCGTGCGCAGGCTGAAAGGATCGGCCGGATCGCTGGTAAAGCGGGTAAAACCATCGTCATCCTGGCGATGGAGGTTCAAGCCACGGTCATTGGTTCCCACCCAGATATCCCCGCCATTGTCCTGGAAAACGCAGTTGACCCAATTGTCGCTCAAGCTGGATGATTTCCCGGGGTCGTTTGCATAGTGCAAAAAATTTCCCTGCTGAATGTCCAGGCGGTCCAGACCTTCCTGGGTACCGATCCAGAGAAAACCGTCCCGGTCCTGCATGAGGCACAGAACATGATTGCTGACCAGGCTGTTGGCAGCGGCAGGCTGGTGCAGGAAGCGCCTCCATTCGCCGCTGACGGCATCCAGGCAACGGATGCCGCCGCCAGCGGTGCCGATCCAAACCGACCCCTGCCTGTCCTGCAAAATCGCCCGGATGAAATTGTCGGCCTCCGGGCTCACGCCAGCGTCGACAGCGGCCAGGCGGGTAATTTGCGTCCTGTCCCGGTTCAGTTTATGCAGCCCGCGGTCCGTCCCGATCCACAGCATGCCAGCGCGGTCCTCCATGAGGGCATAAACCCGGTTGCCGCTCAAGGCCTGCTCGTCCTGAGGCTGCGCCATAAAGCGCTTGAATTGCTCACTTTCCGGATCAAAGCAATTCAGGCCATGGTCGGTTCCAAACCATATTTTCCCCTGGCTGTCTTCCAGGATGCAATAGATCCAGTTGTTGCTGAGGGTGGTCACCTTACCCCGCTCCGGCCGGAAAATCTTCATTTCATAGCCGTTATAGCGGTTTACGCCGTCCTCGGTGCCGAACCACATGAAACCCTGCTTGTCCTGGGTGATGGCGAAACCGGAACTCTGCGACAGTCCCTGTTCGATCGACAGGTGACGGAAACGGATGTTTTGCTGGGCATAGGCCAAGGGGCAAAAAAACAATGTCAGAAGCAAGGCGCCAGCCCAATATTGCGGACGGCTGCCAATGTTCTTCTCAGCCTTTGCCTTTATGGATGCATGATCGCACTGGGCCATCATTGTCCCCCTGAAGAAATTTATTGTCAGAATCATTTTCTTTCTCTGGGTTATCATTGTCAAGGATAGTGCTTTTAATTGACTCGTTGAACCTCAATCGCTCATTCCTGATTTTGCATCCTATTCTTCAAAAACCCATCTCTTGACCATGGCGAACACTTCCTCGCGCTTGATGGGCTTGGCCATGTAGTCGTTCATCCCGGCTTGCAGACATTTTTCGCGGTCTTCCTTCATGGCGTCGGCGGTCATGGCAATGATCGGCGTCTCCTGGTAACCGCGATTGCGCAGCACCCTGGTCGCTTCCAGACCGTCCATTTCCGGCATATGCACGTCCATGAATATCAGGTCAAAGCGCTCCGGTTCGACGGTGTACTTCTCGATGGCTTCACGGCCGTTGTTGGCCACCTCCAGCTGGTATCCCGCCTTGGTCAGCATGTACTGCGCCAGTTTCTGGTTCATCGGGTTGTCCTCGGCCAGCAAAATGCGCACGGAGTGTTTGGCCTCCTCGGCCAGAGTGTGCTGGGTAATGACCACTTCCTTCTCTGCCTTCGGTTCGATTTTGACATCGGCCTCTCCCAACAAGCGCTTGAGCATCGTGATCAGGGTGTGGCGCTGGATGGGCTTGGGTAAAAAACCGTCAAAACCGGCTTCCTTGAACATCTTGATGCGCTTGGTCACCGACGACGAAAAGGCCAGCAGCTTCAGGCCGGCGAACAGCGGTTCTTTTTGAGCGCGCAATTGCTTGGACACCTCGTAACCGCTCATATCGGGCATCTGGATGTCCAAAATGCAAATATCAAAGGGATCTTTCGCCGCCAGCGCTTTTTGCAGCGCCGGCAAGACATCGCCGCCGCGGCGTACCGCCTCCGACCTCATGCCGACCAGCTGCACCACGTGGGAGAGAATGTTCAGGTTGTTGGTGTTGTCGTCGACCAGCAGGGCGTTTTTACCGGCCAACAGATCCACCTGCGGCTGCCTGACAAATACCTTGTCCGATTTGTCCACCCAGGCGGTGAAGTGAAAGGTGCTGCCCTGGCCCAGTTCGCTCTCCACCCAGACTTCGCCTTTCAACAGCCGGGCGATCTGTTTGCAAATGGCCAGCCCCAGCCCGGTGCCGCCGTACTTGCGCGTGATCGATCCATCCACCTGCTGGAACAGTTCGAACACCGTCTCCAGCTTGTCGGCCGGTATGCCGATCCCCGTATCGCGCACCGTGGCATGCAGCTTCAACTGCCGTTCATTCTCCGCCTCGACATCGATGAACAGGTCAATTTCCCCCTCATGGGTAAACTTGATGGCATTGCTGATCAGGTTGAGCAGTACCTGCCTGATCCGCGTCGGGTCACTTTTGATGAACGCCGGCAGGTTGTCCCCCACGCGGCAGAAAATTTCCACCGGCTTGTTGCCCAAGCGCGGCTGGGTGATGTGGCAGACATCGAAGGCGGTGACCTCCAGGTCGAAATCGATGCTCTGGAACGACATCTGCCCGGCTTCGATCTTGGAAAAATCGAGGATCTCGTTGATCAGCGACAGCAGCGCCTCGCCGCTCTTGGTGATGTTGCGCACGAACTCGACCTGCTCTTCATTCAGTTCGGTGTCGAGCAGCATGTCGGAAAAGCCGATCACCGAGTTCATCGGCGTACGGATCTCGTGGCTCATGCGCGACAGAAACATGCCCTTGGCCTGGCTGGCCGCCTCGGCCGCGGCCCGGGCCTTCTCGGCCAGGTCGAACAGGTGGGCGTTTTCAAGGGCCGAGGCGATTTGCGTACTCAAGGTCTCCATGGCGGTAATATCGGATTCGGAGAAGGCATCGAGTGTCGCACTTTGCATGTCCAGGACGCCGATCAGCCGAGAGCCCTTGACGATGGGAATGGACAGTTCAGCCCGAGTGATTTCCTTGGCCTTCTTGACGTAGTTAGGATCCCGGGTCACATCGCCGCTTAACTGCGTTTGCCTCGTGGCTGCTGCCGTGCCGATCATGCCTTCGCCGACGGCCAGACGCAGGTTGCTTGGAAAAACATCCTTGTAGCCGCCGGCAATGGCCTTCATCGACAGGCAATTTTCCTTTTCGTCCAACAGCAGCAGCATGACCCCGTAGAAATTGAATGTCTCCTGGATGCTGGAGACGATTTCCGACAATAACACATCCAGTTTCAGTTCGCTGCTGACCCGTTGGCTGATTTTATAGAGCAGGCTGGCCTGGGCGGCATGTTTTTCCAGTTCATTTTTCTTGGCGTTCAGGTCCCGGGTGCGTTCCTGAACGCGCGTTTCCAGTTCCTCGCGTGCTCTCTGCAACGCCGCTTCTGCCTGCTTTTGCTTGCTGATATCACGATAGATGGCATAGACTCCGACCTGCTCCTTGTCAATGATGATCGGCGATGCCAGGACCGACGCATGAATCAATGAACCGTCTTTTCTGCGGCGCCGGCCTTCCAGGATCATTGTTTTTCCCTCGGAGGCGCGGCGGGTGACTTCGATGACTTCCGAGGCTGATTCCTTGGGGGCAATCAGGTCATCGATCAACCGTCCCCGGGATTCTTTTTTGGTATAACCGAAAATTCTGGTGAACTCCTCGTTCACCTTGATGATCTTGCCAAAGTTATCACCCAGCATGATTCCTTCCTGGGCACTTTCAAATAATTGCGAGAGATAGGATTTTTCGGTCGCCAACGCCTTTTCGGCCAATTTTTGCCGGGTGATGTCGCGATAAATGCCATAAACGCCAACTTGCTTCTTCCCGATGACAATCGGAGAAGCCATGATCGAAACATAGATCAGTTGGCCGTCTTTTCTGCGGCGCAAACCTTCCAAGGCCATGGTTTTTCCCGCCGCCACGCGCCGGGTAATTTTGGATGTTTCCTTGGCGAGTTCCCGTGGAGAAACCAGTTCGTCAATGAACTTCCCCTGCGCCTCTTTTTTGGTATAGCCGAAAATCCTGGTGAATTCGCTGTTGACTTTCAAAATCCGGTGATCGCAATCGGCCATGACAATCGCTTCCTGTGCACTTTCAAACAATTGCGCCAGATAGGATCTTTCAATTTCCAGTTGCTTCTTGGTTTGCTTGAGTCGGACGGAATCCGCCAAGGGGCGACCGGTCTTGGCAGCGGTTTTTCCTTTCTTGCTTTTCGGATTCATTGTGTTTTCCTCCAGATGCGGATTTTAAGTTCTAGAAGAATCTGCCTGTCATGGGAGCAAATTATGACTTGTAGGTTTTTCATTGTCAAGACGCTAGGTTTGGATTTCAGCCGCACTTGACTTTCGATTTTCCCTGATATATATATGGCCAAGATGCCAACCAGCAAAATTCACAAGCCAGTCAATCCCCGGATACTGATTGTAGAAGATAATCGGATCAACCAACTGTTGCTGATGAAAAAATTTGAACAACAGGGATTGACATCGATCTCTTTGGCCAGGGACGGGCAGGAAGCCATGGCCATGGCACTGGAAAATAATCCGGACCTGATCCTGATGGACATCCAATTGCCCGACATGAACGGCAATCTGGTCATCGAACGCTTGCGCGAAGAGAAATTTTCCGGCCAGATTGTGGCTCTGTCTGCCGACGCCTTGCCTGCAGACAAGGCAAGAAGCTTGAAGGCCGGGGCCAATGGTTACATAACCAAACCCATTGACTTTGATACTTTTTTTGTCCAGCTCAATGATTTTTTATCCGTGCCCGGAGGCACTAAAAAAACCACCCGGGCCGGGGACACAAAAAAGCCTTTTGCTGCGCCGGCCTCCCTTTCCGGTAAAATCAATGCCGATGTTTCCGCTGCGGCAAAAAATGTTTTCATCAGCGATGGACTGGAGAAATTGCAGATACTGGCCGCAGCGCTGGCGCACACGGACGATGAAACTCACCTGGCGAAAATCAAGGCCATTGCCCATGAATACAAGGGCAATGCCGGATATTTCGGTTTAAAAGAACTGGAAGGCATTGCCCGGGAACTGGACATGGGATTTGCCAACCATGAGCCCGATGAACATCTTGTCAACCTGACCCGGCAATTGGTTGCCGTGGTGGAGCATATCATCCATGAAAACTCCTGATCTTTTCAGAACAACATGCTTATTTATTCCAAACATCCAATTTTCGGGCCAGGACGGCTTGAAAAAGAAATTCCGTCATATTAAAAAAAATAAAAAGAAACCAGGTGATAGCTAATGGATACCTACAATATTCTGTTTGTCGATGACAGCAAGCCGCTGGTGCAACTATTCCTCGATTTCATGTCTAAAAAAGGGCCAAAATACGGTTTTTTCAGCGCCGGCAACGGCGAGGAAGCCCTTAAAATTTTAAAGAGCGAAAAGATCGACCTGATCGTGCTCGATATCCAGATGCCGGTGATGGACGGCCTGCAGTTTCTGGCGGAACTTCATAACCGCAGAATCTGGCTGCCGGTTATAATCATGACCGGGGCGAACATCGAGATATCAGAAAAAAAATTCGGCGAATACGGCATTGTCGATTACCTGAAGAAGCCTGTTTTCTTTGAAGAACTGGATAAAAAAATAGGCGAAATACTGAAAAAAGTTGAAAACAAGGACCTCATTTCCGGAATCAGCATATTTGGTATTTTACAGGTCCTGGAAATGGAAAAAAAGACGGGAATATTGACTCTAAAAATCGGCGACCAGGATGGCAAGATATTTTTTAAGGACGGGAAAGTCGCCGATATTGAAGCCGCCGGCCTGAAGGTGGAAGATGCCTTGAATGAATTCATCAAACCCGACATGGAAACAAAAAAACTCAACATTGAATACATCAACCATCGCCGGGAGATAAAGATTAACAAATCATTAACCCAGATGCTGCTCGAAGCGGCCAAGGACTGGGATGAAAAAAACAAGCCGCAAAACCAGGCTCCGTGATCATGAAAATTAAAAATAGGAGGAAAAATGGCTGCCCATGACGAAGAAGATTTCATGGCCGAATTGAAGCAGGAATTCAAGGCTGCAGTAAAAAAAAACATGCTGGAATTTCAATCCTTATATAAAGAAGAAAATTACGCGGACATTGCCCGAATCGCCCATGACATCAAGGGCAATGCCGCACTGTTTGCATTGAACAAAGGTTCGGAAATTGCCGCCGAACTCCAACTTTCGGCTCAAAACAAGGAAGCGGAAAAAGTAAAATCATTAATCGAAGCATTGACTGCCTACATGAAGGAAGCCGGCATCAGCGATTAATTCATAAAAGCGAGAATCACGGCCCGCCGCATTTGCTTTTTAAGCAAAAATCCATTACAATGGATTGTTTAAGATGAACAAATTGAGGAAATTCAATGGCAGAAGAATTGTTAAAAAGCATCATGCAGATCAGCCGGGAACGCGGCGTCAATCCCGACATCTTTTTTTCTGCCATAAAAGAAGCGCTGCTGATCGTTTCCAAGCGTTTTTTTGATCCCGACGCAGACATTCAAATCGAGATCGACGAAGAAAAGGGTTCGATACAGGTTTATGTCAGCAAAATGGTGGTCAAGGAGATCACCGATCCGCTGGCGGAAATCTACTGGAAAGATGCCCTGAAATACGATTCCAAGGCCAGGGAAGGCGACGTGATCAAAATCCACATGCCCGGTGAAACCCTGGGCCGGGTGGCCGCCCAAACCGCCAAACAGATCATCCTGCAAAAAATACTCAAAGCCGAGCAGGAAAACATATACGACAAATACGCGCCACTGGCCGGAACCCTGATGTCCGGAGAGATACGGCGCATCGAGAATGACAACATCATTCTCGGCCTGGAAATGGGCGAAGCCATCCTGCCGCCCAAGGAACTTTCTCCCAAGGATGTGTTTAAGCGCGGTGAAATAATCAATTTCCTGATTAAAAGAGTTTTTATCGAAGGCAAGGGGCCCCTGGTCCTGGCGACACGCTACATGAATGATTTTGTCGTCGAACTGATCAAAAAAGAAGTGCCTGAGGTGGCTGAAAATATCGTCAAGATACATGCCATTGCGCGTGAACCAGGGATCAAATCCAAAGTGGCCGTTTACTCGACCGACAAGGCCATTGATCCGGTTGGAGCCATCGTCGGCATGAATGGAAACCGGGTTTTGGCGATCAGCAAGGAACTGCGTGGAGAACGGATCGATGTGATTGCCTGGAGCAACGTTCCGGAAAGGTTCATCGCATCCGCGCTGACTCCAGCCGATGTCGTCAAGGTGCACCTGATCGACCTGGTCAATCACGTGGCCGAAGTAACCGTCAGGGATGAAACGCTGTCGGCCGCCATCGGCAAAAAGGGAGTGAATATCAAGCTTGCATCCAAACTTACCCAGTGGGATATCCAGATTTCCAACCGCAAGTTTGAATATCCCGAAGAGCAGCAAAAAAAACAATAGGAGGGCATTCGTATGGCGACCATCAAACTTCATGAAGCCACCAAGCAATTTGAAATAGCCAATAAACTGGCCATGTATTTTCTGGAAAAAGTGAAGCTGCCGGTCAAATCACATTCCTCGGTGATTTCAGTCGATCAGCTCGAATTGCTGCGTGAATTCGCCGCCAGCCCGGCAAAGGTGAAAGCCCTGGAAGCCGAGATGAAAAAAGGCCCCGCAGCCAAACGTACGGCCGCGGCACCAACGACTCCCACTCCCGCCGTGCAAGCCAAGAAAAAGAAAGTCGAAGCCGCCGCCCCGCCGCCGGCCGAAGTCAAGCGCCCTATCGTTGAGAAAAAGCAGGCCGCGGTCGAAAAGAAGCCGCCGGCTAAAAAGGTAATCGAGAAAAAAACCGTTGAAAAAAAAGGGACAGAAAAAAAACCGGTTGAACCCCCCCCCGTTCCTGAAAAAAAAGCCGCAACCGTCGAGCCCGTGGCCAAGCCGGTCAAGGCCCATGAACCAGGGCCGAAAAAAATTGAAGCCGAAATAAAAAAACCCATCCGTCCGCAGCCTGAGTTGCGAAGGCCTTTCAAACCTGCAGCGGGTTCATATAGAAAACCACAAAATCAATACCAGCGCCGCCGCCATGAGCCGGCTGCGCCAAAATACCACCCTGAAAAAAAGGAAAAACCCGCCGTTGAGGTAATCCTGCCCGAAAGCATCCAAATCACCGATTTCTGCACCATGAAGGAACTGGCCGAGAAGCTGACGCTCAAACTGAAACCGCTCGAAGAAAAAGTCGCCCAACTGAAAATGAATTATCATGGCAACCAGACCATCGACCGGACCGATATCGAAAAACTGTGCGCCGAGTTTGCTGTCGCCGTGGAAATCCTGCCTTATGAGGATTACGTGTTTCAAAGTTATGTAGCCAAAACTGGCAGCCAGTTGCTGCCGCGTCCGCCAATCGTAACGGTCATGGGCCACGTCGACCACGGCAAGACAACCCTGCTCGACACCTTGCGCAAAACCAGGGTGGCGGAAAAGGAAGCCGGCGGCATTACCCAGAAAATCGGCGCCTATAAACTTCAAAATAATGAAGACACCATTGTTTTTATAGATACACCGGGACATGAAGCGTTCACCAATTTGCGGGCCCGCGGCGCCAAGGTCACGGACCTGGTCATCCTGATTGTGGCTGCCAACGACGGCGTGCAGCCGCAAACCGTGGAGGCCATCAACCATGCCCAGGCCGCCAAGGTTCCGATGATCGTGGCCATCAATAAAATCGATATCCAGGGAGCGGACAGCGAAAAGATCAAGCAGGAGCTCAACAAGCACAACGTCCTGGTGGAAAGCTGGGGCGGTAAGGTCGTTTCCATAGAAATCTCGGCCAAACTCAATCAAAACCTGGATGCCCTGCTGGAGATGGTTCAGCTGGTGGCGCAGATGCAGGAATTAAAGGCCTACGTGCAGGTCCCGGCCCGGGGGACAATTATCGAATCCAGGCTGGATCCCCAATTGGGACCGATTGGAACGGTTCTCATCCAGCACGGCCAACTGAAAAAAGGGGACTTTTTCATCTGCGGCAGCAACCTGGGGAAAATCAAGTCCATTTTCGCCGACAGCGGGAAAATGCTCGACGAAGCCCGGGTTCCCGATCCCGTTGAAATCATGGGCTTCGACGCGCTTCCAGAAGCGGGCGATGTTTTCCAGGTCATCGACGACCTGGAGAAGGCAAAAAAAGTCATTGAAATGCGGCAAATCAGCCTGAAGGCCGCCAAAAGCAAGGATTTCCTGGCCGAAAAAAGGCTGAGCCTGCAGAACCTTTTCCAGATGGTGGAGCAGAATGTCATCCAGGTTTTCCCGGTCATCGTCAAGGCCGATAATTTCGGCTCCGCCGAAGTCCTGGGGCTGACTCTGGACCGGCTCAGTCAGGAAAAACTCAAAATAGAAATTTTACACAGCGGACTGGGAAACATCACCGAGAGCGACATCCTGCTGGCCTCGACCGCCGGGGCGGTCATACTCGGCTTCAACGTCAAGGCTCCGCAGAAAATCATGGCTCTGGCACAGCAGTCCAAGGTGGAAATCAAGCTTTACAACGTGATCTACCACCTGGTCGAAGATATCGAAAAAGCCGTCAAGGGGAAAATCGGCCCCGAATACCAGGAAACATTGATCGGCAAGGTGGAAATCCTGCAAAAATTCAAAATCTCGAAAGTGGGCATCGTGGCCGGCTGCATTGTCCGCGAAGGCAAAGTCACGCGCAAATCAAAAATCAAGGTCATGCGCGGCAGCGACCTGGTGTTCGAGGGGGAAATTGAATCCCTGAAAAGGATCAAGGACGAGGTGTCCGAGGTCAGGGCCGGAACCGAATGCGGCATCCGCATTAAAAACTTCAACAACATCGAAATCGGGGACAGCCTGGAAATTTATGAGACGCAAATCATTTCATGATCACCGGCATCCTGGCAATCGACTTGTTCACTGAACAGTTTCACAGCCTCAAAGAAAAAAGGCAGCTCCTGGCCAGTCTCAAGAAACGCCTGAAAAACAAGTTCAACATCGCCCTGGCCGAAAGTGACTATCAGGAGCTGTGGCAGAAAGCCCAGTTGACCATCGTGGCGCTGGGAGCCAATCAAGCCATCGTGGACCGCACCTTTAAAGAGATCGAGGATTTCATTTTCCTGAACTACGCCGTTCAGGTCACCAAAATGAAAATCCGCTACTGCTAACCATGTCCTACCGCCTGGAAAAATTCGCCAGCACCATGAAACAGGCCCTGGGGCAAATCCTGATGACCGACAGCCTGAATCCCGATTTCAAATTTGTCACCATCTCGCGCATCACACTCAGCGGCGATCTGAAGAAAGCCGACATCTTCATCTCCTCGCCGCTCATTGCCCTGGACGAGGTGTTGAAGCAGTTGCAGCATTCCCAGGGATTCATCAAGCGCCAGCTGGCCAAGAAAATGATCCTGCGTTACATGCCCGAACTCCGATTCAGCAAGGATCTGGGCTTCGCCTTCGACCAGAAAATCGCCTCCATGCAAAACAAGAAAGATTATGAAAACACGGATCGCTGAAAAAATTCGCCGCGCCCGCACCATTGCCATCAGTTCCCATGTCCGTCCCGACGCCGATTCCATCGGCAGCGGCCTGGCCCTGAACCTGATGCTCCAGCAGATGGGCAAGGTCACATCCTACCGGAACGCCGACCGCGCTCCGCACCCGATCGACCAGCTGCCCGGATACGAAAACATCCGGATCGGCCAGATCGATCCCGACCCCTTCGACCTGGTCATTCTGCTCGAGGGCGGCAGCGAAGAACGGACCGGCCAAAAAAAGCTGGAAAACTATTTTTCGATCCACATCGACCACCATGCCACCAGCAGCGACGACGCCGACATTAACTGGGTGGTCCCGGAAGCGGCGGCGGTCGGAGAACTTGTCTATGAGCTGGGCCTGGAGATGAAGGTGTCCTTCAGCCGGGACATGGCGTTCAACCTGTACGCGGCGATCGCCTCCGACACCGGCTCCTTCAAGTACTCCAATACAACCGCCTCGTCATTGGCCATCGCCGCCGACCTGGCCGTTCGCGGCGGGTTTGCCCCCAGCCAGGTGAGCGACCTGCTTTTCAATTCCAATCCCCATGAAAAAATCACCATGCTGACCCGGGTCCTTTCCACCCTGGAGTTGGCCCAGGATCAACGCGTGGCCATGATCGATTTCCAGCGCTCGTTTCTCGATCACCTCAACCTGAAAGACATTGAAACCGAGGACATCATCGCCATCGCCCGCTCCATCGACAGCGTGCAGGTGCTGCTGTTTTTCAAGGAGATCGCGGACGATTACTACCGTGTTTCCATCCGCTCCCGCGCCAATTTTTCCGCCCGCCAGATCGCCCAAACTTTTGACGGCGGCGGCCATCACCATGCGGCCGGTTTCTTTTACCGCGGCGGGCTGGCGGCCGCCAAGAAAGAAATCCTGGCGCTCATCCAGAAACAGCTTTCATGATTCACGGCCTGATCGTCGTCAACAAGGAAAAGGGAATCACTTCCCACTCCGTAGTCGCAAAGGTCCGCCGGCTTTTCGACACAAAAAAAGCCGGCCATTTCGGCACCCTCGATCCGCAAGCCACCGGTATCATGCTGATCGCGCTGGGCCAGGCCACCCGCTTTTTCGATTTTTATGTCAAGCAGGAAAAATTGTATTCCGGCCTGATCCGTTTCGGCTACGCCACCACCACCTATGATTCGGAAGGCTCGCCGCAGGCCGCGAAGCAGCCCATCAACCTTTTCCAGCTCGACCTGGAAGCCCTGCTGGCCCAGTTTCGCGGCGACCACATGCAGCTGCCGCCTATATTTTCAGCCAAGAAATTCAAGGGCAAGCCGCTTTACAAATACGCCCGGCGCAACCAGGATGTGACCATCAGTCCCGTTCCGGTCAAGATACACCAACTGAGCGGCCGGGTCATTGATCACGAGACCCTGGAATTTTCAGCCTTGACTTCGGCCGGCACCTACATCCGCTCCCTGGCCCATGACCTGGGCCAAAAGGTCGGGGTCGGAGCCTACCTGCTTGAACTGAAAAGGGAAAAAATCGGCTCGTTCACCCTGCAGCAAGCGCTGACATTGGGCGAAATCGAGGCCTGGCTGGCCGAGGGCAAGGCCCTGCAGGCCGTCATTCCCATCGAAAAACTGCTGGACGAGTACCCCAAGATGATCGTCAATCCCGTGGGCCGGCGCTGCATCTGCAACGGCATGGCGCTGAAGGCCTCGGATGTCCTCAAGATCTTTCCCGCCGTCAACAACGATTTTTTCAGGATTTTCGACGACCAAGGCAAATTGCTGGCCATCGCCGAAAAAGAACCCCATGCCATGAGCTTCAAATCCTCGCTGGTCTTCCCAGAAAGCGATCCGGGCGACTGAAAACCCCTCTTTCTTTTCTTCCTTATACCTTAAACCTTACACCTTAAACCAATCCCTCTTTTTTCTATCGCCCCCGGCCACCCATCACCAATCACCCATGACCGGGATGCTTCTTTTCTCTTTCTTACCATATACTGTACACCGTCCACCGATTGCGTTCTATTCGCCTTTCTCTTTATCTTTCTTCCGTACGCCTTACGCCGTACACCTTACGCCGATTTCATTGAATTTCATCACTGCCCCTGCACCGCGATGTGCGCCGCCGGGTCGTTGCTGACATTGTTGGCCGACTGGCCCGTGGCCAGCACCCGTCCCGC
>JAFGSF010000015.1 GCA_016934745.1 Candidatus Aminicenantota bacterium | reverse complement strand
CCGGACTTGCTGCGCGTGCCTTCGGGAAAAACCACCAGCGAACGGCCGGCCCGCAGGTCGCTGACCCCCAGGGCAATGGCCCGCGCCGACTGGCGCAGGTCCTTGCGGTCCAGGATAATGCAGCGCAGCAGTTTGATCCAGATGCCGACGATGGGCAGACGGGTGACTTCCCTTTTGGCGATGAATCCCTTGAGCCCCGGTATGTACCCGAGCAGCAACGGAATATCAAAAGCCCCCTGGTGATTGGCGACAAAGAGGGCGCCGCCGCCGGAGGGAAGGTTGGCCAAGCCGGATACTTCCACCCGAGCGCCGGCCAGGCCGATCAGCAGCCGGGCCCATGTCTGCGCCGTCCGGTAAAGAAATTTGTCCTGCAGCGCCTGTCGCCCCGACAGCCCGAGCAGGAAATACAGCACCAGGCAAAGGGTGGAAAGAAGCTGCAGCAGCCAGAAACTTACATACCATATAATCGTGCGCAGCATGGTCACCTCAGTGAAGCTTCTATCATAATTGAAAGCGGCCAAAGATTCAATTGGCACCGCGGCTCAATGCAAGAATTATACTGATACTATGTTTTCAGCAGATTGCCAAGCTTGCTGAAACCATCAGCTGACCATATTGAATCCCTGTATTTTTCCCTTTGCGGTTATTGTCAAGGATTCGGCAATGTGATATACTTGAATATAAATTTAGGCGATTTGTTTCCTGAGAACGGGCAATCCAGTATTGAACTACCCCTGATCAAGAACCTCGAAAGAGCACTATGTAAACAAATGCAATTTTGTCGAATGGCCTTTTTTGCGGCCGGAACGGATTGCCGAAGGAGTTTTGAACCATGGAACAGTTGGTCATGCAAAAGATACGCAATATCGGCATCGTGGCCCATATTGACGCCGGCAAAACCACCACCACCGAACGCATCCTGTTCTTCACCGGCCTGATTCACCGCACCGGCGAAGTCCATGACGGCCAGGCGGTGATGGATTTCATGAAGCAGGAACAGGAGCGGGGCATCACCATATCCTCGGCGGCGATCACGACGCGCTGGAAGGATTACCAGGTCAACATCATCGACACGCCCGGACACATCGATTTCACCGTGGAAGTGGAGCGCTCGCTGCGCGTGCTGGATGGTATTGTCATGGTCTTTTGCGCCGTGGGCGGCGTCGAGCCGCAGAGCGAAACCGTCTGGCACCAGGCCGACCGCTACAAGGTGCCGCGCATCGCCTTCATCAATAAGATGGACCGCCAGGGCGGCGACCTGTTTCAAACCGTGGCCATGATGAACGACATGCTGGGCGCCAACGCCCTGGTTTACCAGCTGCCCATCGGCAGCGAGGAAAATTTCCGCGGTGTTGTCGACCTGGTGAATATGCAGGCCGTCACCTACCGGGAAATGGCAATGGAAATCGGCGCCATCCCCGACGACATGCTGGATAAGGCCCGGGAATTTCGCGCTGCCATGATCGAGCGTTTGGCCGATTTCGACCTGGAACTGATGGACAAATTTTTAAATGACGGTGAGATCCGCGCCGAGGACATCCAACGCGCCACCCGCCATGCCGTCCTGACCCTGGGCATTACACCGGTGTTTTGCGGCAGTGCTTTCAAGAACAAGGGGGTTCGCCTGCTGCTTGACGCCGTGGCCGATTACCTGCCCTCGCCCATCGACCGCGGTATTGTCATTGGCAGCGACCTCCATGACCCGGAAAAAGTGATTTCACGCAAACCTTCAACAAAAGAGCCTTTCACCGCCCTGGCCTTCAAGATCATCAATGATGCCTACGTCGGCCAGCAGACTTTCATCCGCGTCTATTCTGGAGAACTTCCCGCCGGCAGCTATATTTACAATCCGGTCAAGGACAAGCGCGAACGGATCGGGCGCATCCTGCGCATCCATGCCGACAGCCGCGAGGACATCGAAACCATCAGCGCCGGCGATATCGCCGCCCTGATCGGCACCAAGTTCACCACCACCGGCGACACCCTGTGCAGCGAGACCGAACCGATGTTTTTGGAAAACATCCATTATCCCGAAACTGTCATCGACCTGAAAATCGAGCCGCCCTCCCCCAAGGAGAGGGACAAGCTGACCGCGGCGTTGTTTAAACTTTCGCTGGAAGACCCTTCTTTCAAAGTCCATTTTGACGATGAAACCGAGGAAACCGTCATCTCGGGCATGGGTGAACTGCACCTGGAAATCATCGTCGACCGCTTAAAGACCGAGCATCATGTCAATGTTCAGGTCGGCAAGCCGGCGGTGGCCTTCCGCGAGGCCATCACCCAGGAAGCCGACAGCAATTACAAGTTCAAGAAGCAGACGGGCGGCAAGGGCCAGTTCGCCCATATCGTCATGCGCCTGGAACCCAATCCTGCCCAGGGCTTGGAATTCATCAACCACATCAAGGGCGGCAACATCCCCAAGGAATTCATCCCGGCCATTCAAAAGGGATTCCTGGCCTCAATGGAAAAGGGACCCTATGCCGGCTATCCAATGATGGACGTCAAGTTCGTTTTGCTCGACGGCAGCTTCCATGCCGTGGATTCCAGTGAACAAGCATTCAAAACCTGCGCCCAGCTGGCCATCAAGGAAGCCATCAGAAAGGCCGCGCCCCACATTTTGGAGCCGATCATGAAGATCGAGGTCAACACCCCGGACGAATACATGGGCGAGATCATCGGCGACATCAACCGCCGGCGCGGACACATCGACAGCATGCGCCGTTTCCGCAAGGGCTCGCAGAAGATCAGCGGCAGCATCCCGCTCAAGGAAATGTTCGGCTACGCCTCGGTGCTGCGCACCGTTTCCAGCGGCCGCGCCAGCCACTCCATCGAGTTCCTGCACTACGCGCCGCTGCCCAAGTCGATCGAGGAAAAACTGCTGGCCGAGCTGCGCGAGAAAAAGGCCGAGAAGAAATAATTTCTCAGATTTCCAGGGTCAGGCCGAACCAGATTTCGTTGTCTTCATTGACCTCGGCCAGCAGCGGCACCATGACGTTGAGCGAAGGAACTAGCATCATCCGGCCGACCGCCAGCGGCATGCGCACAAAGAGGTCGATGTTGGAAAAGCCCGCTCGTTCGATGTACTGGTGGCCGTTGAAGCCGATCAACCCGCCCAGTTCCACCCTCACCGTTTCATTCAGCTCAAATTCATGGCTGGCGCTCAAGGATGCATAAAAGCCCTGGCCCAGTTTGCAATCGTAGTAAACGGCCAGGGTCGGCACCCCTAGCAGGCCGGTCGCGGCCAGGCTGGCGTATACTTCCAGGGAAGTGTCTTCCTTGAGGGAAAAGTCGCGGGCGAAACCATAGCCATAGCCGATTAAACCGGCGCTGGCTTCCCAGCCGGCTGCCGGCTTCCAGGTATACGAAACTGTCAGGTCAATCTCGTCGCTTTCCCGCAGCTCGGCGCGATCGGTCAGGGCAAAACTGCTCCAGATGTCAAGGCAAAAGCCGCTCTCTCCCAGGTCGATGCTGATGGCAGGCTGGACGGCTGGGTGGTTTTCGGGCAGCAGGTCAAAACCGCGCCAGATGAATCGGCTGACCAGATCGACCTGTCCCGAAACCGCGCCGGATAGCAGCGTGGTAACCAGGCAGGCAAGCAGCAGGAGAACGGCCTTCTTCATCGCTGCACCGTCCCATTCATTCTAGGAGTAATATCTGACCATGGGCCGGTTTTTCGACGTGCGGTCCACGACCACGAAGCCGGCTGCCGCAAAAGACCGGACCAGGCCGTGCCAGGCAAAGGCGTCGGGAAGTTTCCCCCGTGCCGGATCGAGCGGGTAGGCTTCGAGTATTTTTATTTTTTTCTCCCTGGCATATTTAGTCACTGCCCTCAATAGCAGGTTCGAAACTCCTTTTTTCCTGAAATCCCTGGCAATGAACAGGCAGGGGATCGACCAGACGGGCAGATCGTCAATGCGCTTGTGAATCCTGGACCTTTCCAATCTGCTGAAATCCTGGCGTGGAGCGAAGGCGCACCAGGCGATCGCCCGGCCCTCAAAAAAACCGAGCAAGCCCGCAGGTTTGCCCGCCCAGACAATTTTCTTCATGGCTTTTTTATTGCCCTGGTTTTTCTTACCCTGTTCAAATTCCTGGTTTTTCAAACGTGGATACATGCACCAACAATTCCCGCAGGCGCCCCGGCTGCCGAACAAGTGCACGAAGTCCGTCCAGTTTTTCCTGCCCAACGGTTCCACGGTCAAGGTTCCAGGAAGCTGCTTGTTTTTTTTCATTTCCATTATCAGTACCTACGACATTTTAATACAGACTTTTCTACTCAGAAAGATGCCGGGAGATTTCTGAACAACGAAGCCGCTCTGCTCCATCCTGTCGATCGATTTTTGGAACTCGCCCTCAGAAACATGCCATTTCGGTTCGGCAATCAGCACCATGCCCCCCGGCTTCAACAAAGAGCGAATCTCGCGCAGAAATGCTTCCTGGTCGGGGACTTCATGGAACATGTAGAAAGCCAGGATGAAATCGAACTTTTCCGCCAACCCGGTCGCGGCGGACTGGCATAGATGATATCGTACCCGGCCGGCCAAACCACTGTTTTTCATCTTGTTTCGCACCATGGCCAGCATGCCTTCCTGCAGGTCGGCCGCCACCACCCGGCCCGTTTCGCCGACCAGCCGGGCCATTTCCTTGGTAAAGAAGCCGGGGCCACAGCCCAGGTCCAGGACGGTCATCCCTTCCCTGACAAATGGTCGCAGAATCTTTTTCGGATTCTGCAACAACTTGCGGAAACTGAAATCCAGCGCACCGGCGCGTTCGACCGGGCAGACGCCATGTTTTTTTTCATTGTTCATGTTTATCCGCGTCAAAGGCATGATTCATCGTTGTCAAAGTGTATCATGTTCTCCGGTTGATTTACATTATGGTCTTCTGCGGCTCAAGGCGTTTTCTCCTATCAAAATTCTTCTGCACCAATGCTCTTGGGTTCGCCGTACCGTGGGACGGCAGGAACAGCCGGCAATTCGTGGCCAGCAGTTTTCCCCAACTTTCGAGCAACTGCCCGGCATCGCTGGCAAAGGGCGGGAAAACCGACCAGGGCACCACCCCGAACATGGCGTCACCGACCAGGGCAATCTCGTCATCGACGACCACGCTCTGGGAACCCGGAGAATGCCCGGGAGTATGCACGATATGGGCATTGAAACCGAAATCCGCCAAGGATAGCGTGTCGTCGACCTGGAGGTCGGGGCGGCAGGGCGGGCACTTGAGGCGCGGCACCAGGTTTTTCCCCAGGTGATCGATGAGCAGTCGGCCCAGGAAGTTTGTACCGTGTGGAACGATGGCCTCGCCCCCGGCCAGAAAGGAAGCTTCGAAGCGCTGCACGATCACCGGTGCCTTGTATTTTTCCTGCACCCGGGCCGCGTTGCCGGCGTGGTCGTAGTGAGTATGGGTCAAGACCAGGGCATCGAGGCGCTCGACGCCAAGACGCCGCAGGTTGCGCTCCAGCTTTTTCCAAAGGCCGGCCGGGCTGGTGTCAACCAGGATATTGCGGCCTCCTTTGGAAATAAGGAATACGTTGCTCCGACCAGCCAACACCCGGGTAATCTGATACCCATTCTTTGTTTCCCAGTTTTTCATTCTTTATCCAGCTCATGACGGACCGCCTCACAGATCTTCTCCATGGTAAAGGGCTTCTGAACGTAGCTGCCTGCCCCCGATTCCAATGCTTTCCTGGCTCTTTCCGTTTCAGCGAAGCCACTGACGATAATGGCCTTTTGATGCGGATTCATTGTTTTCATACGACGAAATGTTTCCAATCCGTCCATGCCCGGATCCATGATCATGTCCAGGATGACCAGATCGACAGTGTGCCGGCCCAGATATTCCAGCGCCTCTTCTCCACTGCTGACGGTCTGTACGCAGTATCCCCCCTTGCCCAGCATGGCCGCGGCGACGTCACGTTGCTCTGAAAGATCATCGACCACCAGGATGGATTCCCCCTTGCCCATGAACTGCTCCAGGGAAACCTGGGGCGGGCCCAAGCCACGGCTTTGCCGGGTAACGGGGAAATAAAGGGTAAATACCGATCCCTTTCCCTCTTCGCTTTGCACGTCGATATAGCCGTTGTGATCCTTGACCGTCCCCCAGACGACCGCCAGCCCCAGTCCGGTACCGCTGCGGCCCATTTTCTTTTTGGTATAAAAAGGTTCAAAGATCCGTCCCGTATCCAGAGAGGCAATACCGCTGCCGGTGTCACCTACCGATAACACGGCATAGTCTCCGGCTTTTATTTCATCATACCCTTTGATGGGTTTATCCAGGTAACAATTATAAGTAGAGATGGTGATCAATCCGGCAGAGGGCATCGCCTCGGCGGCATTCAGAACCAGGTTCATGATCGTCTTGCTGAGATGAACGGATGATCCGCTGATATTCAGCAAGTCTGCAGCCAACGAAGTCTCCATTTTAACCTGCGGGTGTTGCGACAGGAGATTCATGAACTCAGGTGATTTCAGATAATCATTGACGATTTGGTTGAGATCGGTCACTTCGGCAATAGCGACACCGCGGCGTGCCAACGTCAACAGGTCCTGGATGATGGCCGCTCCGCGCTCAGAGGATTTAAAGATTTTTGCGGCGTGCTCCCGCAGCGGACTTCCCGCTTGCGTTTCCATCATCAGTAACTCGGCATAACCGCTCAGTACTCCAAGCACATTGTTCAGGTCGTGGGCCACGCCTCCGGCCAAGGTTCCGATGGCTTCCATCTTTTCGCTCCGGCGCAGGCGTTCCTCCAGTTTCAGCCGTTCCACTTCCATTTGCTGGTTCTCCGTAAAATCCTCGATCAACCCCATCATGCCGAGGACCGCTCCCGCTGCATCGCGGAGGGGAACCAAGTGAGCCCGAATGTAAAGTTTCTTTCTCCATTTGGATGTATATGGGTATTCCCCGATGATCGGGCGGGACTCGCGCAAACATTTTTTACAGTCGGCCGCGAACCCGGCCTGGACCAGAGGAGGAAAAGAGAGAGGGTTGATCGCCTTGGTGGCCTCGGCCGATGGCGATCCGAGAATCCGGAGCAAATAGGGATTGACATCAATGATCCGTCCTTCGCGGTCCATCGTAAGGATACCCATCGGCGCATGATCCACCATGCTGCGGAAACGCTCCTCGCTCTGGCGCAGGGCCTCGTCCGCCTGTTTCCGCTCGATCATCATCGCCACCTGGGCGGAAACGAAAACCAGGACGTCCTTGTCGGCCTCGCTGTAGCGAACCGATTCCGTGTAGGTCTGGACGGTCATGACGCCAATGGTTTCTCCCGCCTTGGTTTTCAAAGGCACCCCCAGCCAGTCCAGCGACGGCGCACCGACGGGTTCAACCTCACCGGCCTGAACCAGGCGCTCGAAGACCTTCGGCGCCGCCAGCAGCGGCTGCCCCGTGCGCAGCACGTAGGCGGTCAGCCCGCGGCCCGAAAGCTGCACTTGGGGAACGGCATCGTATTCATCCACCCAGTAGGGAAAATGAAACAAATCGGAATGCCGGTCATAGAGGGCGATGTAGAAGTTTCGGGCCGGCATCAACGCCCCGATGATGGCATGGATCGACTGGCACAGTTGCTCCAGGCTGGTCGCGGCCTGGGAGGCCTCCGAGATCTCGTAGATCGCCTTTTGGACCTGTTCCGAATGCTCGCGACTGCGTTTTTCCTGCAGCAGTTCCTTCTGCCGTAATTCGTCCTCGAATTTTTTTTTCTTGAAAAAACCCGTGTCCTCGAAAGTGACCGCCTGCTTGGCGATTTGCGGATGCTTTTTCACATAGTCATCGACAAAACCCCTGATCCGATCGGGATGCCCCATGATGAAACGGCAATGGTCGGCTCCCCTGGCCTGGCATATAATTTCCGTCGCAACCAGCGGCAGGCCGAAGCTCTCCTCGCACCAGCCGGAGGAATATCCGGCATTCATCACGCAAACCGGAAACTTTGCTCTTTTCCCGGTCGCCCGCCAAGCCTGGGATTCAAAAGAGTGGGGATGGTCATAGATCAGCAAGTAATCCTTATTGGGAACGGGATGGCTTTCCGGAAGAATGCGCACTACACCCCATCCCGAATAGGCGAAGTGGATCGGTCCGACCGACAATTTTTCTATGGGCGTTTTCAAATTCATTTTTGCATGAAAATTCTTCGCGTCGGCCACCCCGATCGCATGGGCAATATCGAAGAGGAGATCGCGCGTCAAGGCCAAAGCCTGCTTTTCACTTTTATCCGAATAAAGCTTCTTGATCACATCGAAAAATTCGGCGGACAGTGCAGCGGCCCGAATCAGGATGTATCTCTGGCCGACGATTTCAATGGTCCCTGCAGAGGGGTTTTCTTTTTTTTTACGGAAATATTTTCCGACCAATTCCTTGGAGCGTAGAAATACCTTCTTGAAATCTGGAGGAACACCCGCGTTTTTTTTACTTATCATCGTCTGTTTTTCCAGAATATTAAGGTCTGCAATTATAATGGCATTTTTTCTTAATATATTCAACCCATTTGCGGGGAAAAGACCGAATTCTCCCTGCTCATCTTTGGGCCAAAGTCGGATGCCCCCTATTTTTTCTTATAATCTTCGCGGATGGGGTAGAACACATCAATGATTTCACAAGCGGTGACAGCCCTGCCGCAATGGGGGACGCCCCCGGGAATCACGGCCACTTGCCCGGGCTTCAAAATCGTCGCCACACCGTCAATCGTTAATTCGAATTCTCCTTTACTGACATGGGCTACCTGTTCGTGGGGATGGGCGTGGCTTGGCAGCAGCGCCCCCGCTTCAATCCGCCAATAGGCAAAAGTCATATTCTGCGAATGGACAAAGCGGGCATGAAATCCCGGAACGATTTCTTTCTCTTCAATATCTTTCAGATCAATAAACACCATAATTCCCTCCTAATGCGCCATGGCGATCTCGCGCTTCTTGTTGCGCCGTTCTTTTTTTTCGCCCATGGTCAATGTTTCCCCCGCACTTTCAATATTCCAATACGCCGGTATGCATGGTCATTTTCCACTCGCTGCCGACCTTGGCATAGACCTTGCACACCCGCCCCTTCCAGTAGTTGTGCCCGCCGCTCTTCTTTTCAATCCAAAGCGTATCGATGTCCACCACGGCAAACGCCCCGTCCTTTTCCTCGGTAACCACGATCTTCTGGATTTTCCGGTGGTTGTGCGCCAGCTCATGGCTGTCGAACAACTCCTGCCAGTTCTCTATCCAGCGTTCCTTATTAAATCTTCCTAAAACGAATATCCAATCCAGCGGATCGTGCGATTGAAAAGTCCTGGGCCAGGGCCAGACCATGTCGGGATGGAACAGCGTCGTCAGCAAGGCCGCGTCCTTCGTATCCCAACCCCGCGTCTCGCGGTCGACCATCTCCTGGATTTCCTTTTCTTCTTTGGTCATCGAATAGACTCCTGATGGTAATGCGCATTATTTTAGCAGACAATTCGGCACTGAAAAAGCCCGTGTTGGAAAATTAAAATAAAAAAGGGATGAATCTTGTGGTTTCCTGCATGTAAGTGCGATACGCTGCGCCGAAATGCTCCAGGCACTCAGCCTCGTCGCGCCGGGCCGTCAGGAACAGGAACAGCGTGGAGAAAATAACCAGAACCATTCCGGGCCACGAAAGATGCTTGAAAAAGATTCCCCAGGCGAGGAACAGCAAAGAAGCATAGAGCGGATGGCGGATGTACTTGTAGGCGCCGACCGTGACTAGGGCTGACGTTTTCTCAAAGGCGATCAGCTTGTCATCGCTTCGCTCCCGGCTGGGCTTGCCGATCTTTTTAAGCAGAAGTACGCCGTAGGCCACCAGGAACAGCGACACGCACAGGAACAGCCAGGAAGCGATTTGGCGCGGCGCAAACGGATCCTTGAACCAATACGAAACATTGAGCAGCGCCAGGGCCAGCATGCATTCCCAGGCCAGGAAGCGGTAGAAGCCGTGCGCTCCGGGATGCAGGACCGATTTCCTGGAAACCACGATGAGAAAAATTGTCCCGACGACAAAAACGACTTCGCGTATCATTTCAAATTCCTGCAAGCCATTTGATCGAAAGCATAGAAGAGCGAATAAAGTGATGACTATTCCGTAGTGACAGGTCGCGACCTGTCACTACTATTAAAAAATGTTGGCAAAAAATGGAACCATTCACTGAAAGTACCTCACCCCCGATTCAAACAGCTTCTGGTCCTTGTCGCCGGGGATGTTCTTGAGAACGTACTTGCCGGTGCGCTCGCTGTGGGCCATCTTGCCCAGGATGCGGCCGTCGGGGCTGGTGATGGCTTCGATGGCCAGCATGGAGCCGTTGGGGTTGTGGAAGGAGTCCATGGCCGGCCGGCCCTCGAAATCGACGTACTGCGTGGCCACCTGGCCCAGGGAGAACATGAGTTCGATGGTGGCCTCCGGGGCCACGAAGCGCCCCTCGGCGTGGGCCACCGGGATGGTGTGGATGTCGCCGGCTTGGCACAAACTAAACCAGGGCGACAGGGTCGAGACCACCTTGGTGCGGATGGGCCGCGACACCAGGCGGCCGATGAGGTTGTAGGTCAGGGTCGGCGAATCGGGCGTCAGGTCGCGAATCTCGCCGTGCGGCAGCAGGCCCAGCTTGACCAGGGCCTGGAAACCGTTGCAGGTGCCCAACACCAGGCCGTCCTTTTTGTAGAGCAGGCGGTGCACGGCATCGCGCAGGCGCGGGTGGCGGAACACGGCGGCGATGAATTTCCCCGAACCGTCGGGCTCATCGCCGGCGCTAAAGCCACCGGGGATCATCAGTATCTGCGCACGGCGTATTTTTTTATCCAGTTCAATGATCGATGCTTCTATATCCGGGGCGGATTGGTTGCGAAATACGAATGTTTCCGGCAATCCTCCGGCCCGGGCAAAGGCCCGCGACACGTCGTACTCGTTGTTGGTGCCGGGAAAGACCGTGAGCAGTACCCGCGGTTGGGCAATCGACCGCTGCAGGCGCAGCCGGGGCCTTTCCAAAAATGGGGGCCTCTCCAAGCCGGGATCGGGCGCGGGCCGGGACTGCTCTAAGCGGGTGGGGAAGATCTCCTCGAGCGGCTTTTCCCAGCGCTCCTGCAGTTCGCGGACATCCAGATCCAGGCCGTTGACCCGAATCACGGCTTCAAAGGTGGTGCAACCTAGAATGCGGGTTGCCGCTCCGGAAAAAAGATCTTGAATATCCTCGCTTTCCGCTACTTCCAGCACCAGCGAGCCGATGGCCGGCGTGAAGAGCTCTTCCATGCTCATGGCCCGGTCGAAAGACATGCCGATCCGGTTGCCGAAGCACATTTTGCTGAGCGCTTCGGCCAGGCCGCCGCCGTGCAGCGACTGGGCGGCCAGGATTTTCCCCTTGGCCATCAGGGCATGGATCCGTGCGTAATGGTTCTTGAGGACCGTGAAATCGGGCATCTGCTGCTCGTCCCGCGGCAACGGCAGCAGCAGGACGCAGCTGCCGGGTTTCTTGAATTCCGGCGATACGACCCGCCGCACGTCCACGCTGGCCACGGCAAAGGCAACCAGCGTCGGTGGTACATCCAGGTCCTTGAATGACCCCGACATGCTGTCCTTGCCGCCAATGGCCGGGATTTCCAGATACTGTTGGGCGGTGAAGGCCCCCAACAGGGCGGCAAAAGGCGGACCCCAGCGGCGCGGGTCACGGCCCGGCTTGGGAAAATATTCCTGCAGGCTCAGGCGCACGCGGCTGAAATCGCCTCCACAGGCCGTGAGCCTGGCCACGGCTTCGATGACGGCGTACAGGCCGCCGTGAAAGGGGCTCCAGGCGGAGAGGTGGGGCTGGAAGCCATAGGCCATGATCGTGCCGCTGCGGGTTTCACCGTGGCGAAGAGGAATCTTGGCGACCATGGCTTCGACCGGCGTAGACTGGTATTTCCCGCCGAACGGCGACAGAACCGTGGCCGCGCCGATGGAGCTGTCAAAGCGTTCCCCAAGGCCTTTTTGCGAGCACACGTTCAAATCGGAAAGCATGGTCATCCAGGCGTTTTGCAGGTCGGCAGCTTTTACGTCCGGGGGCAATGCATTAAAAAAATCTTCTCCCGCATCGGGACAGGCCACGCTGACGGCCGCCTCGCGGCCGGCGCCGCGGCTGTCAAGGAAATCGCGGCTGAGATCGACTATGGTCCGGCCGCGCCACTTCATGCGCAAATGGGGCTGGGCGCTGATTCTGGCGATCACGGTGGCTTCAAGGTTTTCCTTGGCGGCCAGTTCACGGAAGCGGCGCGCCTGGCTGGCGGCAACCACCACGGCCATGCGCTCCTGCGATTCGGACAACGCCAACTCGGTGCCGTCGAGCCCGGCATATTTTTTCGGCACCCGGTCCAGGTCGATGGCCAATCCCGGCGCCAGTTCCCCGACCGCAACGGCCACGCCACCGGCGCCGAAATCATTGCAGCGGCGGATCATGCGACTGACGCGCCGATCACGGAACAGCCGCTGCAGTTTCCTTTCCGTGGGCGGGTTGCCTTTTTGCACCTCGGCTCCGCAGTTCAACAGGGACGTTTCGCTGTGCGCCTTGGAAGAGCCGGTGGCGCCGCCGATGCCGTCGCGACCGGTGCGGCCGCCGACCAGCAGGACCACGTCTCCGGCCCGGGGTCTCTTGCGTACGACATGGCTTTTGGGCGCGGCACCGATCACAGCCCCGATCTCCATGCGTTTGGCCACGTAGCCGGGATGATAGACTTCGCTGACCTGGCCGGTGGCCAGGCCCACCTGGTTGCCGTAAGAGCTGAAGCCATGGGCGGCTTCCGTGGTGATCTTGCGCTGGGGAAGCTTTCCCTCAAGGGTGGCGGCCACGGGTTGACGCGGATCGCCGCTGCCGGTCACACGCAGGGCCTGGTAGACGAACGAACGCCCTGACAGCGGGTCGCGAATGGCGCCGCCCAGGCAGGTGGCCGCGCCGCCGAACGGTTCGATCTCGGTGGGATGGTTATGGGTTTCATTCTTGAACATGACCAGCCATTCCTGGTTTTTACCGTCGACATCCACCTGGATCGCCATGCTGCAGGCGTTGATCTCCTCGGAAAATTCCACATCCGCCAGGCGACCTTTTTCACGAAGTTCTCTCATGGCCAGCAGAGCCAGATCCATCAGGCAGATATCCCGGTCTCCAGCGCCGGCGACACGCTCCCGGGTTTGGAGGTAATGTTCATATGCCCGGCGCACGGGTTCATTTGCGGACCCGGCCGCGATGTGCACCCGGGTGATGGCCGTTAAAAAAGTCGTGTGCCGGCAATGATCCGACCAGTATGTGTCAAGTAGGCGAATCTCGGTCAGGGTCGGATCGCGATGCTCGCGGTCATGGAAATAGGCCTGGCAAAATCGCAAATCCGCCGCATCCATGGCCAAGCCCAATTGATGCTTCAGCTTGCCAAGTTCCACGGCGGACATTAAAACGAACTTTTTTAAAATCGCCACCGCCGACGGAACCGCGGCGTGCATACTCAAAGACGACGGCTTGCTCAATGAAGCCTCGCGGCAATCGACGGGATTGACGCAATAACGCTTGATGCGAGTTTTTTCGGCGGCACTGAACGCGCCCTGCAAGACAATAATCCTGGCCGTGGCCACCTGTGGGTGACTCCCCGGAGACAGCAATTGCAAGCATTGTAGAGCGGAATCGGCCCGCTGATCGTATTGGCCGGGCAGGTATTCAATGGCGAACGCGGTTTCGCCGGCGGCCAGGGGAAATGCTTCGGCATAAAGGTAATCCACCGGCGGTTCGGAAAAAATGGCCTGGGTGGCGCGGGCCATTTCCCGGGCGCTGACTCCGGAAACATCATAGCGGTTAAGCAGGCGCAGCCCGCGCAAACCCTTGACCGCCAGGTTGTCGCGAAGGTCCAGCAACAGGGCCAGGGCTTCAATGTCGCAGCCGGCCTTTTTTTCCACATAAACCCTTCTGATCACAGCCATGCTCAAGCTCCTTTTATGCGCCGCTTTTTTCCAGGTCGGCCATCATGGCGACCAGCGGTTTCCCCCAGTCGTCACCGCCGGCGCGGCTTGACAGGGCGGCGATATCCGGCCGCAATTGCGGATAAAAATCGCCATAACGCCTCAGGTATTCATGCAAGGCGGCCAGCAAGGTTAAGAACCTTTCGACGCCCAGCTTGTGCTCCGCCTGCCGCACCAGCAGGCGGCTTTGTTCCCGGAAAAACTCGGCGATGAAAAAAAACACCGACTCATCGCCGCGAAAACACAGAATTTCAAATGCTCCCTCCGCCACGACCTGGTCGCCATGGTGCAAATAAGCGATGAAGCTCTTGGCATCGGCCGGCGCGAGGATCTTTTTAAAAACTTTCAGGGTAATCTGGAAAAGTTCTCGATTCTTGCTGCCGCTCAAAAAACTCGGCAGCATGGCCAAAAGCGGATTGTTGCTCCTGACACGGGCAATGGCCTGGGCGATCGTCTCCTGCAAACGCCGGTTTTTTATTTTCCCCTGGGCTCGGACCAGGATATCCATGGCGCGATGATCGCTGTATTTGGAAACACTGATAATGGCCGCTTCGCGCATCTGGACGTCATCGCTCAATTCGATGACGTTGTTCAGCGGCAGCAGGAAGGCGGCGCTGCGGATGTAGCCGGCCATGCGAATCAGGTTCAGGCACGTGGCCACGCTGATGCGTGTGCCGGTTATATAGTGGGCAATGGCATTTTCGGTGTCGCGGCCGCCTTTTTTTACCAATTCCTCCAGGCGCAAACGGAACTGCAAGTCGTCTTGGTCAGGGGCGCGACGGATCAGTTCATCGATCTGCTCCAGGACCGAGTTGATCGTTGCCAGGGCCATATCCGATCTTATCTGTTTTCAGCAAAACGGGCATATATATTGGCGACCCCAGACAACAAATCCTCAAGGGAAAATATTTTTTCCAGCTCGGCCGCCGCCAAGACGGCGCGAATGGCCGGGTCGGCCAGTACCAGTTCCCGGAAGCTGCGTTTCTCCTGCCATGATTTTAATGCCTGCTCCTGAACCAGTTCATAGGCCCGTTGGCGGGCCAGGCCCTTGTTTAACAGCAAGGTCAGCACCTTCTGGGAAAAATAAACTTCATGGGTCAGTTCCAGGTTGCGACGCATGTTATCCGGGTACACGGCCAGGTGGTTCACGATGTCGATCATGTCATCCAGCATGAAGACAGCCAGGTGAAAAGAATCGGGGAAAATGATCCGCTCGGCCGACGAATGGGAGATGTCCCTCTCGTGCCAGAGAATGTTGTTTTCCAAGGCCACGGCCGCATGGCCGCGCAATATGCGGGCCAATCCTGAAACCCGTTCGCAGCGGACGGGATTGCGCTTGTGCGGCATGGAGGAAGATCCTTTCTGGCCGCGGCTGAATGGTTCTTCTACCTCGAGCACCTCGGTTTTTTGCAGGTGCCTGATTTCCACGGCTATTTTTTCCAGACCGGTTCCCAGCAGGGCCAGGGCCCAGATCACCTCGGCGTGGCGGTCGCGCTGGATAATCTGCGAAGAAACCCGGCAGGCCTTCAATCCCAGCTTTTGCAGGGCCCGCTCTTCTCCCGATGCCGGGAAATGGATGTACGTGCCCACCGAACCCGATATTTTACCCACCGCTGTGATTTCCTTCGCCCGCAACAATCGCTGGGCATGGCGCTCCATTTCATCATGCCAGATCAAGAATTTGCAACCGAAGGTGATGGGTTCGGCATGGATGCCGTGGGTGCGGCCGATAGACGGCAAATCCTTGTAGAGCATGGCTTTTTCCAGGAGAATTTTTTGCAGGGCAGCGGTTTTTTCCATGACGATGGCCAATGATTCCTGGATGAGCAGCGACAAAGCGGTATCGACGACGTCATACGAGGTAATCCCCTTGTGCACGTAAGCGGAATCCTTACCAATGGAATCTTCCAGGGAAGTCAGGAAAGCGATTACGTCATGCTTGACTTTTTTTTCAATTTCGTGAATACGGCCGGGAACCACGGCGGCATTTTCCCGGATATTTTTCAAACTGGCGGCCGGCACCTCGCCCATGTCAGCCCAGGCTTCCGTGATCGCCAATTCCACTGCCAGCCATTTGCGAAACTTGTTGTCCTCACTCCAAATCGCACTGATTTCAGCCGCTTCATACCTGTCAATCATGGCAAAGCTCCTGGTGCAAATTATAGCAACATTCACCCGGCTTGTATAGGCTCGACACTGGAATAAAAGACGAAAAAGCAGTCCAGTAAAAGATATTTCGGCACGGTGGCGAACGATCCGAAAACTCAGAAGCGCAAAGACAGGCAGCTCAAGCCGCCGTCCAGCCTGCGAAATTCCGAGACATCCACGGCCATGGTTTCATAGCCCGCGTTTTCTATGGCATTCTTTGTCGCCGCAAAGCCCGAAGCCATTAAAACCCGGCCATTGATCCAGAGCGCATTGGCGGCACAGGCTTCTTCATGCGCAACCGGAATTATCTGAAACTGGCCCAGTTGCGGATGGGCGATGAACTCCCCGCTGGCCAGCAAGCGGTTGTTCTCCAAATAGGCCACGCCGGTTTTCAGGTGCAGGACATGGCGCAGCGATACCAGGACCGCATCATATCCGTTTCGAGTTAGAATAGCGGCCAGCTGGCTGCCTCCGGCTTCGTTGGTCCTGGCCGAAATGCCGATGAAAAATTGCCTGCCGGCACGCAGTACATCCCCGCCGTCCAATGTCCCGGGAGCGACAATATATTCCATGCGGTCGTAAACCGCCGCCAGCGCCTCGATGGTGGCGATTTCCTCGCCCCGGCGGCTGGAAGCACCGGGACGGGCGATTACCGCCACCTTTTCGCTGAGCACGGCCGTATCCTCGATAAAAACCGAATCGGGGTAATGTTCATCGGCAGCCAGGATGGTCGGCTCAACTCCGCAAGACCTCAAGGCATCCGCATAGGCCGCGTGCTGGAGCAATGCTTTTTCGTAATCGGGAAGGCCGAGCCCGGCCGTGGACAGGCCATGGACAAAATTCCGGCAAGGTTTTTTTAACAGCGCCCGGGAAAACATTTTTTGATTTTAATCCGCTCCGCGCCGTCAGTCAAGCCGCCAACAGGCAATTCCCGGGAAAAATATTTTCGGTTGCCCTTGACAGGTCAGGCCATTTAGTGTAATCTCTTTTTCTACTGCCATGTATAAAAATAACTTTTTTATGTACACCATGACAATGCCTGGCCCGGACTTGGGGCTTTTTTAGCAAGCTCAAGTTCGGGATAATCCAAAACCTCAAAAAAACCAATCCACATGAAACGGAGAATCGCTATGTCTAAAACTATACATGAGATTAATCAGAAGATAGCCCGCAAAACAGTTCGCGTGGTCACGGCCGATGAGATGGCCGGGATCGTCAGTGCTCTGGGCGTCGAAAAGGCCGCGTCCGAAGTGGACGTGGTCACGACCGGAACCTTCGGCGCCATGTGTTCGTCGGGAGTCTGGCTGAATTTCGGCCACTCCGATCCGCCGATCAAAATGACCCGCGTCTGGATCAACGATGTCGAGGCCTATGCCGGCGTGGCCGCGGTGGATGCGTACCTGGGCGTGACCCAACCCTCGGAAACCCTGGGCATGGAGTATGGCGGCGCCCATGTCATCGAGGATTTACTGCTGGGCAAGCCGGTCGTGATGCGGGCCGTTTCCAACGGCTCTGATTGCTACCCGCTCAAGGAATTGGTCAGCGAGATCACCCTGGCCGACCTGAACCAGGCGATCATGAGCAACCCGCGCAATGCCTATCAGCGCTATAACGCCGCGGCAAATTCCGGCGCCCGCACCCTGCATACCTACATGGGCACATTGCTGCCCGCTTGCGGCAATGTCAACTTTTCGGGCGCCGGCGAGCTTTCGCCGCTGATGAACGATCCCGACTATGACACGATCGGCATCGGCACCCGCATCTTCCTGGGCGGCGGCATCGGCTATATCGGCGGTTCCGGTACCCAGCACAATCCCGGCAGCCAATTCGCCACCTTGATGGTGCAGGGCGACCTGAAGCAGATGTCGACTGAATTTCTCAGGGCGGCGGTTTTTCATGGCTACGGCAGCACCATGTACATCGGCATTGGCATTCCCATCCCGGTGCTGAACGCCGGGATTGCCAAAAAAACGGCTATCCGTGACCGCGATATCGAGACCCATGTCGTCGACTACTCGGTCGCCTCGATCCAGCGGCCGATCCTGGGGCAATATAACTACGAAGAACTGAAATCGGGCTCCATCCGCCTGAATAACCGTGACGTTCCCACCGCCCCGCTGGTCAGTTACAGCAAGTCCAAACACGTGGCCTTGAAACTCAAGGAATGGATCGAACAAGGAATTTTTTCCCTGAGCGAGGCGGTGGCCGCGATCCCGGCCCAGGGATCGGCCAGGCCGTTGCCTGTGAAACAGCCCGAAGCGCGACCCGCGCGGTTTTACCGCCGCCGGCCCGCCATGTCATCCCGTCATGCCACGGCCACCATCTCCTGGAATGAGGAACGGTGCATTTCCTGCGGTCACTGTCTGGGCATCTGTCCGCGGCAGGTTTATCGGCGTGACGAACAGTGGCGGGTGTGGGCCGATTATGAACCGTGCAACAAATGCGGACTATGCGAAAACGTCTGTCCGGTCCATGCCATTGAAATAAGAAAAAAATGAACAACCAATTGTGCCGGCAGCAATTCCATTTGCAGGAGACCTTTGCCACGGTGATCACGTCCGAACGCTTCATGGCGCTGGCCGAACAGACCATCATCGACACCCGGAACCTGATCGAGGCCTATATCGCCCGCCAGCCGCACTTTCGCACCGCGCTGCAGCCGCTGGCGGCGGAAGCCGGAGCTCCGCAAGTGATCCGTCGCATGGCTGATGCGGCGGCCCGCGCCGGCGTCGGACCCATGGCCGCCGTGGCCGGGGCCATTGCCCAGAACACGGTTGAAGCCCTAATCCGGGCCGGCGCCGCCTATGTTGTCATGGATAATGGCGGCGACATTGTTCTCTTCATCGACCGCCCCGTAAACGTCGGCGTTTTTACCGGACCGGCGAAAATTCGCGACATCGCCTTGCATTTTTTACCGCGTCCGCACATTTTTTCCGTCTGCACCTCATCGGGACGCGTGGGCCATTCCCTTTCTTTCGGCCGCGCCGACGCCGCGGTCGTTGTCGCCGCTGACGGCTACCTGGCCGATGCCATGGCCACTGCGTTGGGCAATCGCATCCAAACCGGCAGTAAAAATGAAATCGAACAAGCTGTTTGCGCATCGCTGATCGACGGCGTCCACGGACTGCTGGTCGTGGCCGATGAACGCTTGGGGCTGGGCGGAGAGTTGCCCGACATCGTACGCAGTCATGTGGATACAAATATCATCAGTCAAGGTTAAAGCCTTATGGCAAATTCTAAAATTTGTCAGCGCTTTTGAACAAATTTTGAATTTGCCATCTAAGGTTCTTATCCCCCCTTTGCAGGGGACTTCGCAGCTCTGCTGGATTAGGAGGAATTCATGAAAAAAATCAAAGCAGCCATATTGGGATGCAACGGCCTGGTGGGCCGGCAGTTTGCCCGCCTGCTCGACGATCACCCTTATTTCGCGTTGTCATGCCTGACCGCTTCACCGCGTTCCAGCGGCAAACGTTTTGGCGAATCGGTCGCCGGCGGGCGGCCGCCGGCGATCAGCAAAAAAACCGCTTCGCTGGTGATTCGCGAGACAACAGTGGCGGCCATCATCAAGAGCGGCGCCCGAATCGTTTTTTCAGCCCTGCCCGCCGCTGTCTCCGGCGACCTGGAGCTGGAACTGCGAAGAAAAGGAATGTTCATATTCACCAATGCCAGTTCGCACCGCATGGAAGCCACGGTGCCCCTGCTGATCCCGGAGGTCAATGCCGCGCACCTGGAATTGGTCAGGGAACAACGGCGGCATCACCCGGGTTTTATCGTCACCAATTCCAACTGCGTGGTGGCCGGCCTGGCCCTGGCTTTGAAGCCGCTCACCGTTTTCGGGGTGCAGGCCGTGACCGTTACCACTTTCCAGGCCATTTCCGGGGCCGGGCAGCGCGGGGTCGCCGCCTGGGACATTATGGGCAACGTGATCCCCTATATCGCCCATGAAGAGGAAAAAGTCAGCCGCGAGACCAAAAAAATCCTGGGGCTGTTGACCGGAAGGCGGATCACAGATCATGGCATGGAGATCTATCCATCCTGCAGCCGCGTAGCCGTACCGGAAGGGCACCTGCAGAGCGTGAACGTGGAATTCTCCAGTCTCGTCAGTGAAGGCGACATCGCGGCCGCGTGGACAGGATTCAGCGCCGAACCCCAGCACCTGAAGCTGCCGACAGCGCCGCGGCAGCCGATCGTGGTGAGCGGCGCCGCTGACCGGCCCCAGCCCGCCCTGGATGCCGATGCCGGAGAACCGGCCCGGGCCCGGGGCATGGCCGTGACCGTGGGCCGGCTGCGCAGCCATGGCCGGCGCTGCAGTTTTTTTCTGCTGGTGCACAATACGGTGCGCGGAGCGGCTGGAGGCTGCCTGCTCAATGCCGAACTGACCTTGAAAAAAAAGTTGTTGGGAGGATGAAACCATGATCACGGTAATGAAATTCGGCGGCGGCTGTCTGCGGGACGGCGCTGCCTTTCTCAAAGTGGGCAAAATTATCGGCCGCCAAAAACACGGTGTGGCCGTGGTTTCGGCCGTCTCCGGCGTCACCGAAATGCTGCTGACCGCCATCGAACAGTCCAAACAGGGTGAAAAATTTATTCCCGGGATCCTGGCCCGACTGGCCCAGAAACACCGGGTCATCATCGATGCGCTCGGCTTGAGCGGCAGGGAGGAACAGCGTTTGTTGAAAACGATCCGTGATCCATTGACCCGAGTGCGGCGCCTGCTGACCGGCATCGCCTATCACGGTGACCTGACCCCGGCGGTCAGGGCCAAACTGCTCAGTTACGGCGAACGTTTGGCGGCGCGGCTGCTGGCCGGTTTACTGGATGGTCAGGGACTGCCGGCACGAGCCTTAGACGCGCACCGGGTCGGCATCAGTACCGATGACAATTTTGAAAACGCCAGCATTGACCGCGATCGCACCCGCAAAAGCCTGGCTGCCAAAGCCGGGCCATTGCTGCGCCAACACACCATTCCGGTCATCAGCGGTTTTTTCGGCCGCGGCAGCCATGGCGCCATTACCCTGCTGGGACGCAACGGTTCCGATTACAGTGCCGCCGCCGTCGCCTATGCCCTTAAAGCCGGACGCCTGGAAATCTGGAAGGACGTCGAGGGCTTCATGAGCGCTGATCCGGCCCTGGTGCAGACGGCGCGCCAGCTCGAGAAGATCTCATTCGCCGAAGCTGCCGAACTCTCCTATTTCGGCGCCCAGATACTCCACCCGCGCACGGTCGAACCGCTGGCCGGAACCAAAACCCGGGTGTTCATCCGCAACCTGAAACTGCCGGAAAGCCCGGGCAGCGAGATCGTCGCCGGCAAATCGGGCCGCGAAGAAGACGTGGCCAGCATCACCGCCAACAAGAAACTGGCCAACATTCGCGTTCACGGCGCCGGTATCGGCTCCAAGCCGGGACTGCTCGCCGGCGTCAGCTCGCTCCTGGCCGCCGCCAACATCAACATCCATTCGGTTCTCACATCGCATACCTGCATCAACCTGCTTCTCGATTCCGGCGACGGTCCACGCAGCCTGCAGCGGCTCAAGGCCTTGGCCAACGGCGTTATCAAGAAGATCGACCTCGAGGAGCATCTGGCCCTGGTCGGCGTGGTCGGTGACAAAATAATGGAGAAAGAGGGTATCTATGCACGCATTTTCACAGCAGTGGCCCGGGAAAAGATCAACATCGAGATGGCTGCCGCCGGCGCCTCGGCCGTGGCCTGTTATTTCCTGGTCAGGCGCACCGATCTGGACCGCGCCGTGCGCGCCGTGCATGACGAGTTCTTTGGGCGCTGATTATTCCTTATTGCCGTAATCGATGTCGTCGGGAAGCTCGTTAAAGTCCATTTCGCCTTCAAAGGGGAAATGGACGCCAAGCAGGCGGCCTGATTCGATGATGCCGCTAATCAAGCCCTCAGTAAACTTCCCGGCCACAAAATCCTGGGACATCGTGGTCACCAGCTTGTTCCAGAATTCCTGGCCTACTTTCTGGTGAATGCCCTCGTCGCCAATAATGGCGAAGGCGCGCCGGGAAGGAACGATGAAGAACAGGATGCCGTTTCGGTCGCGGGTGGCATTCATGCCCAGGCGCTGGAACGCTTTTTCGGCCGCGTGCCGGACATTGCCCCAGAAAAAGCGCGATACCGACACGCGAATCTCACCCGAAGTCTGCCGCTCGGCCTCGACGATGGCCGCCTTGACGCGGTCATCATCAATCTGGTTGAGCAATTTGCGTTGGCTTAAAATAGCCATGGTCGTCCTCTCCTTACCAGGATCCCGAGGCGCCGCCGCCACCGGAGCGTCCGCCGCCGCCGGAAAATCCGCCGCCGCCACCACCGCCGCGGCCGCCGGAAAGAATGGAAAACAAGAGATATATGGCCAGCGATGGATTGGTGATCAGCAGCAGCAAAAAACCCAGTATCGCGATTGCAACGATGATTTTCTGCATCCAGGTCAATTTGGCCGCCGGCTTGGGTTCCGGGTCCTGACCGTCAGCCGCATGGCCGGCCGCGTTGTCGCCCGCGATCACGGCGATCACGCGTTCGACCGCCGCCTTCATGGCCCCGTCATGGTCCCCTTTTTGCAGCCGCGGCACCATTTCGTCGTTGATGATGCGTCCGGCCATGGCGTCCGTAACCTTTCCTTCCAGCCCGTAGCCCACTTCAATGCGGACTCGCTTATCCGCGGCCATGACGAACAGCGCCAGGCCGTCATCAAGCCCTTTGCGTCCGACCCGCCAGGATTCGAAAACGCGAACCGCCCAATCCTCGATCGGGATATCCCCGGTTGTACCGGCAATGTAAACGACAACCTGGTGGCCGCTGGATTGTTCGAATGCTTCCAGTCGCGCGTCCAGTTCGGCCGCGGTTGCCGCTGAGAGGAAATGGGCCGTATCGGTGAGCCAGCGCGTGGGCGCCGGCGGAACCGGTGTGCCGACTTCGGCAGGGACGCCGATGGCGAGCACCAGCAGCAACAACGCCCCGGCCAGGATGGCGTGATGTGATTTCAGCAGCTTCACCGATTAGAACTGGACCTTGGGTGCGGTTTCCGCCCCGGCCTGGGACTTGAAATAGGCTTTTTCCCTGAAACGATCGCCGAAGAAATTGGCGATGATCACCGTGGGAAACCTCATGCGCTTGGTGTTGAAGGCCTGGGCGGCTTCATTGAAGCGCATGCGCTCGACGGAGATGCGGTTCTCGGTCCCTTCGAGCTGGACCTGCAGGTCGCGGAAATTCTGGGTCGCCTTGAGATCGGGATACTTTTCGACGACCACCATCAAACGCGATAAGGCCGATGACAGTCCGTCCTGGGCTTGTTGAAACTTGGCGAAAGCCTCGGGATTGGAAGCGGGATTGCTGCCCAGATTGATCTGGCCGACCTTGGCCCGGGCTTCGGTCACCGCAGTAAACGTTTCCTTTTCAAAGGCGGCCGCGCCCTTGACAGTTTCCACCAGGTTGGGGATCAGGTCGGCGCGCCGCTGATAGGCGTTCTCCACCTGCGCCCACTGGGACAGTGCTTTTTGGTCCAGGGAAACCAGGCCGTTGTAAGATCCGATGACACTGGCGACCAAAATCACGACCAGCAAAACCAGCACACCCAGACAGCCCAACCCTATGAATTTTTTTTGCATGATTCAATTCCTCCATACGTCATTTTTTATCACGGTTATATCTGTTATTGTAGCCGCAATTAAAAGCAATTTCAAGAAAAAACAGCATCGGGGCAAAATTGCCTTTTTTGTGTGCTTTTCGGCAAATTATGGCGAATCGGCTTTATTCCTTTTTTGCCCATCCAAAGGCTTGATGAGGCATCGCCGCCACACGTTGATCCCGCCACTCCGATTCGTTGCGAGCAAGGGGTTCGCATTGATCCGGGGATTTCGCCATGAGTGAAAGTGCCCCGCTGCTACAAACGGAGACACAGAGCCCGCATCCGTAACAGTGCAACGGGTCTACATGGCACAAACCGTCTTTCTCTTGCAACTGCAGGGCGTTGAAGGGGCAGCGTTCGATGCAAAGCGAGCAACCCGAGCAGAGGCTTGAGTCGATGGCAATGGTAAAATCAGAACGGCCCAGGGCATTCAAATGCCCGTATTCCGCGATACCGCGCATGATGGTGCATGAACAGGTACAGCAATTACAAATATAGGTGACACCATTTTGAACATTGGCCGTGGAATGCACAAGCCCTTCTTTGCCGGCATTGGCAAGAATTTCCAGCGCCTCTTCCTTGCTCAGCTCACGAATGGTTTCGGTTTGCTTGAACGCATTGGGTTTTTGTGAGAATACCAGGCAGTTTTCCTCGGTGTGCCGGCACGCTTTTCCGATGAGCCGCCGTTGCACGCGGCAAATACACGGCAGCACCCCCCACGACCGCGCACGCTCAATATAAACCGAAGCACGCTCATACGGCATGACCTCGATGTTCACCGGGATGGATTTTTCAATCGGGACAACCCGGTGGACCGACGGCTTGAGATCCATCATCAGGTGGAATCCTTCATGATAGTATGCTTCAAAAAGTTGGGCGAAATCGGCATCGATCCGGCCATTCTGCCGTTCATAAAACCCGACCACAAAAGGTATCAGTTTGAAGCACAAGTTTTTTTCGCCTTTTTCCGCTTCAATGAGCCCCTTTTTGGTCATCGTCTTCAACATCGTAAAAACCCGTTGTTCCTCCCAGCCCACGGACTCGGCAATCGTTCGCGCCGCACAGGCGGCAAGAGTTAAATGACAGGCCAATTCCGCTTCTTCCACGCTAAATAATTTTGCCAGTAATTTTAACTCCACGCCGCTTTTTGTGGCCGGAAAACCATTGGGAATTCGATCTAAAACCTGGGCCAGTTTCTTGTAAATTGCATCCATCCGTATCTCTTCGCGTCAGTCCGAAAAATATCAGCTTGAAATTCCCGCATCGCGGTGTTTTTGTTCGATGGCGTCGGCCAGGCGCTGCAAGGCCTGGAAATCGGCCGGCTGCGGACAGCCCTTGACCATGACCGGTTCCAGGATCTCGGCCTTGATGTTGCCCAGCTGTGCCTTCAGAATCTCCAGCATACGCCCGCCCCAGCCGAAAGAGCCGATGATCGAAGCAAACTTGAATTTCGGCCTCAGGGCATTGGCCAGGTAGGTGACATATAAAATAGCCGGATGCGGTCCGCCCAACACCGTCGGTGAAGCAATGACCACCGTGGCGGCATCGACCAGTTCCTTGGCCAATTCGCCGATATCGGCCCGAATCACATTGCATGGGAATACGGGAATGTTTTTTTGCATCAGCGCTCCGGTCAGGTATTCGACCATTTCGCGGGTGCTGCCGTGCATGGAAACAAAGGGAATCAGCACCATGTTGTGCACCGTGTCGGCGGTCCATTCCTCGTAGGCTTTGAGGATGAAATCGGGGCGCGGATAGACCACGCCGTGACTGGGCGCGATCATGTCCGGGGCCAAGGCGCGCAGCCGCTGCAGATGCTTGCGGATATTGACGCGGAAGGGCATCATGATCTCGGCAAAATAACGCTTGGCCGCTTGGTAGACATGATTTTCGTCCCAGAGCAGCGGTTCACTCTGGGCCACATGCGCCCCGAGGAAATCACAGGAAAAAAGCAATTTTTCCTCGCGCATATAGGTCAGCATGGTTTCCGGCCAATGGACCCAGGCGGCAAAAATGAATTCCAGGGTCCGGTCACCCAGGCTGAGGCTGGCGCCGTCGGCCACGACCTGGAAACGGTTTTCAGGAACTTGCAGCAAATCGATCAGCATGGCCTTGCATTTCTCATTGGTCACCACCCGGGCCTCGGGATAGATCGCCAGCATGTCGGGAATGGAGCCCGAATGGTCCTGTTCGGCATGGTTGGCAATGATGTAATCAATACGCTGCACACCGAGTTCCTGCAGGTTGTCGAGCAATTCGCCGGTTTTGGTCGGATCGACCGTATCGATCAGGGCGGTCTTTTCACTGCCCTCGACCAGGTAGGCATTGTAGCTCGTGCCGTCGGGCAAGGGAATCAGTTCATCAAACAGGCGGCGGTCCCAATCGATGGCACCGACACTATAAATTCCTTTTTTAATTTTTTTCACAGCCATGTCATCTCCCATTCAAACCAGAGTCCGGTTCATCACCATTTGCACCAACCGGCTTAAAAAATAATTCAATTAATACTGTGTTCAATCCGTTGCTTCAAAAGCGTCTTTACCGGCTCCGCAGACCGGGCAGACCCAGTCCTCGGGCAGGTCTTCGAAGGCAGTCCCGGCCGGGATCCCGGCATCGGAATCACCGTCGGCGGGATTATACACATAGCCGCATACGTTGCATACATAACTTTTCATTTCAGCCTCCTTTATTCAATGGCCGTAATTTCCTGCCCCCAATGAGCTTGCGGGCCGTTCATTATAAAAACAAATACCATGAAAGTCAATTTTTCAACCGCGCATTCAACCACCGTCTAATTGCCTGATCATTTTCATGATCTCGGTTTTTTGCTCCTGGCTCTGGGCATTGCCCATCGCCAGTTCCAGGTTGTTCAGGGCTTTTTGCTTGTCGCCCAGCTTGGTGGCGACCCGGGCGCTGTTGATCAGGTAGATGGAATCCGGACGGGGGAGCAGGGACAATGCCTTGTCGTAATTCTCCAGGGCCTGAACGTACTCGTTCATATTTTCCAGCGCCAGGCCTTTCAGGTTGTACAATGGGGCGAATTTGCGGTTAAAGAGCAAACCCTTTTCCGCGTAGCGCAACGCGGACGTGTATTTTTCATATTTGATTTCAAGCACGGCCAGATTGGCGAACGCGTTTTCCGGGGTCAGGTATTCCTCGGCGTTGGCGGCCAGCAGCAGTTTTTCCTTGGCCAGCTGATAATGGCCCTGCTCGGTATAAATCGTGCCCAGCAGGTTATAGGCGTCATAAAACTTGGGACTTGTCAGGACCAACCGATTGAGCATGTCCACGGCCTTGACAAAGTCGCGGCGGTACACGTATACCAGGCTCAGGGCATGCATGGCGGTAACCAGCTGCGGTTTTTTCTGCAGTGCCTTGAGCAGGGAATTTTCCGCCTGCTGCCATTGGCCGGAATTCAGGTAGCCCACGCCCATATTGGCCAGATATTCGGCCGAGTCCGGCTGCAACTGTCCGGGAACGGTCCGCGCTTTGCTGCCGCCGCAGGCCAGCAACATGAATATCCATACCAGGCAAATAATATTTTTTTTCATTTGTCCCCCTTTTTTCCAAGGACCCGGTAAACTTTGACCGGCTTGGATATGCCATGCAATTTTTTTTCTCCTAAAAGTTCGAAATCAAATTTCCGGCAGCAGGCCTGATGGGTGGTCTCAGCCACGACGATCTCATCGCTGCCGGCCACGGATGATTCCAGGCGGGAAGCGATATTGACGGTATTGCCCAGGACCGTGTAGTCCAAGCGCTTGGGAGAACCGAAATCTCCGGAAATCAATTTTCCCGAATGAATGCCGATGCGGACATGGATCATGTTCTCCACTGTCAATTGACTGTTGATTTCCTTTAGTTTTTTCATCATTTCCAGAGCCGTGACCAGGGCCAGTTCGGCATGGTTGGCAAATTCCAGGGGGATGCCGAAAATGGCCATGATGGCATCGCCAATAAATTTGTCCAATGTGCCGTTGTTTTTAAAAATGATCTCGGTCATTTCCGTAAAAAAATTGTTCAGGAAAATTCCCACTTCGATCGGGGTCATCTTTTCGGCCCGGGAAGTGAACTTGACGATATCCATGAACAGGACTGTCGCTTCCGATTCCCGGTACGGCATCACTTCCCCGGTGTTGCTGTCCTGAAATTCCATGAGCCGCGAAACCACGGCCGGAGAATGATAACGTTCCAGCCGCGACCGCAGCCGGCGTTCACGATTCAATTTTTCCAGGCTGTTGATGCCTTCAATGGAAAAACCGGCGAAGTTGGCGATGATGGACATGATTTCCAGGTCTTTCTCGGTAAAGACATGGGCGATGCTGGACGTGTCCACGTAAATCAGCCCGTAAATGGAATCCTTGGCCCAAATGGGCACCGAGATCGCCGACGTGATTCCGTATATCAGGATGCTCTTGGAGCTGTCAAAGCGGGAATCGTTGCGGGTATTGGAGGAAAGGATGGCCACTTTTTCATGAATGGCTTTCAGAGCGATGGTCTTGGAAATATTGACGATATCATCCTTCTGCCCCGGCTGGGCATAGGTGTACTTCAGGTGGATGTCGTTTTGCTTGCTGTCATAATAAAAAATGAAAATTTTCTCCGGGCAGACAAACTTGAAAATCAAATCGCCGAGTTTCTGAAAACTGTCATCAATGTTCTGGGAGGCGATCAGGCTCTTGCCCAATTCGGTCAGGGACGCCAAAAAATTGGGTTCGCTGCTTTTTAATTTCGGCTTGATATCGGCCTTGCCCAGCTTGGCAATGGGAACAACCAAGGAAATCTTCTGGTCACTGGAATCACGGTAGCTTTCTTCCTTGCTGACGGAAAGATAGGTGAGCATGGTGCGGCCGATGGTGATTTTATCGCCGACGGCAAGAACCTTGTTCTGCACCCACTGGCCGTTGACATAACAGCCGTTGGTGCTCTTGAGGTCGATCAACTTGAAACTTTTACCAAACCGCTGCAGCTGGCAGTGCTGCCGGGAAACCGTGTTGTCCTTCAATTCAATATCATTTTCCGGAAGCTTGCCGATCACCACCTTGTCCTTGGTCAAAAAGAAGACCTTGAGCTCGTCGTCCACCAGATACTCTAATTTATATTCCATTCGTTCTTCAAGCTCCTCTGCATGAGATCAATCAGCGCTTTTTTGACATCCTGCCCGTCAAAAAGCACCTGGTAGACACTGCGCGAAATGGGCATGTCAATATCCAACTCCCGGGCGAGCTGGTTGACGGCCTTGGTGGTTTCCACGCCCTCGGCAACCATGGGAGTCGATTTTTCGGCGGTGGCTAGCGACACACCCTGGGCAATTTTCCGGCCCAGTTGAAAATTGCGTGACAAGCTGCCGAAACAGGTCAGCATCAGGTCGCCGATGCCGCCCAATCCCCAGAAGGTTTCGGCCCGGGCTCCCAGGCGGATTCCCAATCGGGATATCTCCATGTTGGCCCGGGTGACCAACGCCGCCGTGGTATTGACGCCAAAACCAAGGCCGTTGATCATCCCGGCCGCGATGGCCATCACGTTTTTCAGCGAACCGGCCACCTCAAGGCCTTTCAGGTCAGCGGTGCGGTAGATGCGCAGGACATTGGAGGAAAAATCATTTTGGATTTTTATGAGCAACGCTTCGTTGGCAGAAGCGGCGACCACGGCGGTCGGATGCTGGCAGGCCAGTTCGCGCGCAAATGAAGGGCCCGACACAGTAACCCAGCACGGCGCAATGTCCGGGCCGAAAACCTCGTGGGCCACTTCGGAAATGGTTTTCAGCGACTCGGATTCAAAACCCTTGGACAAATTGAGCAGTGTCTGACCGGGGGGGCGAACTTTGTTTATACGCTGCATCACGGCGCGAATGAATTTAGACGGGACAGCCATTATTATCATGTCAGCCCGGCCGGCTTCACCCTCGAGATCGGCCACCGGCTGCAAGTTGACGGACAATTCGATCCCGGGCAGAAAAACCGCGTTTTCCCGTTTATTCAGGATGAATTGGATAACGTCCTTTTCCCAAACCCAGAGCTTTACCTGATTGCCGTTCCGGGCCAGATAATCGGCGAATGCCGTTCCCCAAGAGCCGCCGCCGACAACCAGAATATTATCCATTTTGCCGCCAACTGAATTTACGTTCATTCCCCGCCACGATGCGCCCGATATTGGCGCGGTGCCGGAAAACAATGAGCAAGAGCATCAGAAAAACCACCATGGATGACTCGGCCACCTGGGTGAGGAGAACGCAAAAAAACAGGGCGCACGACGCCAGCAGCGACGCCAGCGAGACATAGCGGCTCATATACAGGGTCAGCAAAAAAACAGCCGCGAAAACAAGCAGGGCGGGGAAATAAAAAAACAGGAAAACACCGACCAGGCATGCGACCCCCTTGCCGCCGCGGAATTTCAGGAAAACCGGGAAGGCATGTCCCAGCAGCACGGCCAGGGCTCCAAGCAGTATGATCCAAGGCAATTCAATATGAGCGCGACCGTAAATGACCGGCACCGCGCCTTTCAGAATGTCCAGAACCAGGGTCAGGATTCCGGCCAGCTTGCCCTTGCTGCGCAGCACGTTGGTCGCCCCGATATTGCCGCTGCCTTGGGTACGAATGTCCCGGCCTTCACTAAAATAGTAAATCAGATAGCCGAAGGGAATGGAACCGAGCAGGTAGGAAAAAACCAAAAACGAAATTTCATGACTGCTCAACGGAAATCTCCTGCAATATTTTGTACTGCGGACCGCCGGGAGTCAGTTGGCTGCTGAAAAGCTGAAAGCAAGTCACCGGGAATTCAGCCAGAAAAATATCCTGCTTGGCGGCCAGCAGTTCAAAAAGCGGCTTGAAATTAAAATGGGCCTTGTTGCGACCCAGGGTGATATGCGGGTTGAAGGGACGGGTTTCCCTGGCAACGGCCAACGGCGCCAAGGCGTCCTCGATGCCGGCGAACAACTCCTGCAGATGCGGGCTGTCTTCCACCCCGGCCCAGAAAATATGCAGGTCATCGCCCACTGGAAATTTGCCGAACCCGACGATCTTCAATGTGAAAGTCCGGGCCGGGATTTTTGCCGTCCACAGCGCTTCCTTGATCAATTCCGTTTTGGCCACGGCAGCTTCGCCGATGAATTTCAGCGTCAGGTGGATGTTGCGGCTTTCGGTCCAGCGGATGGAATTGGCGATGGCCTTGAACGGTTTGAGTTCGGCGGCAATCCTGTCCCTGACCGCTTCGTCCAACCGGATACCGACAAAAATTCTCATTGTTTCAATTATAATGGAAGTAAGATTATTAGTAAAGAGTAAAGAGCGAAAGACATTGAATCCATAAAAGGTCCCTGCCGCCAGGCTGAACGGCATCGAGCAAACCTGTCCTGTATTGACTAAAAATAGCTTCTATATTAAGATGATAACCCATGAAAATTTTTTCAATCGTCGGTTGGTCGGGCAGCGGCAAAACCTTGCTTATCACCCGCCTGGTTGAAAACTTCAAGGCCAAAAAGCGCCGGGTCATCGCCATCAAAAACACTCCACACACCTATAGTCTGCAGCCGGAAGCCAAGGACACGGCGCTGTTCATGCAGGCGGGAGCCGACGAAGTCTTCCTGATAGCCAAAAATGAATTGTTGCGCATGAGCCGGATCAACGCCCCCCAGGACCTGCTGGAAGACCTGAAATCCTATCTGCAGAAAGATGACATCGTCCTGATGGAAGGCCTTTATCAGCCGGGAGTACCGCTGATCGAAGTGGAAGATCTCCGTCGGCCGCAAGCGTTGAAATTCCCATTAACCAAGCTCGCGGCCGTGGTCAGCACTACAAAAATCATCCCCGGTCCTCCCTGCTTCCATCCCGAGCAAATCGCCGAAATTTGCGCCTTTATGGAGGAATACCATGAAACACAGCATTGAACTCAAGGTCAACGACCAGGTCATCGCCCTGAACCCGTTCGTGACCAAGATCATCAGCAACATCCTGCTGGGAGTGGTGCAGGCTTTGGATAAAATCCCCCAGCCCGTGAAAAAGATCCAAGTCTCCCTGTCGCTGGAAAATAAATAGGAGGTAGAAACAACCGCCATGAAATATCTGCGAACTTTTCCCGAAAAATGCAACGGCTGCAACACCTGCATGACCGTTTGCTCGCGCCTGTACTTCAAGGAAGACAACCCGGAAAAATCGGCCATCAAGGTCAGCCCGGCCGGAAAAAATGGCTATGCCCTGAACGTGTGCAACCAGTGCGGGGCCTGCGTCGCCGAATGCCCGACCCTGGCCCTGACCGTCAGCAAGCAGGGCGTGGTCATGCTCAATAAAAGCCTGTGCATCAACTGCCTGGCCTGCGTGGCCGTCTGCCCGACATCGACCATGATGACCTATCACGGCGGCCTGGCCCCCTTCAAATGCATCGCCTGCGACGCCTGCGCCAAGGAATGTCCCACCGGCGCCCTGAAAATCGAATTCAAGGAGGATTGACATGAACGCACCGGAATCGAAACACGATATTGAAAAAATGCGCCAGGCGCACAAGCTGCTCAAGGAATTCAGCTATGAACTGCAGCCGGTGGTCAAGGGCTACAACAACCGCACCCTGTACATCAACCTGTCCAGCCTGGAAATAAAGGAAAAACCGGTCCCGGCCGAAATGAAGGAAAAATTCATCGGCGGCAAAGGCTTCGACCTGAAGCTGCTATGGGATGCGGTCACGGGCGACACGACATGGGACAGTCCGGAGAACGAGATCTGCATCGCCATGGGCCCCATTGCCGGCAACACCAACTACCCCGGTTCGGGCAAATCCATCGTCACCACCATCTCGCCCCAGACCGGCATCCCCATCGACAGCAACGTCGGCGGCCACTTCGGTCCCTATTTGAAATTCTCCGGATTTGACGCCATGGAAATCCAGGGCAAAGCCGATCGCGAAATTCTCATCTACATCGACGGCAATCAGGGCAAGATCCAGATCATGGAAGCCCCGGAGGAAGCCATGGATTCCCATGTCCTGGCCGAACAGCTGCACGAGATGTTCGCCGCCAATGAACGTGAAAAGCAGCATGTCTCGGTGGTATCGGCCGGGCACGGCGCCGAGCACGCCTGGATCGGCTGCCTGAACTTCTCCTACTGGGACAAGCGCCGTAAGCTGCCGCGCCTGAAGCAGGCGGGCCGCGGCGGTATCGGCTCCGTTTTCCGCAATAAAAAAATCAAGGCCCTGGTGGTCAAATACTCCGGCCTGACCGGGAAATCCAACAACCCGGTGGACTTGGAAACCCTGCAGAAAACCGGGCTGAAGCTGCACAAGGAGATCATGGCCCTGGACGACAAGCAGTGCCACATGCGCACCATCGGTACCGCCCACCTGGTGGAGATCATGAACGACTACGACCTGCTGCCGGTGAAAAACTTCCGTTATGGCAGCCACCCCGAAGCGGAAAAACTTGCTTCCTGGGTCTGGAAAAAATATTTCACCCAGAACGTGCCCGACGGCTGCTGGTTCGGCTGCACCATGTCCTGCGCCCACGGCATAGACAACTTCGAGCTGAAAACCGGCCCTTACAAGGGAGACCGGGTCCTGGTCGACGGCCCCGAGTACGAAACCATCGGCGGCTGCGGATCAAGCACAGCCATCTTCAATCCCGACGCCGTGGTCGAAATCAACTTCTACTGCGACACCTACGGCCTGGACACCATTTCTTTCGGCACCCTGACCGCCTTCGTCATGGACTGCTACGAAAACGGCATCCTGAACAAGGAGCGCACCGGCGGCCTGGAAATGACCTGGGGCAACTGGGAAGCGGCGCTGGAGATGATGCACCAAATCGCCCGCGGCGAAGGCTTCGGTTTGATCGCCGGCAAGGGCGTCAAATACATGCAGGAATACTTTGCCAGGGAATACGGCGCCGACGCCCAATTCCTCAAGGACATCGGCATGCACGGCAAGGGGCTGGAACAGTCCGAATACCAGTCCAAGGAATCGCTGGCGCAGCAGGGCGGCTACTACCTGACCAACAAGGGACCGCAGCACGACGAAGCCTGGCTGATATTTATGGACATGGTCAACAACCAGATTCCCACCTTTGAAAATAAGGCAGAGGCCCTTCATTATTTTCCTATCTTCCGCACCTGGTTTGGTCTGCAAGGCCTGTGCAAACTGCCCTGGAACGACATCGAGCCGGCCGACAATGCCCAGCAGGCAGAACCCAACAAGGTCCCCGAGCACGTGCAGAATTACGTGGACGTCTACAACGCCATCACCGGAGAGCACATCGACAAGCAAGGACTGATGATGCAGTCGGAGCGGGTCTACAATTTTCAGCGCGTCTTCAACCTTAAGATGGGCCACGGCAAGCGCCCCGACGACTATCCGCCCTACCGCGCCATGGGGCCGGTCACGGTCGAGGAATACGAATCGCGCGCCGAACGCTATGACAAGCAGCTGCAGGAGAAGCAGAACATCGACCCGGCCGGCAAGAGCACCGAGGAAAAGATCAAACTGCACCGCCAGTACCGCGAAAAGCAATACGAAAGCCTGATCGACGCTGTATTCAAGCGCCGCGGCTGGTCCAAGGACGGCGTGCCCACGGTCGAGCATCTCAAAGAGATCGGCATGGACCTGCCCGAGGTCATCGAGCTGGTCAAGAAGCATTTGTAATATAAAAAATAATACAAAAAGGCGAGATGCCTTTTTTTTCGGCAGGAATGGGTCTATGACCCGCCTATTTCTCCATAGCGGATCTCTGCGGGAGGGTCGCAGACCCTCCCCTACACAAGGATGCTATCCTGTGGAATAATATTCATTTGCTGAACAGCAGTAAATCCCTTACCTGGAAAACGACAGCTGGGCGATTCGTCTGTCGATCTCTTCGCGGCTGATCTTCTTGAAGCGAACCGGCAGAAAACGCTCGTCGGTGCATTCGCGAATGGCCAGCATGTCCATCAATTCCAGCTCTCGCGTATCTGCGGACGGCCGGAAATCGCGGATCACTTCGGCCAGGATTGCAACGAACGTCCTTTGCTTGGCCACGTCGGCCTGCAACTCAAAAGTGCGCAGGGCCCGGATCAGCAGGCCCTCGATCTCGTTGCCGCTCAGGGGCTGCTTAAAAGGCAGGGACGGGATTTCTTCCGGCTTGAGATCGATTTTCAGCTTGCGGGCCATGGCCATGAAAAGGGCCTTGATTCCCGCTTCATCGGCGGGCGGCAGCAGGGGAATATGAATATCAAGCCGCCCCTGGCGTTTCAGGTCCACTTCAAGCAGGTCGGGCCGGCTGGTGGCAAACAGCCACAGGATCTTGCCGCGGTTGGAAGTGTCGGCCATTTCCTTGGCCAGCATGCCGTAGACCCTTCCCGACAGTCCCGAATCGCCTTCGCCGCTGTCGCGCTTTCCCGTCATCTGGTCGGCTTCGTCGATAAAGACCACGACCTGGCCCAGGGCGTGCAAAATATGGAAGACTTTTTCCAGGTTACCCTCGGTGGCACCGACCCACTTCTCGCGAAAATTTTTCAGGGCGACGAACGGCACGCCGCACTCGCCGGAAAAACATTCCACCAGGTACGTCTTGCCGGTACCGATGCGGCCGGTGATTAGATAACCCATGGGCAGTGCGCGCACGGCCCCTTTTTTCAGCAATTGCGCATCCTCGCGCAGCCAGGCCTTGGCCTCGTCGTGCCCGGCGACATCATCGAGAGAGCGGTCGAATTCAAGGAACTCCAGCCGGTCAAAAGCCTCTTTTTCGATAATCTCTTTTTTCCAGCGGGCCAATTGCTTCATGGTGATGGGGCGGTTGTTTTTCATGGCCTGCATTAAAATATTTCTTACGTTGATCCGGTTCAACCCCTGAAGCTTCAGCGCCAGGTTGTCGATAGTGACCTCGCTGATTTTGTCAAACTCTGACTGCTCCCCCACCAGGGAGCGAATCCACTCCGCAATTTCCCCGCTTTGTGGCAAGGGAATGGTGATCTTGCCGTTGAAGGGATTTTCCACGATATATTCGCTCAAGTCGCTCAGGTTCTCTGAAAGCAGCGCGGTGACGACATTGGCGCCCAGAATGGCCGGATCCTGGGCCCAGTTGAGTATCTTGATGATGTTGACCCCGATCTCGCCGCTGAGATACAGGGACTCGCCGCGGGGGACGATAAAACTGGCGAAATCGATCACCACCGCAGCGGAAAGCGCCTCCTGCCCCGGGGCACCGCCGATGACGAATTGCAGGAAACGGTCGATCAGCTCCAGGGCCCGGGCGGGATCGCGGGGCAACAGTCTGCCGGCCTCCAGGGATGCAGACGCGTCACCCGTGCTCCCGGAATCGGTGGCGAAACGCGAGCCGTGGAACTTGTCGAAAATCTGCATGTATTTGAAAAAATGTTCCGCCCCCTTGGCCAGCTGGATGCCTTGGCCGCGATTGTAAAAGAGGATGATGTCCTGGGATGCAAAAAGGACCTCGGCCAGGAATTGCTTCAGCGGGAAAAAACGGACTTTTTTTTCTTCATGAAAAGGAACCGCATCATGGATGTTGCCGCTGATAATGAACTGGCTGACGGTACCGCCGCGAAATGTTTCCTTCACTTGCTGCGCCCAGGCGGGCAGAGTGGCATTCATGGGTTACTCCTTCAGTCTCGCTTTTTTTGGCGCCGGGAGCGGCGACGCGGCATGAGAATCGCTTTCCATGGCGGCAAACAATTCACTGCTGTCGCTGATCCATTTCTGCGTGTCCTCCAGGGAGCGGATCACTCCGTCCAGCCGGCTGGTCAGAATCTGGGGATCACCGGAAATGATCGATTCCTCGCTGATCAGCGTCACCTGCTTCTCGATGCGGTCCAATTCGGCATCGGTAACCTTCAGGCTCTCCTTGACGCGGAGCAGGTTATCCAGGCGGCGTTTTTGGATTTCCAGCGTTCCTTTCAAAGGCCGGGCCAAGGCCGAACCTTCCGCTTCCCCGGCCAGCTTGACTTCGACCTGACGAATCTCTTCGCGAAGGTTTTTCTCGGAAAGTTCTTCCAACAACTCCCGCGAAGTCCGCCTGGAATGCAGCAGCTTGAGGAAGATGGCGGACAACTGGCTTAAGGCCTCCGATTGCAGGCTCTTCAGCCCCGACTCTGGAGCCGGCAGTCCATATTTGTTATGGATTTTTTCGCACTTGCACTCCAGATTTATATAACGATCACGGTCTTCTGCCGACAAAATTTGCAGCACACCCTGCTGCTTTTGCGCCTGAGATTTCCTCTTGTCCGCCAGCTTCTCACCCTGTACGATGCTCTGGAAACGCCCATTCCCGGAAAGGGAAAGCAGATACGCCGATTCATAAGCCAGGCCCAGGAAAAGGAATCCGGGATGACCCAGGGCCAGAATGGCGAAGCCGGCCAAGACAAGCTTGTTCAGCGGAAGATGCCCCAGGGCCTTGAAAGGCACCTTTAAATGAAAGGCGGCCTTGAGGTAATCCCAGAAAGTCAATGTGTCCTTCATCATGCGCAAACCTGTTGATGATCCAGAGTGGTCCGGAACTCGGCAGCGACCCGTTCCACCATGGCCAGGAACTGGGGGGAACGCTGCACTTCCAAAGGCGCCATGCCAGGGACGGCCGGCGGTATGTCCCGGAATTCTTTCTGGATGCTTCCGGGATTGCGACGGAACACCCAGACCCGGTCGCCGAAATAGACCGCCTCGACCAGCGAATGGGTGACGATGAAAACCGTCGCCGCGATTTCCTGCCAGAGATCAACCAGTAATTTCTGCATCTCCAGGCGCGTCGGTTCATCCAGCGCCGAAAAAGGCTCATCCATCAGAATGATCTGGGGTTTGAGAATCAGGCTTCGGGCAATCGCCACCCGTTGCTGCTGGCCTCCCGACAACTGGTGAGGGTATTTGTTTTCATGGCCGCCGAGCCCGACCCGCTCGATCCATTGGCGCGCCTGGCTGACAATCTCTTTTTGGTCGGTCCCCAACTTGCGGCGGTTGATTTCCAAGCCGAAGCAAACGTTCCTGAGGACCGTCATCTGCGGGAAGGAACTGTATTTCTGAAAGATCATGCCCCGGTCTATCCCCGGACCGCAGATCGGCCGGCCGTGCACCAGGATTTCGCCACAACTGGGTGGATAGACTTCCTTGAAACCGGCCAGCAGATTGAGCATGGTCGATTTTCCGCAACCGGACGGCCCGACAATGGCGATGAATTCCCCCCGGCCGGGAGTGTCCTCGATTGAAAAATCAAGTTCCTCCAAGGCAACACACTGGCGGGGAGTTCCCGGATCGAATGTTTTGCCAACATGGCGGAACTCGACCACCGGCGGTTTCTGAACAGAGGCAACGGGACTGGCATTCTCTCCGGCTTGGCTCATTTCTGCTCCAGATAGGGGAAAAACATTCGCCCCAGCCAAACCCAGATCCGGTCGGTGATGAAAGCGATGATGACGATCGCCACCAGGACCAGGTAGATATGTTCCCGGGGGCCGCGCCGTTGGGCGACAATGATAATCGTCCCCAGGCCGCGGTCGGCGGCGACCATCTCGGCCAGAATGATATACGTCCAACCAATGCCGAAGCCCAGGCGCATGGCATGGAAAATCTGCGGCAAAGAAATGCCGAGCAGGACACGGCGCAGAATCTGCCAGCGGCCTGCGCCAAGGGTATAGGCCGTCTGCAGGTAGACGTTGTCCACAGAGTCTATGGCCTTGACGAAGAGGGGCAGCAAATAGACAAAAAAGGCCAGAGCCAGAAACATGATCTTCTGAAACTCACCAATACCGAAAAGACTCATCGTCAACGGAACCAAGGTGGGAATGGGCAAATAGGCGCCGAAGGTGGCCAGCGGTGAGAAGATGGCCTTGATGTTGGAGAATGTTCCCATGAAGACACCCAGGGGGAATGCGACCATCAGCGCGATGACGAAACCACCGATCACGCGCAACGCGCTGGCTATCATACTGCGACTCAATTCGGCATCGAACCAGAGGCTGTGGAAAGAATGGAGTACTTCACCTGGAGAAGGCAGAATCAGCGGTGATATGATCCGGCTTTCCGCTTTTCCCCGGGTCAGCAGGATCCATACGGCAACAATGACCAAGGCCGGAATCAAGCCCAGGGCCATGCGCGCCGGCATAGAAACATCCTCGCGGATTTTAAAAAAACGGCGATATAATTTCCCAACCATCGCCGCGATCTTTCTAAAAATGTTTTTAGCCGCACGCATCAATCGCAAACAGCTTCTGGTCCGGAGACTACTTCAGCTCTGGCGGGTAGATCGATATTTCCACCCGGCGGTTCATCGGCTGATTCATTGGATTTGCCTGGTCGGCGGGTAAATCCCAGGCCATGCCCTTGATCACGAATTTATTCGGATCGAAACGATATTTCTTGATCAGGGCCGTTTTAACCGCCTCGGCGCGGTCCATGGAGAGCAATTCCACTTCCGAACGCGGCACCCGCCCCTTCATGGAACTGTCGGTATGTCCGGTAATGCCGATTACCGCCCGCTCATACTGACCGGCCAGTCGTGCCACCTTTTCCAGCGTTGCGGACGCATGCGGATCATACAGGGTGTTGGCCAGGGGATTTCCCAGTTCATCATGCTGCGGCTCGAAAATATTAGCGGAATTGGGGTAAAAATTAATGCGGATGGTCTGGGTCAGAATCGGTTTTTCCGCAGCCACCTTATGGTAGCTCATGGGAGTAAAACTGGTGATATACTCATCCTTCATGTCCGAGAAAAGGCCTTTAGCCTCAATCTTTTTTAGGACGGAGAAATCCATCACTTCGTCAAAACGCAGGGGGGTCCCCAACAGGCCGAGTTCCTTGTAAACAAAAGTGATATTTTTCCAGGTACGTTCAAAATTGGCCGGGGAGTTGGCATTGAGGAAAAACTCCTTGTTCTCGGCAAAATTGGTGATGTGAGCGTCATATTCCATGGCCTTGACCTGGTCGACGGTCATCCCGTAGCCTTCGGACATCCATTGAAACGCCTGGGCCTTCTGCATGTCATCTTTGATAGCGCGCATGCCTTCAAATATGCCGGCCACAAGCCCTTCAATGACATCCGGATGGTCTTTGGCAAAATCAGCGCGGGCCGCCCAGACATCGGCGATGAGCTTGTTGGCCTCGCTGGTGGTTGTTAAAATACGCGTTTTTTTGACCTTCTGGGGAATATTGTAGATATCCGGCGCCCAGGAAACGCAGGCATCGATGCTGGGATCAGCCACAAATGCGGCGGCGGCTTCGAAGGCCGTGGCCGTAAATTTATGGTTGACTTCACCCGGCTGGATACCGGCATTGAGCAGCAGATTGTTGAGAAAATATTGCGACGGGCTGTTCTGGGCATAAACGATGGTGCGGCCGCGCAGGTCCTTGACACTGGAAATATGGCTGCGCACGACGATGCCATCGCCGCCGTTCGACCAATCGATCTGCTGGTATATGCGCAATGCGGTCCGGGAATCCTTGCTCAGCTGCGGAGCGAACAGAACCATCATGTCCAAAGTTCCCCAGAGGATATGACTTTCGCCGGAAGCAAAAGCATCCCGGGCCGTCACCGGGTCATCGATCAGCTTCAGGTTGACCTTAAAACCATATTTTTTATAAAAGACGCTCTCGGTATTGGGAGCGAAACCATGATTGGCCGCCACGATCGGCAGCCAACCGATCCAGACGTTGATCGGAAACTGGACGATCTTTTCTTTGCCATCCCATTTGTAATTGCTCGTGCCCTGCACCGGGCGCAGCGTCTGGGCCGGGATATATTTGTATTCGGTCACCGTGGTAATGCCGGTGGGATCCTGGGCCTCAGCCTCTCTCTGCTGATCTTTGCGAAACTGGTCCAGATCAACTGTTTTGCCTTTTTTAGCCTTGGGGAAGAATGTATCGCGAAAAAAATAACCGGCGGCGGCAATACAGGCAATGATAAAAATAATAGCGACCGTTTTTCCCAATGCCGTGGGTCCGATTTTGTTGTTTTCCATGGTTACCTCCTTATGCTTTTTCCTTGGGACCAAGTACCTTTTCAAGCTTCGCTTGCGGAGCCGCGTTTTTCTTCACCGCATCTGTGGCAGGGGGAATCATGCCATAGGCGGCCTCGAATTCCCGCAGGGCTTGTTCAGCAAGCGCCTTCTGCTCCTCCTCCTTCAGTTCCACTTCTTTGACATCGATCGTGGAAGATGCGACCCGGGCCCGGCCAGCCGCCTTGTCGCGTCGCTCCTGCAAATATTCCTCGACCCGGTTCAGGGTATCGCCCGCACCGCCGATTTTGGAAATCATGCCTGAGGCCATTTCCTGCAACTCGGCTTGGGCTTCCATCATTTCAGTCTCCGAGATCAATTTTTTCAATTTTTCAATTTTAGCCTGCGCTTCCTGGATTGAGACATCCCTGGATTTAACTAATTTTTGATAAGTTTCCTCAGAAATGACCAATTGCTGCCGGTTTTCTTCCAACTGATCTTTAACCGACTGCAATTCCAGCGCCATCTGCCCGGCGACGGCCCGGTTGCCGACCTTGATATGGGCGGCTATCTTGGCAGTCAATTCTCTTTCGCGCACTTCCAAATTCTTGATCTGGCGCATCAATCGTTCGACGAAACTCGCATGAGTCGCCAGGTTGTCATTAAAACGGGCGATCTGCTTGCGCAGGTTTTCTTTTTCCGCCTCGATCAAAGCCCTGGGATTGGACTTCTCAAGTCCGGAGATAAACAATCCAAAAAATCCGCGAATTAACTTGGCTAGACGTTTAAACACATCACCCTCCTATAACTAGTGCCATATTGTAATATCCGTTTTAGAGAAAGTCAAATAAAACCGCTTCCAGTATCTTGGTCACACATCCATTCCCGCCCCTTTCCCCATCCCGGCGCAAATCAAATTTCATACTAAATTTATTTTTCTGTTTACATTATGTTTCTATAATTCTATAATTAAAATTATTGACTTAAGGGAGGTCGTATGCCAATTAAAAGAACAGTCATGCGCAGTTCCAAGGGCACCAAACTTTATGCGGTGCGCGACAGCAAGGGCCGCTTCAAGGACATTCAGAGCTACAAGAAGGCTCACAGTATGGACATCAAACGCAAGAGCAAAGCCGAGTTGGCCAAGGCCGCCAAAGCCAAGGCCAAAACCAAGACCGTGAAGGTCAAAGCCAAGACCGTCAAGGCCAAGGCCAAAACCATCAGCAAGCCAAAACCCAAGCTAAAAGCCAAAACCACAAAGAAAAAATAGCAGCGAATAAAAAATAACAAGTTTGATTTTATGCTAAGATGGAGAGGTGGGTTTGTGATCTGCCCGCTCTTTGATATATATAATTTTTAACTGGAGGGTCTGAGACCCTCCGCTACGCAAAAAATAAACTACAGCGAGTTTTCGACCACCTTGACTTTCAGCCGTGAAAGGTACTCGGTGATCTTGATTTTTTTGGGGCAGGCTTCCATGCAGTTGAAGATGGTGTGGCAGCGCCAGATGCCGTTCTTGTCATTGACAATCTCCAGGCGATCATCGGCGCCATCGTCGCGGCTGTCGAAAATAAAGCGGTAGGCCTTGAGCAGGGCGGCCGGACCCAGATAATCCTGGTTGGGCCAGGAACTGGGGCAGGCCGCGCTGCAGGCGGCGCAGAGGATGCACAACGTCGATTCGCCGATCTGCTCCAGCTGCTCGGGTGACTGGACGTATTCCTTGTCGGGCAGCGGCTTGTCCAGGATCAGGTACGGCTTGATGCGTTTTAATTTTTCAAAGAACGGTTCCAGGTCCACGACCAGATCCTTGATGATATTGAATCCGGACAGCGGCTCGATTTTCAGCTTGCTGCCGAAACGGTGGATCGGCGTTTCGCAGGCCAGCACGTTGCGGCCGTTGACTTTCATGGCGCAGGAGCCGCAGATGGAGCTGCGGCAGGAACGGCGATAGGCCAACGTACCGTCATGCTGCCAGTGGATCTCGTTGAGCACGTCCAGAATGGTCGATTCGTCGTCAACCGCAATGGCATACACTTGCCAGTGCGGTTTTTTATCCTTTTCCGGCTGGAATCTTAAAATTTTTACCGAGATATCTGCTTTCGCCATGGTTTTTTCTCCTTAATACTTCCTTTCCTGCGGTTGATACTGTGGGTAGATAACGACTTCCTTGCTGAAATCCAGCACAATTTTCCCGTTCCGGCGCCAGGCCAGGGTGTGCTTTAACCACTGGGCATCGTCGCGCTTGGGGAAATCGGTTCGGAAATGGGCCCCGCGCGATTCCTTGCGGGCCAACGCACTTTCGACGATCACCTCAGAAAAACTGAGCAGGTTTTCCAATTCCAGGGCCTCGATCAGGTCCAGGTTGAACACCATACCGTGATCGTCGACGGTGACTTTTTGGTAGCGCTCCTGCAATTCCTTGATGACAGCCTGCATTTTCAGCATGTCGTCCTGATTGCGAAAAACGCCCATGAGCTTGGTCATATTGACCTGCAAATCCTCACGAATAGCCGCGTGCTTTTCCTGGCCCTCTTTCTGCCACAGGTGATCGATTTTAGCCTGGGCCTTTTCCAGGGGGGATGCCGGCAAGTCGCTATAGCCATTTTCCCGGCAGAAAGCGCTCATCCGCATACCGGCGATACGGCCGAAGGTAGCCGCATCCTGCAGGGAATTGGTGCCCAGTCGGTTGGCCCCATGCAGTGAAAGGCAGGAACTTTCCCCGGCCGTATAAAGACCCTTGACCATCGTGCCCCGGGCGTCCTTGATCACCTCGGTATTCATGTTGGCCGCAATACCGCCCATCGAATAATGGGCCGTCGGTTGAATGGGGACCGGCTCCTTGACGGCATCGACTTTAAGGTAATTCAAGGCCAGGTCGTAGATCTGCGGCAGACGCTCCAGGATCTTCTTCTGGCCCAAATGGCGCAAGTCGAGGTACACATAATCCTTGCCGCCGATGCCCCGGCCCCCGTTGATCTCGGTCTGCTCGGCTCGGGAAACCACATCGCGCGGAGCCAATTCCATTTTGGCTGCAGCGTAGGTTTTCATGAAGCGCTCACCCTGGTCATTAATGATATATGCCCCTTCGCCGCGGGCAGCCTCGGAAAGGAGGATGCCATGCTTATAGAGTCCGGTCGGATGGAACTGGACAAATTCCATGTCCTCGAGCGGCAGCCCCGCTTCCAGCACCAGGCCCACGCCATCCCCGGTATTGGCGTGTGCATTGGAAGTGACTTTAAAAGCGCGACCATAGCCGCCGGTGGCTAACAGCACCGCACGGGCGTGAAAAATATGAAGACCGCCATTGCGAATGTCCCAGGCCACCAAGCCGCGCGACAGGTCGTTCTCGATCAGCAACGACAAAACCTGAAACTCATTGAAAAAAAATACGTTGTGTTTCAGGCATTGTTCGTACAGGGTATGCAGGAGCACATGACCGGTTATATCCTGGGCAAAGCAGGCGCGCGGTGCAGAATGGCCGCCGAAGGGGCGCTGGTTAATCCGGCCATCTGCCGTACGCGAAAAAGGAACCCCCATATGCTCGAACTCGTAAACGGTTTTCAGCGCCTCGTTAACGAATTTCTCGACAATGTTTTGGTCGGCCAGGTAATCGCTGCCCTTAATGGTGTCAAACATGTGCGCTTCCAGGGAATCCTCGGATACATTGGCCAGGGCGGCGGCGATCCCTCCCTGGGCGCCTCCGGAGTGCGAACGGGTCGGGTAAACCTTGCTGATTACGGCCGCCGACAGACCGCTTTTTGCCACTTCCAGTGCAGCCCTGAGCCCGGCCAATCCGGCCCCAACGATCACGGCGTCAATTTTATGATAATTTCTTGCTTCATCAGTTTTCATTATGTCACTCCTCAGGCAATCTTCAGGGTATAAAGCTTGATGATGGTCAGCGTACCGACAAACAAAAGGATCGTTCCAACCGTCAACAACAGGCTGTACCAGACCAAACGCCAGAACTTGCTGGTTGTATAATCCTCCAGAACCGACCACACCCCATTCAAGCCATGATAAAGGGCCGTCAGCAGAAACATGAACTGCAGCAGCGGGAACCACCAGCTCTGGGCCCGCTTCATGACCTGCAGGTAATCCACCGAACGGGACTGGGTCAGGAAATGGTAAACAATAAAATGGAAGAGCAGCAGCACGAACAGGATGACAGCGGAGATACGCTGCAGCAGCCAGGCCATGGAACCCGAACGCGACGTTTGCTTGAAGTTCTTTTCCATGATGCCCTCCCTAAAACGCGTGACGCAAAAGCATGAAGGAGCCCAGCGCCCAGAGCACAAAGGCCGCGGCGATGAACAGGATAAATAATTTCTTGTGCGCCAAAGAACCCTTGAAAAAATCGACGATGACGATACGCACGCCATTGAAGGCGTGGAACAGGATGACCCCCCAAAGGCCAACTTCCAACAGTTTGAACAACGGGCTGCTCAGGAAAGTCATGACCTCATTGAAGGTTTTTTCGCCATACGTCAAGCTGTTGATGACCCAGATGTGCAGGGACAGGTAAAAGATCAAAGCCAGGCCGGCCAACCGGTGTAAAATCCAGGCCCAGGTCCCGATAAAATTGTAGTAGGTGAAATCATAAAACCGCGTTTTTTTATACAAGCTTTGCCTCCATAAAAAAATATCAGGAAACATATTAGTATTTTTCTAATGGAACTGCAAGAAAATATTTGACTTTTTTATTAAAAGAAAATACTTTATGACCATGATCAATCCACCGCCGGAGCAGCACGCCATGCAAAAACCAGAGGCTCTGGCCCTGAAAAACATGTTTGAAAAAAATCACTGGCTGATCCGCATCCGTTGGATCTACCCGGTTTTCATCATGCTTTTTTTTCTGACCTATAATTTTCTGGCCCGGCATTCATTGATCAGCTGGCAAAACGCGTTATTGGTTTTCCTGCTGCCAATCATCGTCAATTTCCTGTTCCACGTGGACATCCGCCAAAAAGAAAAACAGGCCGCTAACCCGGTGCAATACAACCAACTGCTGGCATCCATTTCCCGGCAGCTCAATTTTGACCTGATTGCCTTGTCCATGATCGTTTTTTTTTCCGGGGGCCTGAACAGCCCGATCATCGCCTTGTATATCGTCTATATCATGATCACCACTTTTTTAACCGATTACCACAAGGCTTTCCGCAACACGCTGACCGTCATTGTCCTGCTTTTGATCATCACCCTGTTGCAGAACAGCGAGAGTTTTTTCTCCAGCCAGCAGCTCATGGCCATCCTGACATTCGACCTGATGCTGATTTTCTCTTACTTCGTCTCCGGTTATCTTTCGAAAAACCTGCACACCAATGAATCGCTGCTCAAGAAGCTTCTCGAGCAAACCCAGGAACTCTCCATTTCGGACGGTTTGACCGGCCTGTACAACCAGATGCACTTTTTTGAGCTTTTAAGTCTGGAAACAAAAAAGTCGCAACGTCACAAGTTGAGCTATTCCTTGATCATGTTCGATGTTGATTTTTTTAAAAATTACAACGACCATAACGGTCATATCCACGGCTCGGAAATTTTAAAAAGCATCGGTGCGATCATGAAAAACAAATTTCGCACCACCGACTTGCTGGCCAAGTACGGCGGTGACGAATTTGTAGTGATCCTGCCCCAAACCGATAAAGTCGGAGCCTACCTGGCAGCGGAAAGGCTCCGGGAGAGCATTGAAAAGCAGGTCTTCCCCGGAGCTGAAACCCAGCCGCAAAAAAAACTGACCATCTCCATTGGCTTGGCTTCTTATCCGGAGCATGGACTGAACGATGAGCAAATATTGAACTACGCAGACAAAGCATTGTATTTTGCCAAAGAATCCGGACGCAATCGCACCCATATTTACAATGAAAACATCGAAAAAGAAATGGAATGATCCTGATGCTTCGCAGGCGCAGCGCAGACAAATAAAAGGCAGGCTATCACCATGATCTTAAAAAGAAACAGCGGCCTGCTGCTGCACATCACATCCCTGCCCGGGCAATACGGCTGCGGCACGCTGGGCCGGGAAGCAGCCGCTTTCATTGATTTTTTGGCGGCCAGCGGCCAGTCCTATTGGCAGGTGCTGCCATTGGGGCCGGTTTGCCCGCATTGGCATTTTTCACCGTATTCATCGCCTTCCGCCTTCGCCGGCAACGAATTGCTGATCGATCCTGAAAAAATGCACGCCCGCGGCTGGATTGACGCAGAGGAACTTCGCGCCAGCGAGGATGGCCGCCTCCATGACTTTGCCGACCTTGAAAAAACCGCCAGTCAAAAAGCCATCCTATTGAAGAAGGCGGCGCAGTCATTTTCGTTGCGGCAAAAAGCAGATGAAAAAAAAGAGTTTGAATGCTTTTGCCACGACCAGCGGCATTGGCTGGATGATTATACCCTGTTCCGGTCCCTGGCCGATCATTTCAACACGTTTCAATGGACGGTCTGGCCGGAGGACATCGCCCGCCGCCAGCCGGACGCCCTTGGCCGCTGGAAGCAAAAACTGGCCGAATCTGTCTTTATCAGGCAATTCGGACAATTTGAATTTTTCAGACAATGGCAGGAAATGAAAAAATATGCCAACCGGCGGGGCGTGCAAATTATCGGAGATATTCCTTTTTATGTCAATTTTGAAAGCGCGGATGCCTGGGCCCATCCCGAAATTTTTCAACTGGATCAAGGCAGCGGGCTGCCACTAGCGGTAGCCGGCGTGCCGCCGGATTATTTCAGCCAGAGCGGCCAGCGCTGGGGCAACCCCCTTTACGATTGGCAGGATCAACAGCGGAATCTCAAGGGGCCTACCATGGATTGGTGGACGGCCCGCATCAGCCATCTCCTGCAGCTGGTCGACAGGCTGCGCATCGATCATTTCCGCGGTTTTGAAACCTACTGGTCCATTCCCACTGAAGAAAGCACGGCGATTAAAGGCAGCTGGCGGCCCGGACCGGGCATGGCTTTTTTCAATGCCCTGGAAGATACATTGGGAACCTTACCCTTGATCGCCGAAGATCTGGGTGAAATAACCCCGGCCGTGGAAGCCCTGCGCGAGCGTCTCGAATTGCCGGGCATGAAAATATTGCAATTCGCTTTCGATGGCAAGGGCAACAATCCCTACTTGCCTCATAATTTCACCAGCCCGAACTGTCTGGTTTATACCGGGACCCATGACAACAACACAAGCAACGGATGGTTCTACGGACAGGAAACCAGCGCCCAGGCCAAGGACTATATTCTGGATTATATGAACGTGAACCATCGTGACGAATTTCATTGGCAGTTCATCCGCCTGGCCATGCAATCGATTGCCGGCCTGGCAATTTTCCCGGTTCAGGATATTCTGGGCTACGGCGAACGTTTCCGGATGAATACTCCGGGTCGAAGCAGCGGCAATTGGAACTGGAAGCTGACTCCGGAAGCCTTGACGCCTGAAATCGGCCAGCGCCTGCGCCAATTGACACAACTGTACAACCGCCTGCCAATAGAATAAATTTTCGTCCTATATTTTACGGTATGCAAGGCAACTGTCATAAAAACAGGACAGATTGTTTCGATATAAGTTGGCAATGAAATTGCTTTCTAAAAAACAGGAGGTCAACATGAAAAAGATCATGGTTGCCATTATGAGTTTTTTGTTACTGGCCATTGGTTTGTTGGCTTATGAAACAGATAATAGTCCCAGCGAAGCCAAATATTACGACAACGCCAAAGTCATCCGCATCAAAAACGTCGAAGGCGAAGGATTTGTCCAGCGCTCCTATGAGGAAGGCTTTGAAGAAGCAACTCCCAACCTGCCCGTATTTGAAAAAGATACGGTCGGCACCACGGCTGGACGCCTGGGGATATACCTGGGCCGTTTGAACTACATGCGCCTGGACACGGACACCCAGGTAGACATGTTGAGCATTCCCCAGTTGCGCGAAACCAACCTCGTTGCCCGTGTGACCAAAGGCTCCATCTACCTGGACATTGCAAATCTGGACAAAGAAAAAAGCATCGAAATCCAGACACCCGATTGCGGCATTTTTTTGTTGGACAATGGTATTTACCGGATCAACGTGGATGAAAACTCAATAACCGAAGTTTTTGTCATCGAGGGTATCGCCGAAGTCGCCGGGCAGGATAACAGCCGCAATGTCCGGGAAAATCAAAAAATTGTCATGTCACGCGGCCGGCTCGAAGAAAGGCCGTATTATTTTTACGCTTCTGAAAAAGACGACTTCGACCGCTGGAACGACATGCAGAATCGTGAACAGGGATACGCCCGCTATGGCACGTCCCGATACCTGCAAAGCGGATACGAAGACTATGAATATGAGATGTCGCGGGCTGGACGCTGGATGTACATGTCCGCTTTCAATTCCTATGTCTGGATTCCATATTTCAGCAATGCGGAGTGGATGCCTTATTCCAATGGACGCTGGATTTACAACCCGTTCTACGGATACGTTTGGACTTCCTATGACAATTGCGGCTGGTTTACCCATCACTACGGGCGCTGGCACTGGGATTACGTAAACGGCTGGTACTGGATTCCCGCCTACCATTGGTCACCGGCCTGGGTATCATGGTTCTGGGATAACGATTACTACGGCTGGTGTCCGCTGAGCTGGTGGAACCGTCCGATCGTCATCATCAACAATCACTGGGATCGCAATTTCAATTACCGCCGCGGCATCCCGCGCCACTCGCGCTCGAACATCATCATTCGCAAAAGCCAGCTCACTGCAGCCAATGCGCGACGGGTGGCCTTGAGCAAAAACAAGCTGGTGGAAAATCGAGACAGGCTTATTACTTTCCGGGGTACCGCTCCCGTTGAACGTCCGTCCATCGCCAAAGTCACGGTCATCAACGCCCGGGGCAAGAGCATGCTCTACAAGCAAAACAGCATTGTTTCAAATGAAAAATATAAAATCAGTAATGACGCCGCCCAGAAAAGTCATACCGGTGCCGTCAAAACGACCATCTATAAATACAACCCGCCCGATAATGCCACCAATAAATATTCTCCGCGCATCTATCGCAGCAAAGACACTGAAAAAGGTGAGAGCCGAAGCGGCGGATATGTCCGTTCCAAAACCAGTGACAAATCCTCCACGACAACCCGCGCACGCTCCTCGGACTCCAAAGGTAGCCGGGATAAATCCGGGAGCACTGCCGGCAGTCGCGGCAATGCCGCAAGTTCTTCCAAGTCATCTTCAACCACGGGCAGTTCAGGCAGCGCGGCCAAAAAAAAGAAGGATGGCGAAGCATATGCCGCGCTGTTACGAAGTGAAAACTCGGCCGGCTATAAAAGCCATGCTGTCGGCAGCGCTGACAGGGCGAATACGTATTCCACCCGCAACAACGGCACGGATCGTCATGCAACCCGGGCCTATGCATCCAGGAACGTCGCTCAATCAAACCCAGTCACGGCTTCCCCTTCCGCAACCGTAAGCCGCTTTTCCAACGGCGGAAAAACCACTACCCGCAATCAATATTTTTCTAAATATGGCTATGCCTCGCGTACTTCTTCTGCAATAAACCAGGCCCCGGTCCACAAGAGAAGTACGGCTCAGGTTTTTTCAACTGCCAGTTCAAGCAGGCGCAGTTACAGCCGCGCCCATGCAGCAAGTCGCATTCCCCGCAACACCTATTCAACCGGCTCCAGCCGTCAAAGCCGCTACAATTCCCAGGTTAGCCGGGCCAATCATTATTCCCGCTCTCATTCTTCCGTTTCAGCTCATTCATCCGGCCGTAACACAGTCCGAAGCACCCCACATTCAAGTTCATCGGCTGCCAAAGCCAGCCACAAGAAAAACCACTGACAGCGACAGAAAGCAGGGAACGGCCGGTCCCTGCGCCAGGAAGGTCGGAACAGTTGAATGCTCCGGGCTTTTTTTCTTTCATTTTAATTGTTTAAATACTCCCGGCAATCTGCTATAATATTTTTGGAGAAACGGCATGAAAATTTTTCTAGATACCGCCAACGTCGCTGAGCTCAGAAAGGGAATGGACTACGGAGTCATTGACGGAGTCACTACCAATCCCAGTTTGATCGCCAGAGAGAAATGCGAATTCATTCCCTTGATCAGGGAAATAACCACCATCATTCCGGGACCCGTATCCGTTGAAGTGACCGCTTCTTCCGTATCCGCCATGATCGCCCAGGCCGAAGAGTACGCTGCGATTGCCGACAACGTGGTGATTAAGGTTCCGATCAACCTGGAGGGGCTGCAAGTAGTCAAAACCCTTTCCAGCCGCAGCATCAAAACCAACGTGACCTTGATTTTTTCCGTATCACAGGCTTTGCTGGCGGCCAAAGCCGGAGCCACCTACGTGTCCCCCTTTGTCGGCCGTATCGACGATATTTCCGGCGACGGCATGGAGTTGGTCGAAGACATCGCCATGGTTTTTGGCAATTATGGATTGACTACCGAAATCATCGTCGCGTCAATCCGCCATCCTCTCCATTTCGTCCAGGCGGCAAAAATCGGCGCCGCCGTGGCCACTATTCCCTTCACGACTTTAACCCAACTGCTGCATCATCCATTAACCGCCAACGGCATGGAACGTTTTCTGAAAGATTGGGAAAAAGTAAAAAGCTGAAGGATGAAAAAGAAGTATAAAATTCTGATCAGTTTTTTTTTATACTTTTAGGCAGCGCCGGATTTTTTTATACTGCAAAGTACTACGTTTTCCGTAGCATCGTTGCCGGTAGCCATTATAAAATTCAATTCAATGACTTGAAGTTATCTCTCTTTCCCCTGGGCTTGAAAATAAAGAACATTAAAAATTTTGCCATCAAGAACGAAAACCTGGTTTCGTTTTCCGGAGTCACCATCACCATGCCCTTCACCTCCCTGTTCAGTAAAAATAAGGCCGTCAACATTGCCATTGAAAAACCGCATTTCATGCTCACCGGCAGCCTGTTGGCAATGGGTCCCGACAGCGTTGATTTCGCTTCGGGCTTCATGATCAAGCATATAGACCTCCGCCATGGCGAGATCCAATTCAAGGACCAGGACATCCGCATGCTGCTGGTTGATTTTAGTTTGCAATCGAGTCCGATCAGCGAGGGCCTGGTCTTCAAGCTCGCTTCGCCCCATTTGAAAATCATATTCCCCTTGAACGGCGAAATAACCTCACTGGAAGGCAACTTGAACGGCGAGTTTCGCCGACAGGGAACTTCCTGGAAAGTCAACCAGTTGCGTTGGGAAACCCGGGACATTCATTTCAACCTCAACGGCCGAATTTTGAAAGACAATTCCTTTTACTTGAGCGTATCAGCCCAAGGCGACCCGGAAAATATTCTTCGCCCCGTAATGAACGAACTTGCGGTCAAAGGCTTGACCACCGCCAGTGCCAAGATTGTCAAAAACACTAAAAGTAAAATCCAGATCAAGGGTGACTTCAGTGCTTCCTATTGTTCAATTCAGGAAATATCCGGCACCAATGTGACCGGGCATATGAACTGGAACAACCTCAGCCAAGAGCTGACACTCGAAACCGTTTTCAGCACACCACTGACTCGGGGCTGGGTGCAAGTTGCAAACAAGGACAGGAAAACGGACCTGGTCATTCACGACATCCCGGCCTCCTATTTGGCTAGCATCCTGTCTGTCACGGATGATGCCCCGCTGGCCGGAGTTGTGCGCAGCGCTAAAATTAAAATCAGCCCCGATTTCATCGATGGCCAGGCCGAACTGGATGCGACGCCAGCCCAACCCTTGACCCTGCCCTTTGTGGCCAAGGGAATCCTTGAATTCCGGCGCGATAAAAAAAAGAAACTGACTACTTTTTCGGGCCGGGAGATGCAATTCAGCAGCGGCCAGGTAAACGTCAGCGGCCAGGTCGATTCCCTGAGGAAAACCGTGGAGGTGAAAATTGACGCTGCCGTGAAAAACATGGAAACAATCGCTCCCTACTCTGCCTATTATCTTAAAATTGATCTACTGCCCTGGAAGTTGAGCCAGGGGAGCGGCATGTTTTCTCTAAGAATGAACGTCACCCACGGCAACAAGCAGGGTAAAAGCCATTTCGTCATGCAGAATTTCCTGGCCAACAGACAAGCCATCGAGTCTTTGAGTGGAGACGTCCGAATCAGCCCCTCCCGCAATCAGAGCGATATCACCATTTCAGCTCCAGATTTGCGGGCATCCGCAAAACTGGACATGGTCGAAAAGCTGATTACGATTCATTTCCTCGATGTCCGCGGCGAGGCCGGTAAAATTTTAAGGATTCTGAATTACCCGATGCCGCTGTCCGGAAATATAACCGGCGTTTTTACCTACCAAATAACCCAGCCTCTTGACAGGCCTTTGCTGCAAGGAAGTTTCCAGTCACCACAGCTTCAATTCATGGGCTTCCCGCTTGACCAGGTCAGCACGGACTTGCGTTCGAATATGAGCAATATCGAACTGAGCGGTCTTCAATTCGGATTTAAGGGAGGCAACGCCCGGGCCGGACTGGCCATTGATTTCAGAGAAAAGCAATTTGCCATCCAGGGCCGTATCGAGCACATCGACATCGGGCGCATGAATGGCACACTAGGCGGTCTGGCCGAAATTGAAGTCCGCGGCCAGGGAGAATTGCTGAAGGATCCGCTCGAAATATCCTACCGCCTCGATCAATTTTATCTCTACCCGGACCGTAAATTCTCCGTAAGCGGCAAGGCCAACGTATGGACCGACTTCAATGATTTCAGCGTTCGCGGCAGTGGTGAACTTGTCAACCCCCTCGGCATATCGCCACTGACACTGGAAATCGACCGCCGCAACTCCCGCGTCAGCGGCCAATTCAACCTGGACCTGAAGGATTTAAACCTGCTGCTGCCTTGGAAAAACAACAACGGCACCATGCGCCTGCTCGGGCAAATCTATTCCGCTGAAACAGGCCAGTTGCGCAGCCGCGGGGTGGCTGTTTTTTCCGGCCGAACGCTCTCCATTCCCAATTTCTCCCATTCATTGGACAATTTTCAGGCCACCCTGACATTTGACGGCATGAACTGCAACCTGCAATCCCTGAGCGGTGAAATGGGGGGCGGCGCCGTGGAGGGCAACGGCCAGCTGGCCATAGAGCACAGCCAGTTGCAGAATCTCACCTTTAACCTGCAGGGTAAAAATATGTTCCTTTATCCCATGGATCGCGTTTCCTGCCGGGTGAACGCGGACCTGACCCTGAAGTACCAGTCAAAAAAACTCCTCCTTTCCGGAACTCTTGGTTTTCTTTCGGCAAACTGGCAAAGAGAAATCGATGAACCGTTCGTTTTCAACACCGCGGCAAATTTGGCGACCACCGAATCGAAGATCCGTGAAATGCTGCAATTAGACATCAACTTGAACGGAGAAAATATCCAAATTGACAATGATTTGGGCCGTATCAACGGCAAACTCAAGCTCAAATTGTCCGGAACCGCCAGTTTTCCTGTTTTAATCGGCGTTTTTGAAGGCAATCAGGGCGAGATTCACTTTTCCGACCGTTCTTTTAACCTGCTCAAGGCTAAGCTGGTTTTCAACAACAGTTCGGTCATTGACCCTTTGGTCACCATCGAATCGGAAACCTTTATTCAGAATTACCGCATCCGCTTTGATATCAAGGGCCCCGCTTCCAGTGCCAAGCCCGAACTGGTCTCCTCACCGCCATTGCCGCCCCAGGAGGTTCTGGCCCTGGTTTCGCTGGGCGAAGCATTTATACGAAAAGGCTCGCAGGAAATCAGCTCGCAAATGGGCAGTACGGCCCTGATCACCACTGAGTTGGCAAAGGAAATAAAAAACCGGGCCAACCGGCTGCTGGGCATCAATATGTTGCGTATCGAACCCGTATTGAACAGCCAATCCGCATATGATTCATCCCGACTGACCATCGGCACATCCATAACCAAGAACCTGATTGTCGTCTACTCGACCAGATTATCTACCACCCGGCAGGAAATTTATTACTTGCAATACCAGCTGTCTCCGACGATTTCCCTGATTTACATGAAAAATGAAGAAGGCCGATACAGTTTGGATCTGCGCCTGCGCAAAAGACGCTGAACAACCATGAAGAAAAAAACGGGTCAAAGCAATTGGCGTTGGGCATTTTTGATTGTGGCGCTGCTCTGGCCACTGCGGCAATGGTCGGCAGCCGAGTGGCAAAACTATCCGGTCGGTCATATTTTTTTACTGAACCAGAAACAAAAAAGTGATCCGCTTCTCTTTCCTTACCGGCCATTGCTGCGCATACAAAGCGGCAACACTTACAAATATCAGGATATCCGCAACAGCATAGAAAACTTGTACAAGACCGGCACATTTGCCAATATCGAATCCAAAATCCAGGTCCGCTCAGACAAGACCATCGACGTATTTTTTATACTGCAAAACAAGGCGGTTATTCGCTCATTGCGTTTTTCGCCGTCAAATCCATTGAGCAAAGGACAACTGCGGGATGCCCTTTATTCGCTGCACAAAAACGATTTATATGAAGAAAACAAGATGGCCAAAGCCATCGGCGAGTTGCAAAATTTTTTAAAAGCAAAAGGCTATTTCAATGCCCGGATATCCCCGCAAGTCAGCCTGAATGAAGACCGGGACCGCTGCGATATAAATTTTCTCATTGACTATGGTCCCATCGCCCGCATCCGCACATTGGCCATCACCGTCAACGATGATACGCTTTTAAAAACCATCCAATCCTTTTTTAAAAACACCGTTGTCTACACCGCCGCCGAATTCAACAAGAAAATTGAAAAAACAAAAAAACTTTTAAAGCAGCAGTTGTATTATTTTCCGGAAATAAAAATTCAGGAAGATTTTCTCAATCCCGAACATTCGCTTTTGGACCTCCACATCACCATCGACTGCGGCTATAAATACATCTTCGTTTTCGAGGGCATGGCAGCCAAGATGTCATTGATCGCCAGCATTTGGGAACAGCAAGTTTTTGAGAAATGGGCCGAAGCGGAAAGCCGCTCACGGTTGCTGAATTATCTTAAAAATGAGGGGTTCCTCAATGCCGAAATCACGTCAAATATCGCCATCGAGGGAGTAAAAAAAATCATCACCTTCACGGCCAATAAAAACCAGCGTTACAAGCTGGGAAAAATCACTTTTCATGGCAATCACGCGTTGAGCGACGCAAAAATCAGGGAAATCATCAACACCGACGATTTGATTTTCAATAAACTTTTCTGGCTGCGATTGAATTCGCTGCTGGTTGATATGGAAGTACTGAAGCTTTACTACAATTTCCAGGGAATTTCGCCCCTCACCATCCGCCTGGACCCGCAATTCCACGACCATCGTGCCGACATCGATTTTCACATCAACGAAGGCCCTCAATACCGAGTGGCCAACATCGAATTCAGCGGCAATCAATCCTTTCCCAGCCAGCAACTATACCGGTTGATTAAAAGCAAAAACGGCACTCCATTCGTGCCGCGACAATTCAACGAAGATATCAACATACTGCATAATTTTTATTGGAACAACGGCTTCGACGAAGCGACCGTCAGCTACGAATTGTCCCCTGGCGTAGAAAAGTCATTGTTGATTAAAATCAGCGAAAAACGCATGAAAAAAATGGGGGAACTGATTATCATCGGCGCTTCCGGATCGCAAAAAAGACTGTTGAAAAAACTATTCCCGCTACGGACCGGTCAACCATTCCGCATGAATAAATTTGATGCTTTCCGTACTGAAATCGAAAACAGCACAATATTTTCGCAAATCAAATTAGATAAAATCGCTCAGGAAGGAGACCGTGTGGATGTGCTGGTCAAGGTCATTCCGGATCGCAACCGCTTTTACGGTTTCGGCTTCGGCTGGCAAGAAAGAAGCGGGACACGCCAAGCCCAGCAGGGGGTACTCGAAGTATTGCAGGGAATTGCTGAAGAGCTGCGGGGCACTCTGGAATACCAGGAAAAAAACCTGTTCAATTCAATTTCTTCAATTAACGCCACCCTGCAACTGGGCCTGAATGAAAGCCGCGGCATTATTTCCATTGATACCCCCTATTTTTTAAACAACAAGATTCCGTCTTCATTTAAAATCTGGAATGAAAACGAGGCCTATCCCAGTTACCAGTTCAATCGTTGGGGTCTGGGCCTGTCGGTCGTTAAAAAGTTTTCTGAAAAATTATATTTTCTGGGTTCGATCAAATGGTACCGCACCACCCTGACCGATCTCAAAATTCCCGAATTCGGAGTCGATCGCATCAATATTCCTTTTGATACCACGGCCTTTTCGCTTTCATTCGTCAGGGAAAAGCGCAACGATCCGTTCAATCCCAGCAGCGGCTCCTTTCTCACCGCCGACATGAGACTGGGACTGCCGTTGTTTGAAAAAGATTATACTTTTCTCAAATTTTTCTGGAACTATCAGCAGCACTTTCCTTTTCTGCACGATTGCGTTTTTTCATTTTCCATAAAAAACGGCTTCGGTTTTGGAGACATGTCGATTACTGAGCGCTTCTTTGCCGGCGGTTCCCATTCTTTCCGCGGTGCACGCAACGACCGCCTGGGGCCAATCCACCTGGCCACCAACGAGCCGGAAGGCGGCAACGTACTGTTTCTGGTCAATATGGAAGCCACGGTGCCCAACCTGCTTATCCCCATCAACGATCTGTATTACACTTTTTTCGTCGATGTCGGCAATGTTTTTGCCAAGTCCAGTGACCTCAATTACAATAAAATGGAACGGGCTGTGGGCATCGGCCTGAAACTCCGTACCGGACTGGGGCCGATCCGTCTCGATTTCGCCTATAACCTGCGCCGCCTGGCCGAAAAGAATTTCCTGATCCAAATCGGCTTCGGCAATGTCTATTGAACTGCGGCCGCGGTTTGGCGCAGGATGCTCAACTCTCGCTGCAACAGTTGTCCGAACAATCTTTGTCTTCCAGCGCGCCCGCACGCGTCGCCATATCGGAAACAACAACTTTTTCTGATCCCGAAAAATAACTGCGGTCCCACTTGCGGCAACGTCCGCCGGTGCGCCGCAGCAGATTTCCCTCGTCAACTATTTCGAGCAGCTCGCAGTTATTGGCGCAATCGCTGCAGAGAAGGCTCCGGGTCTCGATTTTGTGTTCGGCGATCGCAAAGCCGCGAAAACCGGTTTTGACAATTCCGGCTTGGACGGCAAGCAGGGCGGCGCCATAAGCTCCCATGACCATGCTGTACTTGGGCACCATGATTTCCATCTGCAACGCTTCCGTGAAGGCGCGCCGGATGCCCTGATTGGCGCTGACACCTCCCTGGAAGACAATCGGCGGCCGGATTTTTTTCCCTCGGCAGACATTGCTCAGGAAATTGCGCACCATCGCATGACAGAGTCCCATAAGGATATCGTTCTGCCGATGACCGGACTGCTGCTTATGGATCATGTCCGATTCGGCAAATACCGTGCACCGACCGGCAATAGCCGTCGGGTTTTTCGACAAGACCGCGGCCGCGCTTAACGCCTCGATCGAAATTCCAAGCCGCTTGGCCTGGGAATCGAGGAAACTTCCCGTGCCGGCCGCACAAACAAGATTCATTGAAAAATCCACAACCAGGCGGTCACGGACAATGGTCAGCTTGCTGTCCTGACCGCCGATTTCCAGAATGGTTTGCACATCGGGATGCAAATGGATTGAGGCACGGGCATGGGCCGTAATTTCGTTTTTAAAAAGATCCGCCCCAACCACGACAGCGGCGAGGCGGCCGCCACTCCCCGTCGTGCACACACCGGCGATGGTCATGTTTGATGGCAGCTCGGCCTCAAGCCGGCATAGACTCTGCTGGATGGAACGGATAGGATTTCCTTCACCGCGGTCATAGAGAGTGAAAAGCACCTCGCCTCCGCCATCCACGATGACCAGGTTGGTGCTGATGGAGCCAACGTCAATACCCAAGTAAACGTTCATGCATTCACGTTTCATGAAATCCTTGTCGCCGTCTCTTTTCCCACAAAATATCGACGAAAGCCTCGATGCGGGTACAAACCCCCTCGTGTCCGGTGTGTTCATCAAAGGAGAGCTCGAGCAAGGAAAAATCGCGTTCCTTGCATGCCTGACGCAGGATTGGGCGGATGCTGACTTCCGGCATGCAGCCGGCAGGACAGATATGGACCACACCGTCATATCCCTGCTCATGGCAACGGATGGCATTGGCGACTGAGTCCAATGCGTGGCCGCCAACCGGATCATGCAAATGGCCCCGGGCCTTTTTCAATTGGTTTTTCCTGGAATGTTTGTTCAACACTCCCAAGTTGAAAATACTCTTCAATTCCGTTCCCATCAAGAAGAAATTTCGCACTTCAGCGCCAAGATTGCCTAGCATTTCCTCGACGTTGTGATTGAGATACTTGTCGCGCAGCACGGAACATTCCCCGAGCAGGCCGATACGGAGCACCGGCCGCGTGGCATCAATCGGGACAACGGCAAATCGCTCGTGGATGGTTTTTCGGAATTTACGAATGTCGCGCACTGCCGTCAATTTATCCAATTGCTGCAGGGTCTGCTTGAAAAGCTGACTTGTGTCGCCCGAATTCAGCTCTCGTGGCCGGGTACGCCATGCTTCAATCTCCAGGATATCGATGGCAATGAGTTTGTTCACGTAACAGGCGCCGCCGTGCAGGACCTGGCGCAGCGTGGGATCAAAATATCGGATCAAGGGTGGTTTGATCCCATCGTAGCCGAGCCCAAAGACATGCATTTTCAACCCCACATCATCCAGTATCTTCTGCTGGAGTTTGCCGTAATAGCGCAACCGGCAGCGGCCGATACTGTTGACCATGACCGCATATTCGACCCCCTCGCGGGCAGCTTTAACAAAGTGTCCCAGATAGGCTTTCATCGGCAGGCAGCAGGTTTCCGGAGCATACTGGGCACCCAGGGCCATCATTTCCGGCGTGATGCTCAGACAAGTCTCGGATTGGACTCCCAGGCACTCCCCCAGCGCTGCGAGCGCAACCGCGTAATTGCCGATATTGGGGATGGCCAAGCGGTGCATATTAAAACCTCATGGAGTCCACGAATGCCTCCAAGCGCGTTTCCATGGCCCCCGGTGATGTGTGCTCATCAATCATGATCTGCATGTAGGGAATCGATTTTTCCTTCACGGCCGCGCGGAAAAACTCGACCGTCATCGAATCGCAGCCGCAATTGAAAGAAATGATCTGGATCACTCCGGCTACTTCGGAAGGCTTGAGTGAACAGACCGCGTGGTACATCTTGTTGCACGAGTCCCATTTGATGAAACTGGCAGCAATATCCTTATCCGGAAAAATAAGCCGCCGCGCCTCGATGCGCAACTCCTCCAGCTTGCTGACAATCGGGGCGATGAAGTAGTCATCGTTCAGGATATAGGGATGGGCCACCAGGAGAATACGGGGGAACCCGGCAGTTGAACCAAGCCGCGGTGGATGGATCGACGCTCCATGCCAAGCCTGCAGAGCCGCCCGGACGGCGGCGTGCACCTTTTTTTTCCCGCCCCCCAGGGCACGACCAAAGTCGCCGAGCGTTTCTGCCAGCGGCTGGTGATCCACGTCCACCGTGACGGTCAGGACCGGGGTAATCCCGCGCAACTGAACCCGGGCGCAGTCCGTCAGCGCACCGAGCTTGGCGCAGGCCACATGCCCCGGAAGCGTGGAAAGATAACGGGGAACAAACACGGCATCCACTTTTCCAGCCAAGGCGGCCACATGGGCATCCAGCAGCTTGACCGGCAGGCAATGCTCGGCTTCAGAGATCAAACTCGCCAGTTCGACGGTTTTCCGGCTGGTCGGGGGGGAATAGACCGCTTCGGCATCGAGCCGGTGAAAGAACTCCTGCCAGAGCCCGGGATGAAAATAATGGTACATGGCCCGGGGAATGCCGATTTTCAATCCGGATATCGGTCTTGATTTTTCATGATCGACTACCATACTCAACTGGGTTGTAAAAAATCTTTCAATCGCGGATTATCTGCGCAGATGAGAAAAAAAAGAATCCGAGGGATCACTATAAACAGAGGCATATCGACCGGAAAACTCGTTTTCCTCATGCCGGTATTTTGAGGGAATTTCCCTGAAATGTCAACTGCGAGTTGTTAAGATCTTCAGGAAAACCGGGTGTTTTTTCATTCCTTTTCTAAATAAAATAAGCGACGGCCAGCAGCAGATCGGTCAGGATGACTAGGGCGACGTTCAGACCTTGGGCATAGACCAGTCGGGCCGGTTCATCATGGTGCTGGAACACTTGGATGGCGGCAAGGATCCCCAGCGGCAGGCTAGCCAGGGCAATCAGCACGGTATAAGGAACATTTTGAATAAAGGGTCCGGCCGCGATCAGGACGAAAAGCAGAAATATAGCGGCGGCATAGATCACGGCGCTCTTTCTTGTGCCGAAAAAAATAACCAGGTGTCGGCGCCCGCCCTGCCGGTCGGCTTCAAGGTCTGGGAATTCATTTAAAAAAAGCAACAACGCGGTCAGGATACCTGGCACCAGGGAAATATAGATAATGTCCAGGGTCATGAAACTGGTCAGGGCATAATGGGAGCCGATGACAACAAAACTCCCCAAGGTGAGACCGCTGACCAGTTCGCCGATCAGCCATTTTGCCAGGTGCGTCGTGTAAAAACGGATGGCCAAAGCCCCGCCGATCATAAAAAATATGATCGGCCAGCCGCTGACCAGGCAGAAATAAAATCCGATACTCCCGGCGGCTAGCAACGCAAGATTAGCCATCCAGGTCACCGCAGCGATCGTTGTCCGTCCCGATTGCAGCATGCCGCTGCCGCCACTAAAAGGGGTGCGGATGGTGTGTTCGTCAATTTTACTGCGAAAATCGGCTATCTCGTTGAAAAGATTCACCGCCACATGAGCGAAAGTCACCCCGGCCGTCAGCAACAGGGAATGCCATATATGGACGAAACCATGCCAGTAGGCCGTGGCGACGCCGAGCAGAACCAGGGCAACAGACAAGATGAGAAACGGTCCGCGGATCTGCATGAACCATATGGCGCACAATTTTTTAATCGACACAGCGACCTCCGCCAGCAGGAATGGAATATCATAATTTTAAATCAATACCAGCAAACAAGCAAACACCACCATGCATCCGGAATAGTCTCAACCAAGCATTGCATCACCCATCGTATTTTGCTACCATGTGGGGATGAAAAATTGGCGCGGTCATTCGCAACCGCTTTCGGGGGCTGGCCATGACAGTTAAAGCCTTGTTAGCGCTGTACATTCTGCTGCAGGCAAGTCCAATCATGGTGGACAAAATTGCCGCCATCGTCAACGATGAAATCATCACCATCCACGACATCGAACGGGCCATTGTTTTTTTTCCAATACTCAGAAAAAAAAGTGAGGACGAAGAAAGCTTCTACTTTCGAGTACTTTCCGGTCTGATCGATTTCAAGGTCATTTCATTGGAATTCAGTGACGAATTCAATCCGAGCGAAGAAGACATAGAACAAGTCCAGACGCCAATTTTGAAAAAAGCAGGATCCATGGAAAAGCTGCTGGTCGTGCTCAATAATTTCACCATGAGCTGGAGTGATTTCCAGAATTTCATCGGGGAAAAAGTGTTGTATGAAAAAGTGCTCAGGGAAAAATTCCAAATGGAAATAACCGTTCCTTTCAGTGATATCGAAGCATTCTACCGTGAAGATTATTTCCCGTCTCAGCAACGGCTCGGATTGGCACCCCAAACCTTGGTTGAAATGGCCCCGGTGATTGAAAAATACTTGCGCCAACTTCGAACCGCAGAACAGCTTTCCAGCTGGCTGAATGATCTCCGCGCCAATTACAATATCGAGATCAAATTAAGGAGCCGCCAATGAATCTTTTTGAAAAACCCCCAACCAAAACACAATTCCTACAAAGTTTGCAAAGCGGTGAAAATGTCAACTGGTATTATCGTATCCAGGAAATAATCAAAAAAAAAACGAAAAATGGTGATGATTTTTTAGACTTGACCGTGATGGATAAAACCGGGCGCATGCCGGCAAAAATCTGGAACAATGTCGGTCAATATTACAAATTGATCAAGGCCGGAGAAATTTATAAAATCAGCGGCGAAGTCAAGGACTACAAAGGCAAAAAACAAATCACCATGACTCAGGTGCGCGTTGTTGCCGCCAATGATAGCGACTTCAACCCGGCCGATTACAATGAAATTCCCCCTTTCGACAGCTTGGCACTACTTGAGCAGACGTTTTCTTTGCTCGCCGCCAACCTGACCCATCCCGCCTTGATCCAGCTGGTCGAATTCTTCAAGGAAGAATATGGACCGTCCTTGCAACAAGCCTACGGAGCCCAGAAAATTCACCATGCCTATGCCGGCGGCCTGCTGCAGCATACCCACTCCGTAATGGAAATGGCCCTGGCCATCGCCCCCCGCTACGGCCTGGACAAAGAATTACTGCTGATCGGCGCCCTGTTTCACGATATCGGAAAAACCGCCGAATTTAAAACCCAACCCGCACTGGAAACAACGCTGGAGGGCGGATTGCTTGGGCATGTCGTCATCAGCCTGAAAATTTTCTTGAATTTAAAAAACAGAATTGCTGATTTCCCGGCCGACCTGAGCACCCGCATACAGCATGTGATCGTTTCGCACCACGGTGAAAAAGAATACGGGGCGCCTGAAGTGCCCAAAACACCGGAAGCATACCTCCTGCACCTGCTCGATTTACTGGATTCACGCATGAATATCTTCAGTGAGCAGTTAAAAAGCAGCGATGGGCAGAAGCTTTTTTCTGAATTCAACCAGGCGCTGGGGACTCGGATATTACTTGTCAAAGAATAAAATCACTCCCCCCTGCCCGGCCTGCGGCTCCAGTGCCACCCTGCCCTTTGAAAATGATGAAAACATTCGCAGCGAAGAAACTTTCAGTGAAATCATCCTGACCGTCTTTTTGTTGCTCATACTTCTATTTTGCATTTTTCTCGTTTTGATTCTCAGCCGTGCCGGTTTGCCGATAGTCATGTTGATCCTGTTGACGATGTTGCTGCTCTGGCGGCGAAAAAAAGAAAAGCGGCGCATCCGGCCGCAATCGCAATCATTCATTTGTCTGGATTGCAGCCGCCATTTCAAAGCCTGATAAACCCAGCTGCGCTGCGAAGTCCCGGCAAGGGGGGATAAGTACCTTAAGAGCATTATGGCAAATTCTAAAAATTGTTAGCGCTTTACAACAAATTTTTAATTTGCTGTCTAATGCTCTTATCCAGCCTGGCTGGGTAGAAAACAAATTAACTTGTTTTTTTAACAAACTAATTCATCCTCAGGTACTAAAAAAAACGGCAGCTTTCCTGATATGATATTTCACCTTTCAGGACGCGGTTGAGAATTTTTTGAGAAATGGTCAAGTTGCCGTTTTCGGTGATTTTCTTATCCAGAAAGAACAACTGCTTTTCCTTGAATTGGGACCTTTCCAGGTTGTCCATGACAAAAATTTCAAAAAAAATCTCCTCGCGGCCATAGCCGCTTGATTTGCACTGCGGGCAACCTTTTTCCTGGAAAATCCGGAACTGGCCGCTTAAATTCTTGTTTTTGAATAATTCCTGGGCCGGCCGCGGATCAGGTGTTTTACAGACCGGGCAAAGGATCTTTGCCTGCCTTTGAAATATCATCACACGTAAATTTTCCACCAAATAGGAAATGGGGACATCATATTCCTTGATGAGCTTTTCAAATATTTCTTCATAAGAAAAACCTTGAAGCTCGATGAAGAGTTTTCCCATTTCCACAAATTGCAGGAACTGGCTGTCATAATTTTTTTGAAAGTATTCAAATAAAAACATGGAATCCGGTTTGTAGAAAAGTAAATTTTTATAGACGGCATTGGTCACATCAATGTCCTGGTTCTCAATCTGAAAAAATGTTTCCTTGCGCAATATCACATCGTTTTCTACAGTGGCAATGCGCTCAAGGGCCAGCGAATTCATCAAGGCATACAAGGTTTCATTGACCTTACTGTAAGCTGGACCGGCAACGATAAACAAACCGCTAGGTTTCTCCAAAATCGCCCGTAAACGATCCAATTCTTCTTTTTCCAGATATAAATCTGATATTTTTTTGGAAAAATCATTGAGGTTGCTGATTTTAAAGCAAATGTTTTCCTGATCGGAACCGGAATAAAAAAGAACTTTGATTTTCAAATGGCTCAAATTTTTATTCAGGTTCAAAAAAGATTCATGGGGCACGTTTTTGGCGGTCGGTTTGATGGCGCAGATTTCCTTGACTTTGTTGAAAAATCCCTCGTGGTTTTCGACAGCCAGATCGACCGGAGAAAGCAGGTCTCCTTTGCGAAAAAATAATTTGAGCTCTCCAGCCTTTATTTCGAACAATACATCGGAAACTTTGTTTTGCACCGCCGCTTTGATCAGGGAATTGAGTAGTTTGAGATATCGGGCATCGGCCAAAGAAGTATAAATTTTTATCTCTTTTTCACTGGCTTCCATATTTTTCAACATATTCTCAATTTCTTCTTTTGGCGCCAGGTAGGGGATCAGTTTGAATTTTTGCAGTTCGCCGCTTTTTTTCAGCTTGGGAAGTTCGCCAATGGAATAAAAAGCGAAGCGCAGCATACGTCCGCCGGCGATTTCCTGAATTTCAATAGGAACGATTTTCTGATCCAGGCAGAAATCCCTGCCGATCTGGTTAATCAACTCGTTGTCAACTTTGAGATTTTTTAAATCGATTGTTTCTACGCGCTTCTGATTCAATAAATAAAGTTGAAGTTCATCGGGAGTAACCAACGACATCATGATCAGTACTTCACCCAGTTTTTTGTTGACGATCCGTTGCTTGTCCAGCGCCGTGTTCAATTGCCCAATCGAAATTTTACCGGCTTTGACCAGGATCTCGCCGATTTTCAGGTACTGGGCGCTTTTGGCTTCCGTGTATTCAACGAGCAATTCCTTGGGGCCGTTCTTCAAATACTTCTTTTTATATTCCTTCGATGCGTCGCAGAAACATTTCAGGCAAAACGGGCAGATTTTGGTCGGACTGGCATGGCTGCAATCAGGAGCCGATAAGGCATCAAATTCGGCTTGGCAATGCCAGCAGAAAATAAGATATTGATTAGCCAAAATATCCCCTCGCTCGCTCCAGACTTTGTTTCTTTGGATAATTAATATCAGAACAAAACATAAAAATCAATAGCCTCATTATCAGGAATTTCCTGATACGCACGTGAAAGCAGCCACCGCCGATTGGCAAAAGGCTCCCGAACATGGTATATTAGTCCAATAAGGAGGCAAACGATGATTTCAAAAAAACTCGAAACAGCTTTCAATAAACAAATCAACGAAGAAACTTTCTCCGCATATCTCTACCTGTCCATGGCTGCCTATTTCCATTCCCTGAGCCTGGATGGTTTCGCCGCCTGGATGAAAATGCAAGCGCAGGAAGAAATGTCCCACGCCATGAAGCTATTCAATTTCCTGGATGAATTGGGCGGCCGCATATCGCTTTTAACGGTCAAGGAACCCGAAAAAAATTGGAAATCGCCGCTGGCAGCTTTTACCGCCGTTTCACGGCATGAACAGTATATCACCGGCTGCATCGACGGATTGTACCAACTGGCTGGCAGTGAAAAATGTAATCCGGCGCAAATCATGCTGCAATGGTTTATCAAGGAGCAGGTGGAGGAAGAATCTACCGCGGCCAAGATTGTCCTCAGACTAAACCAGATCAAGGATAATGCCAATGGTTTATGGATGCTGGATAGGGAACTGGGGGCGCGACAGCATAAAACCTGATCGTTTCAAAGAGGTCATCACGAAACGGCTTTCGCTACTTGGGAATTGTTTCGCTTTCTGCTAGAATGTGGTTCGCCAACATGGAGTGAACGCGATGGAAGAAAAAGTGTTTGACGTTTCGATGATTTATATCCAGAACACGTCGGCCAGCAACTATACCTTGGAATTTTACTGCCGCGACAAAAACATCAAACTGAACTTCAGCGCTGTCGAAGGCATAGAAATGATCGCTAAAATCCCCATGGAATTGAAGAGCGCCTTCGTGCAACTAACCGAAAATATGCCCAAGGTCTGGAACATGAAAATGGTTTATCCAATGAATTTCAGGGTCACTTACAATGGAAGGATCATCCTCGAATCGATGTGACCATCAATGAAGCGGCCGCGATAATTCCATGATCAGCGAAGAAACCCTAAAAAAAATAAGGAAAATTGAAATCATTTCCCGCAAAGCGGCGCGGGATATTTTCGCCGGGCAGTACCATTCGGCGTTCAAAGGTCGGGGCATGGAATTTTCCGAAGTCCGGGAATATCAATCCGGCGATGATGTCCGCTTCATCGACTGGAACGTTTCATCCCGGCTGGGCCGGCTGTTTATCAAGCAATTTGTCGAAGAACGTGAGCTGACCATCATTCTGGCCATCGATCTGTCGGCATCCCTGCAATTTATTTCCGGGGGCAAGAGTAAAAAAGATATCGCCGTCGAACTTTCCGCCCTGATCGCTTTCACGGCCATGCTCAACAATGACAAGGTCGGGCTACTGATATTTACCGACCGCATTGAAATTTTCGTTCCGCCCAAAAAAGGGCGCACCCATCTGCTGCGCCTGATCCGTGACATCAGCGAATTCCAGCCCCAGGGTCGGCGCACCACCATCGGCGCCGCCCTCGCCTACTTGACGTCACTGCTGAAGAAAAAAGCCGTGATTTTTTTAATCTCCGATTTCCTGGATGAACATTTTGACGGCGCATTAAAAATAGCCGGCCGCAAGCACGACCTAATCGCCGTCGTCATTAACGACCGCCGGGAACTGAATGCGCCGCAGCGGGGCATTTTCCAATTCAAGGACCTGGAAAGCGGGGTGATTTTCACGGCTGATTTCAACCGGGGTTCGGTGCGCTCAGCCTACCAGGATATCCGCCAGACCCGTTCAGCTCAACTGAGCGAGCTGTTTCGCAAATACAGCATCGATTCCATAACCATCAATGCTGAGAGCGAATACGAAAAACCGCTGTTTGATCTGTTCCTGAAACGTAAACACAAGTTCAGTCGATGAAGAATTTCCGCCTGCTTCCGATTGTCATGCTGCTCATGGTCCCACGACTCGTCAGTGCCGCTCAGGTCACCCTGTCCGCCTCCACCTTGACAGCAACCATTGCCGAACACGTGGAATTGCGGCTGATCGTACGCAGCCTTGAAAATATCGACGAAATGCACGTTTCCGTTCCTGCAGGCGATTACGAGATCATCCGCCGCCAAAACCTGCCGCTGATTAAAACCGCTGAGTGGCGGACATTCGAACAGGTACTGACCATCGCCTTTTTTAAAACCGGGGATTTTACCGTCGGCCCTATCGCTATAGAACTTCTGTCTGCCAAGAAGGTCAGGGAAAAGGAACGAAGCGGCACGGTTACCATCAGCATTCGTTCAGTGCTCGCAGACAATGACAAGGACATCAAGCCTTTGAAAAAACCGTTACCCATCACGGGCAGCCCGCTGCACCTGCTGAAATACTTTGCCGCCATCGGACTGCTCGTGCTGCTGGCAGCTATCCTGCTGATTCTGAAACGCAGGGGCAGCAAAAAAAATAGGCCGGCCGCAACGATCTTGCCATTGCCCGAGATTGAGCTGGAAATGAGTATCAAGGAATTGTGGCTGAAAAAATTTCCGCAAAAAGGAGAATACAAACTTTTTTTCATTCTTTTGGGAGGAATCATCAAACATTTCCTGGCCCGAACCTACATTTTCAACGCCGACGATCTGACCACCACGGAAATCATGGCCCGACTTGAACGCAGCGAAAAAGACCAATCCGTCGTGACCGGCATGGAAGGTATTTTTCAGCAGGCCGACCTGGTCAAGTTTGCACAACAAATTCCGGAAGCAACGATCATCGATGCTCTGGCTGAAAAAATCAACCGCTTGATCAACACCTTCAAGAAAAGACGCAGCCTGGAAAATGAGGCGAACCATGTTCAGACTGGCCGCTAAAGCCTACCTGTTACTCCTGCTGCTCGGGCCCTTGCTTGGGTGGTGGTCCAGTTTCCTGAAACGTAAGGGACAGCGCCATATATGGTTTTCCGCACAAGGATTATTGCCCGCAGACAAGCCGACCTGGAAAGGGCGGCTGTCGAAAAACCTTTTCCACTTTAAAATGGCTTCATTACTGCTATGCATCCTGGCCCTGGCCCGGCCGCAGTGGCTCAACACCTACCAACTGGAAGAACAGAAGGGAATGGATATTCTCCTGGCCCTGGACATTTCCGGATCCATGGCTGCCGTCGATTTCAAACCAAAAAACCGCCTGGAAGTGGCCAAAGAAGTCATTGCAACCTTTATTGAAAAACGCAAGAACGACCGCCTGGGATTGGTCATTTTCGCCGCCACCTCCTACACCAAGTGCCCGCTGACCATCGATGATGACATTTTAAAATTTCATTTGCAGGAGACGGAGCTCGGCGAACTGGAGGACGGAACGGCGCTGGGCATGGCTTTGGCTACGTCGGTGAACCGCATTCAGCATGCCGCTGCCAAGACCAAGATCATCATCATGCTCACCGATGGCGTGAACAACCGCGGCGAAATCGATCCCCGCGACGCGGCCAAAATGGCCCGTGATTTTAACATCAAGGTCTATACCATTGGTGTCGGCACCCACGGCCAAGCCCCGTACCCGGTCCTGGATTCCTTCGGCCGCCAGCAATACGTCATGGTCAGCGTGGAAATCGACGAAACACTACTGCAGGAAATCGCCAAAACCACCGGCGGCCTGTATTTCCGGGCCACCGACCGCGACTCGCTGCAAAATATTTTCAGCGAGATCGACCGCTGGGAAAAAAGCAAGATCAAGATCAAAAACTATTACGAAACCAGGGAACTGTTCCCATATTTCCTGGCCCTGGGGCTGGTGATGCTCCTGCTGGTCGAAACCGCCCGCCGTTCCTTCCTGCGCACCTTGCCCTGAGATCGCTTCGGGCGGGGTGCATTCGCCTTGACAGCTGTATGCGCTTCTGCTAGATTCCCTATCTAATAAAAAAGGAGTCAGCCATGTTGACTTTGCTTTTTTTACTGGCAATCGCCGCTTTTTTCCTGGCTTATTTTTTTTACGGCAACTTTCTGAATAAAAAATTTGACCTGGACAACAGCCGCCCGACTCCAGCCCACAGCGAATACGATGGTGTGGACCGGGTTCCAGCTGATAAATCCGTCCTGCTCGGACACCATTTTTCCTCCATCGCCGGTGCCGGGCCCATCGTCGGTCCGATCGTGGCCGCCAGCGCCTTTGGCTGGGGAGCGACCCTGCTTTGGGTGGTGCTGGGAGCCATTTTTATCGGCGGCGTTCATGATTTTTCAGCCATGATCGCTTCGATCCGCCATCACGGTCGCTCCATCGCCAACATTGCCCGCGAAACCATGTCCCCACTGGCCTACAAATTGATGCTGATTTTCATCTGGCTGGCACTGATCTACGTCCTGGTGGTCTTCACCGACCTGACCTCGGCAACCTTCATCGCCGATGGCGGCGTGGCCTCGTCCGCCCTGATGTTCATCCTCCTGGCCATCGGATTCGGCCTGGCCGTTTACCGTTTTAAAATAAAGGTTTGGCGCGCCTCGCTGCTGTTCGTCCCCCTGGTGTTCCTGGCCATATGGATCGGCCAGCAGATCCCGATTCAGGCCGCTCAGATCCCGGCACTGCTGGGAAACGATCCGGGCAACATGTGGGATATCATTCTCATTCTGTATTGTTTCATCGCCTCGACCACTCCGGTCTGGATCCTGCTGCAACCCCGCGATTATCTATCGTCCTATCTGCTGTATGCCTCGGTTCTGGGGGCTTTCATCGGCATTCTCTTCGGCGGTTTGAGCATCCATTTCCCGGCTCTGACCGCGTGGAGCCATCCCCAACTGGGCTCGCTTTTTCCTATTCTGTTCATTACCGTGGCCTGTGGTTCCTGCTCGGGTTTTCATGCCATCGTTGCATCCGGAACTTCTTCAAAGCAACTGGACAAGGAGACGGACACCCGTTTGGTGGGGTACGGTGCCATGCTCATCGAGGGCATCGTGGCCGTCATGGCCCTGGTCACGGTCATGATCCTGGTCAAGGGGGATCCCTTGCTCAGCCAACCGCCCCTGACCATTTACGGCCGGGGCATGGGCCGATTCCTTGCCGTGCTGGGCTTGCCGGAGAAACTGGGATACTCTTTCGGGCTGCTGGCCTTGTCCACATTTATTTTGACCACCCTGGATACGTGCACCCGCTTGGGGCGTTACATTTTTGAGGAATTTTTCAGCATCAAAGGGACGCGCAGCCGTTATTTTTCCACCATTGCCACCCTGGCACTGCCGGCTTTTTTCGTTTTGATCAACCTGCGCGATGCACAGGGGCGAGTCATACCGGCCTGGAAAGCAATCTGGCCGGTATTTGGCGCTTCCAACCAGCTGCTGGCCGCCCTGACCCTGCTGGTCATCACCCTGTGGGTCAGGAAAATGGGCAAAAAATTCCTGTTCACCCTGCTGCCCATGTTATTCATGATCATCATGACCCTTTGGTCATTGCTGCTGCTGATCAACCAATACCGGATATCCGCCATCGGCCTGATTGCCATAGTGCTCCTGCTCCTGGCCGTGTTACTGATCATCGAAGCATTCCGCAGCCTGAGCCGCCAGAACAGCAGTCAAAATTAAGTAACAAACAGTGAATGCTAACCTAGCAAAGCCGGGCAAGAGCCTTGGATAGCAAATTCTAAAATTTGTTGGTTTTTTAGAACAAATTTTGAATTTGCTATCAGGCTCTAATAAATTTCGATTTTCAGCAGCCGGCATTCGATCGGGCCGTTGAACAGCACGAAACGCCGCGCCGGTTTCAAGCCGATGGCCGGAATCAGTTCCCGGTTGCCGCAAAGAACATAAGCGGTCGAACCCGGGCAGCGCTGCTTTAAAAAATCACCCAATTCCTTGTATAAAAAACGTGTGGGCTCCAATGCCCCGATGCGCATGCCATAGGGAGGATTGCAGATGATGGTGGCATCCCGGATATAGGCCAAGTCGTGAAAATCCTTGCGGGTCAACGACAAGCCGCGAGTTCCGGGAATCTCGCGCAGGTTGCGCCGGGCGGCGTCAATGGCCTGGCGGTCGGAATCGCTGCCGGCGATTAGTTGATCCGGCAGCGGCCGGATGGCCGCATCGCATTCGCGGCGCACATTTTCCCAAGTTCCCGCATCATAATCAGGCATGACTTCAAATCCGAATTTTTTCCTTTTCAAAGCCGCAGGCAACCGGCAATACTGCATGAACGCTTCAGTCACAATGGTGCCCGAGCCGCACATGGGGTCAACCAGGGGTCTTTCGCCATGCCAGCCGCTCAAACGCACCAAGGCCGCGGCCAGGGTTTCCTGCAACGGAGCCGCAACCGATTGCACGCGGTAACCACGGCGGTGCAGCGAACCGCCGGACGTGTCCAGGCTGATCTGCGCCCGATCCCGTCGAATAGCCAGGTTGATCCACACATCGGGATGCTCGCTGTCCACGTCCGGGCGGCGGCCACTGCGCTCGCGGAAATGGTCCACAATGGCATCCTTCAAGCGCAGTGCCGCATAATGGGCATGGGTTATGTGACTTTCTGAAACATGGGCAAACACGGCAAAAGTCTGACCCAGAGAAAGAATCCTCTGCCAGTCCACGGATAAGGCCGCATCATACAGCACCTGATTGGCAGGACAGGGGAATGAAACCAATGGGGCCAACACCCGCGAAAGCAACCGTGAACAATAATTGACCCGGTACAACGTGGCGGCATCGGCAACGAAATACAAACCATTGCCCACATTTTCAATATCCCGGGCCCCCAGTTCCGCTAATTCCTCACCAGCCAATTCATCCAGACCGCGGCCCACCTGGGCAAAGAATCGTTTGTCCTTCTGATAAGCGAACACGGAGGGGCCCGGAATTATGCGTTCGCCGGCGCGGAGTTCAATGGCCGACCTGAATCTGTAAAAAAGCCAGGACCTTGGCCGGGTCGTGCCCCTTGTCCTTTTCTAAAACTCCGGTGGATTGGCTGCACAACAGCCGGCCGGTTTTATCCAGGATCGCCAATGCCGGATAGCCGAAACCTTTGACCCGGTACAGATCGACTAGGTCGCGATTCAACGGTTGATCGGGTTTCTCGCCGACATCGACCAGCAGCACGAAGTACCGTTCGGCCAAAACTTTTTTAATTTGTTTGTCCACTTCGAAAAGATCGTACAAACGGTGACACCAGTGGCACCAGTTGCCGCCAAAAAGCAGCAGGATATTTTTATTTTCCCGGGCGGCGGTTTTCAGTACCGTACTGATTTGAGCTTTGACATCGGCCCCGGGATTATAGATTTCAGGTCCATGCTGGCCTGAATTCGCAGCCGGCAGCATCGCGGCCAATAACACCAGCGCTGCGCCCAAAAGCAACCAAAATATTTGCTTGCCGTTTATTCTTTCGGGTTTCATCGCACGCACCTCCGAGAAAGAACTGATTTTAGAATAAAAAAAAATCATTGTCAAAGTCGAAAATGCAAATTATTTTGACCCCGGCGGCAATTGACAAAAACCGCTCATTCAGCTAAAACGGCTACATGCGCAATCACACGCAGGGATACAGGCCGTGAGCGGAAAAAGATCATTGCCTCCAATGCCATGACCGAAAAGATCTACCTGTCCGACGCCTATTGCCGCGAAAGCACGGCGCGCATCCTTGGCAAAGAATTCCGCGACGGGAACTTTTTTATCCGTCTTGATCGCACCATCTTCTGCCCTGCCGGTGGCGGCCAGCCCGCCGACGGCGGGACCATCAATGGCCAGCCCATCATGGAACTGGCAAGCGAAATTGACGACATTATCCATGTGCTCGGCGCAGATCCCGGCCAGGGCGAAGCCCGCCTGCAGCTGGACTTTTCACGCCGTTACGACCACATGCAACAACATACTGCCCAGCACCTTCTCTCTCAAATCCTGTTAAAACTTTTTAGCGCCCCGACCCTATCCTTCGCCATCGGCCCGGAACATGCCTCGATCGAAATCGGACGACCGGCATTGGATGAACAAGAAATCGTCCTGCTGGAAAACGAATGCGCGGACCGGATCTTTGCCAATCTACCCATCCATATTTTTGAAAGCGATGACAGCAACGCCCTGCACCTGCGCAAACCGCCCAAACGCCAGGGTAAAATCCGCGTGGTGGAGATTGCCGGGCTGGATCAATCAGCCTGCGGCGGCACCCATTTACGCAGCAGCGCCGAAATCGGCCTGCTGAAAATAATCAAAACCGACCGCGTACGCGCCAATGTCAGGTTGTACTATAAGTCCGGATTCAGAGCTTTGGGTGATTATCAGCTGAAGCACGAAGTCACACAACGCCTGCAGCGCGCAATTACTCAGCCATTGACTGATATTCCAATACAAATCGAAATGTTGCTGAAAGAAAAAGACGAACTGCGCCGGGCGCTGAAGAAGGCCCAGCGTCGCGAATTGGAAAGGGAAATTGTGGCCGAAGTGGCAGCCGGCAGAGATCTGATCGTCCGGGAATTCTCCGCCATCGATGCCGCCGAATTGCGTTTTTTTGCCACGGCATTGATGAAACATGGCCGTCAGGTTCTTGTCTATTCAACAACGCCCCCGGGGCATATCATCATCGGCCGCGGCCGGGGAGTTTTCGACCTGCGCCAAATAGGCAGCGCAATCTTCGCCCTGCTGGAAGGCAAGGGCGGCGGCGCTGAAAACCTGATTGAAGGCCGGGGTCAGAATTTCTCAAAAATCCCCGAAATAATCGCCTTGCTGCGCGCCCGCCTCGCTCGACAAGATTAAAAAAACTCCCTTGCAAAATTTACTAAATTCTCTATAATTGGTTTTGCGTCCAAGGAGAAACCAATGGAAGAAAAAATCAAGGCCAAAATCATGGATGAAAAAAAAATGAAACGCACTTTCCTGCGTTTGGGCATGGAAATACTGGAGCGCAACCGCGAGGCTGAAAACATGGTGCTGATCGGCATCCAGACCAAGGGAGTTTTTGTGGCCCGGCGCATCGAGCAACTGATCAAGGAATTGGAAAACATCGACCTACCGCTGGGCATCCTTGACATCACCATGTTCCGTGACGACCTGCACATGCACGAGAAGCAGCCGGCCGTAAAAAAAACTCAGATCGATTTCAGCATCGAGGACCGGGACATCATCCTGATTGATGATGTGGTATTCACCGGCCGCACCATCCGCGCCGCCATGGACTCGATTTTTGAACTCGGCCGGCCGGCCTCGGTGCAGTTAACCGCCTTCATCGACCGCGGCCACCGTGAAATGCCCATATGCCCGGACTTCAAGGGCAAGTACCTGCCCACATCGCGCCGCGAACGGGTGAAGGTTATGCTCAAGGAAATCGACGGCCAGGACCAGGTGCTGATCATGGAACCGACGAGATTTTAGCATGAGAGAAAAAACCTTCAAACAAAACCACTTGCTCGGCATCGAACACCTCAGCGTCGCCGATATTGAGACGATCCTGGAGACGGCCGAGGCTTTTATCGAGGTTTCCACCCGCGAGGTAAAAAAGGTCCCCGCCTTGAAAGGCAAGACCGTGGTCAACCTGTTTTTCGAAAACTCGACTCGCACCCGCAGTTCATTTGAAATCGCGGCCAAGCGCTTGAGCGCCGACCTGATCAACTTCAACTCCTCGGTGTCCAGCCTGAAAAAGGGTGAAACCCTGAAGGACACGGTACTGACCCTGGAGGCCATGAACCCGCACATCATCGTCATCCGTCATTCCGCCTCGGGTTCGCCCCATTACCTGACCACCTTCGCCCGCTCATCGATCATCAACGCCGGCGACGGTTTCCATGAGCACCCCACCCAGGCCCTGCTCGACGCTTTGACCATCCAGCAGCGCCTAAAAACCCTGCGCAAACTGAAAATCGCCATCGTCGGCGATATCCTGCACTCGCGCGTGGCCCGTTCCAACATCATTTTGCACCAGAAAATGGGCAATGAGATCTCCCTGGTCGGCCCGCCATCGCTGGTGCCGCTGGAATTTGAAAAAATGGGCGCATCCGTCTATTACGACATCCGCCGCGGCGTCAAGGGAGCCGATGTGATCATGATGCTGCGCGTCCAGGAAGAAAGGGGCGCCAAGAACTATTTCCCCTCTATCCGTGAATACCGCAACCTCTTCGCCATCAACCGCGACATTTTTTCCCTGGCAAAAAAATCGGCCATTCTGATGCATCCCGGACCAATAAACCGAGACGTGGAGATTGAAACATTCATGGCCGATTCCCGGCAATCCGTAATTTTGGAACAAGTAACCAACGGCATTGCCGTGCGCATGGCCGTGCTTTATCTTTTAAAAGGAGAAATCCATGAAACTCTTAATTAAGAACGGCCGCCTCATCGACCCGGCCGGCTCCGTAGACCAGACCATGGATATCCTGATTGAAAACAATCGTTTCAAGGAAATAGCCAAATCTATAAAAAAAACCAGCTCCTGCCCGACCCTCGACGCCAAAGAGATGATCGTGGCCCCGGGCTTCATCGATATGCACATCCATCTGCGCGAACCGGGACAGGAAAACAAGGAATCGATCGAGAGCGGCGCTCGGGCGGCCGTGCATGGCGGCTTTACTTCGGTGGCCTGCATGGCCAACACTCACCCGGTCAATGACAACCGCTCGGTGACCGAATATATCATCGCCCGCGCCCGTCAGATCGGATTGGTCAATATCTTCCCTGTCGCCGCTGTTTCCCGGGGGCTGCTGGGCGAAAATCTGGTGGAGATGGCCGACCTGGTCGCTGGCGGTGCCGTGGCCTTTTCCGATGACGGCCAGTGCGTCATGAAAGCCGACCTGATCCGCAAGGCATTGGAATATGCCAAGATGCTGGACGTGCCCATCATCGAACATCCGGAAGACCATTCCATCTCGGCCGATGGCCAGGTCAACGAAGGATTCATTTCATACAAGTACGGGCTGCGCGGCATGCTCAAGGCCGCCGAGGAAGTGATCGTGGCCCGCGACCTGATCCTGCAGGAACGCATCCAGTCGCGCCTGCATCTGACCCATATCTCCACCGCCGGTTCGGTCGAACTGATCCGCAACGCCCGCAGAATGAAGACGCCGGTGAGCGCGGACGCCACCCCGCACCACCTGCTGCTCAATGAAGAGCTGGTCCAGAATTACGATCCCGTCTATAAGGTCAAACCGCCGCTGCGCACCGAGGCCGACCGGCTGGAACTGATCCGCGGCCTGCAGGACGGCACCATCGACTGCATCGCCTCCGATCACGCCCCCCATACCCGCGACGACAAGGACAAGGAGTTCGAGTTCGCTCCATTCGGCGTCATCGGCATGGAGACCTCGTTCGCCGTTGTCTTTGACCGCCTGGTACGCCGCAAACTGCTGACCGTCAACCGCCTGGTCGAACTTTTTTCCACCAACCCGGCCCGCGTCCTCGGCCTGAAGAACCGCGGCCGCGTCCAGACGGGTTTCCCCGCCGACCTGACCATCTTCGACCCGAAACGGCGCTTCAAGATCGAGGAAAAGGATTTTCGTTCCAAGGCCAACAACTG
>JAFGSF010000014.1 GCA_016934745.1 Candidatus Aminicenantota bacterium | reverse complement strand
GATAAGGGAATATTCAGGTTTCTGGCCAAACCATTGCCGGACCCGCCAGGAAGAATGCCCAGTGTCTTTTGGGTGTTGAGCAAGGAAGTAGCCACTGAATTCACGGTGCCGTCTCCGCCAAAAGCGACAAAAAGATCAAAGTGGTTCAAGCCTTGGCGGGTGATCTTTTGTGCATCAGCGGGAGAGTTTGTATAAACCAGGGACACGCTGGCAAAATGGCGGCGCAATTTGCGAACGATCAATGCGATGGCAATGTCCTTGGAAATGAATCCGGAAACTGGATTTAAAAGCACCAATACTTTTTCAGTATTGCAGCTCATGGATTGATCGTATATGCCGATGAAATTGCGGTTTTTCCAGCGCCGCTGTTCAATGCTTCAGGAACTTTTTTCACCGCAAGCGGAGCAAAAATTAGCTCCAGGCAGCAGGGTAGCGCCGCATTTAGCACAGAAAGAAGTGGCGGGGAATTCGGCGCCGCATTCTGGGCAGAATTTTGCGCTCTGCATGGTTTCTTTATGGCACGCGGGGCAGGTCTTGGTTTTTTCCATGGCCCCGGCTGCCGCAGAACCCTGCTGCTTGCCTTTTTCAATGGCCTGGTTGATCATTCCAGGCATCATCATGCCAAAGCCGGCCCCCAGTCCCATGCCCATGCCTGACGAAGCTTCGCCACCCTTTTCCGCGGCTTTTTCCATGGCCTTGGCGGCCTTGAACTGGATGAATTTACTCATATCGCCGACCGCGCCCATGCCGGCCCGTTCATCGATCATTTTTTGAACTTCCTCGGGTGGCGTGATGGAATTGATGACCAAATCGGATATTTCCAGGCCATACTTGGCGAAATCATCAATCAGACGCGATTTTAATCCTGCGGCCATTTCGTCGAAAAATTGGGGCAGTTCGAAGATTGTTTTAAGCGTTTCTCCTAAAAAATCATTCAGGCGTCCAACCAGCAGGTCGCGTAAATAATCTTCGATCTGCTCGGTCGTGTATATGGCTTGCGTTCCAGCCACTTCGGCAATGAAAAGCTGGGGTTTGCTGACTTTGATGGAGAAAACACCGAAAGCGCGCAGACGGACAAAACCAAGTTCGGAATCTTTAAAACTGACGGGTTCCTTGGTGCCCCATTTCAGGTTTAAGAATGTTTTCAGGTTGACAAAATAAACCTGGGCCTGGAATGGTGATTTGAAACCGTAAGGCAATGACAAGAGGCGGGTCAACAGGGGGATGTTCAAAGTGGAAAGCACATGGCGACCGGCCTTGAAAGTATCCATGGCTTTTCCGTCCCGGAAAAATACCGCCGCTTGGTTTTCCTGGACTAACAGCTGAGCGCCGAGTTTTATATCGGCTGAGCCCTCTTCAGGAACACGATGCGACATTTCATTTCCGGTCTGATCGAAATATTTTATGATCTCGAGTTTCATTTAGTGTCTCCTTTTACATAGCCTTTCAGCAGCGCGGACCTTTGCTTAAATAATTTATCGATCTGCTCGAGTCTTTCCCGCAGGGGTGACAGCCTGGAGGGCTCCAGGGGACAGTCGGCGAGTCCCTTGAATTCTTCGCGAAAGGAGTTTGTCGTTTCCAGGATCAGCGCATCTTGTTCGTACACCATATCCAGTTCATCTTCCCCGATTTTAATCAAGTCAAAAAAACCGCTATAGCCCTGGTCGGCATAGCGGATTTCATTGGTCGTTTTCTGAAGGCTTTTGGCAAACAAATCATACTCGGTCAGCAATGCAAGGTTTTTCTGCCGGCTGACATTCTGGATGACCTGGTTCAGGCTTTCCTTGATTCCTTGCAATTTTGTGACGATGAATTCGCGTTGCAGACGATCGGCATCGCGGCGGAATTCTTTTTCATAGTAGCCCTTGAATCCCGGGATTTTATGCAGCACCCGCTCGAACCAGTTCATGCTTTTCCTGGCTTTTTCTTTCATGTCCATGAGAACCTCCGGAATGATTATAAAAAATAGAGATAAAAAAAGCAATTTCTCGGTTAATTTTGATTGATGCTTTATGACCACTGGGCTTGAAAATAAAGGGCGCTTGTGGTAGCTTAGCAATTTGGAGGTTTCCATGAAAATAAAAGTTGCGATAAACGGATTTGGCAGGATCGGCAGGCTTTTTTTAAGGACGGCGTACAACAGCGTGGGCATGGAGATTGTGGCTATCAATGATATCACCGATGCCAAGACACTGGCCCACCTGCTCAAGTATGACTCGGTTTTCGGAATTTTTCCGGAACATGTCAGTTATGGTGATGGTTTCATCCAAGTCGGTGAAAACAAGATCAAGGTGACTGCCATAAAAAACCCTGAGGAATTGCCTTGGAAGGCATTGGCGATTGATTTGGTGGTTGAATCCACGGGCTTGTTCACTAAAAGGCCGGATGCTGAAAAGCATCTGAAGGCCGGCGCCAAGAAGGTTTTAATATCGGCCCCGGCAACTGAACCCGATATCACCATTGTCCTGGGAGTCAATGATAATGATTATGACCATGGCCGGCACCATATTATTTCCAACGCTTCCTGTACGACCAACTGTGTGGCACCGTTGGCCAAGGTATTGCATGACAATTTTAAAATACTCAAAGGCAACATGACTACCATTCATGCCTACACCAATGACCAGCGTATTCTCGACCTGCCACATCGGGACCTGCGCCGGGCACGGGCAGCTGGTTTGTCGATGATTCCAACCTCGACCGGCGCGGCAAAAGCTGTGGGCTTGGTTATCAAGGATCTGCAAGGCAAATTGCATGGCACGTCGATCCGGGTGCCCACCCCCGACGTATCGGTGGTCGACCTGGTGGTCCATGTGCAAAAGGATACGTCAATAGAAGCAGTACGCCAGGTCATCGAAGCGGCCGCCAATGGCCCCCTGAAAGGCATCATGGGGTTTTCCTATGAACCGCTGGTTTCGATTGATTTCAAGGGCGATGAACGCTCTTCGATCGTGGATATGGATAATATCCTGGTCGTTGAAAAGAACCTGATCAAAGTGCTGGCCTGGTATGATAATGAGTGGGCTTATTCCTGCCGGGTGCGCGACTTGATCACTAAAATCGCCAATAATTAACATGGAAAAAAAATTCGTCCAGGACCTGAGCGTGCGCGGGAAACTGGTTTTTGTGAGAAATGATTTTAATGTGCCGCTTCATGCTGACCAGAAGATTATTGATGACACGCGTATTCGCGCCGCCCTGCCCACGTTACACTACCTGATCCAGAACCAGGCCCGCGTGATATGTACTTCTCACCTGGGCCGCCCCAAGGGTCAAGTGGTGCCCGCTTGCAGCCTGGCGCCTCTGGCCGAACGTTTGAGCGAACTGTTAGGCCAGCCAGTTATGTTTTGCCCTGAAACGGTCGGTGTCACCACTGAAAAAGCCAAGGCCGCATTGAAGAACGGGCAGGTTTTAATGCTGGAGAACCTGCGATTTCATCCGGGCGAAACAAAAAACGATTCCGCTTTTGCCGTGCAGCTTGCCCAGAATATTGATATTTACGTCGATGATGCTTTTGGTTCCTGCCACCGCGCTCACGCCTCTATTGACGAGATCACGCGACATGTACCCGTGGCTGCGTCCGGATTCCTGCTCAAAAAGGAAATCGAGTATCTCAGCCTGGCTGCTGAAACCCCGCCGGACGACTACCTGGTCATTTTGGGCGGCGCCAAAGTCAGTGACAAGCTGCCACTGCTGAGCCATTTGCTGGAGAAGGCGGATACTATTTTAATCGGCGGTGCCATGGCCTACACCTTTCTCAAGGTAGGGGGGATGAAGGTCGGGGCTTCTCGAGTTGAAGCTGAATGCCTGGATCTGTGTCGGGAAATCCTACGCAAAGGAGCGGAGAAAGGGGTGCGCATACTTCTGCCCATGGATCATATTGCGGCCACCAAAATTGAAGCGAATATCACGGTTCGTATCATTCGGCCCGGGGAGGAAATTCCGGGCGAAATGATGGGCCTGGATATCGGGCCGGAGACCGTTGCCCAATTCCAGAACGAGATCAGGCGCGCCAATTTGATTTTCTGGAATGGGCCGATGGGAGTATTTGAAGTGAACACTTTTTCCGGAGGTACAACCGAAATTGCCCATGCCCTTGCCGCTGCGCAGGCAACCACCATTATCGGCGGCGGGGATTCGATCGCTGCCGTTAACCAGGCCGGAGTCAGCGAACGCATCAGCCATATTTCCACCGGCGGCGGGGCGGCGCTCGAGTTTCTGGCCGGCGACAAACTGCCCGGTATTGAAGCGCTGACGGAGGCATGAGTGAATAAAAATTACCTGATCGCTGGCAATTGGAAAATGTATAAAAACGCGGAGCAAAGCCGGGAATTCATTCAGGATTTGGAGCGCTCGTTCACGTCGGTCGCAGCAATGACCGTGGTTGTTTTTCCGCCTTTTGTTGCTCTGGCGGGATTGCGCGCTTTAAGCAAGAAAATAAATATCGGCGCTCAAAACATGTTTTATGAGGAACAGGGAGCTTTCACCGGAGAAATATCGCCCCTGATGCTGCAGGGACTGGTGGATTATGTACTGATCGGGCATTCCGAGCGCCGCGAGATTTTCAAGGAACGCGATGAGGATGTGAACAGAAAAATCAAAGCGGCTTTGCAATTCAACCTCGTGCCCGTGGTATGCATTGGCGAAACCCTGCAGGAACGTGAAGCCGGAAAAACCATGGTCAAGATCAAAAATCAATTGGAAAAAGCTTTGCAGGGAGTGGATAAAGAGAAAATGGGCCGCATTATTGTTGCATACGAACCGATTTGGGCCATCGGCACCGGGCTCAACGCATCGCCGGAGCAGGCGCAGGAAGTGCATCATTTTATCAAGGAGATTTGGCAGGAAATGGGTGCGGAACGGAATTTGCAGATTCTTTACGGCGGCTCGGTGAAGCCGGAAAACAGCTTTGAACTTCTGGCCCAGGATGATATTTCCGGAGTTTTGGTCGGTGGCGCATCCTTGAAAGTTGAACAATTTTCTGCTATAATTCATAGCTGTATACAACTTCTTGATAAGTAGGAGGAAACTTGCAAGGCATTTTACTTTTTTTTCATATATTGGTTTGCTTTTTTCTGATTATAGTGGTTTTGCTGCAGAGCGGGAAAAGTGCTGATTTGGCTGGTGCTTTCGGTGGTTATGGCAGCCAGTCAACCTTTGGACCGCGCGGTGCCGCTTCGCTCCTGTCCAAAATCACCACCACGCTGGCGGTTCTGTTCATGGTGACTTCACTGCTGTTGCAAGTGCTGGCAGCCCATAAAAACAGATCCGGGTCGGTTCTGGACCAGGAAAAGCCCGTAGCCAAAACCCAGAGCTCACAGCCGCTGAAACCGGGAACGGACACCCCCACTGTGCCGGTGCCAGAGAACCCCGGGAAATAAGCGATTAAGTTTTTACTGACGGTCCCATTTTCATAGAGGACTTATTTGCCGGAAGCACGCCGGGGTGGTGGAATTGGTAGACACGCAAGCTTGAGGTGCTTGTGGGCGTAAGTCTGTAGGGGTTCGAGTCCCCTCCTCGGCAGATATGGAGAGGTGCTGGAGTGGTCGAACAGGGCTGCCTGCTAAGCAGTTGTCCGGGGTTAACCCGGACCGTGGGTTCGAATCCCACCCTCTCCGTACTTTCACTATGATTTTAATTAGCCCTGTAATCCGTTAAAATCATCTAGTGAAAGTATCCCCCCTGGGGATTTTCACTATGATTTTAAT